>CAMBZU010000089.1 GCA_945872355.1 Chitinophaga pinensis
TCAAAAAGTAAATTCAAATTGCTTAAACGCGATGTTTTTGGGCATATTATTCCTTTGAAAAAAGTTTTGATAGCTATCATTGGTATAATTACTTTCCCTCGATTAAACTGGATCAACAAAACCAAAATTAGCGGTACAGAAAACCTTAAAGATTTACCAAAAAGGAATGTACTTTTTGTGAGCAATCATCAAACTTATTTTGCTGATGTAATTGCTATGATACATATATTTTGTAGTAATAAGTGGAATTTCAAAAATAAAATTAAAAATCCTATTTACCTTTTAAATCCTAAGGTTGACACCTATTTTATTGCAGCCGAAGAAACCATGAAAAGTGGCTTCTTACCCAAAATATTTGCCTATGCTGGTTCAGTTTCTATCAAAAGAACATGGCGTGCAAATGGACAAGAAGTGAACCGCCAAGTTGATATGAATGATATAAGTAATATTGGCGAAGCATTAAACAATGGATGGGTAATAACTTTCCCGCAAGGAACAACAAAAGCTTTTGCCCCTGGTAGAAGAGGCACTGCGCATATCATAAAAAAATATAAGCCTATTGTAATTCCTGTTACAATCAATGGATTTAGGAGGGCATTTGACAAAAAGGGTTTATTTTTAAAAAAGAAAGGCGTAACACTTGAAGTTAATTTTAAAGCACCTTTAAATTTAAGCTATGAAGAAGATGGTGATTTACTTTTAGAAATAGTAATGAAAGCCATTGAACAATCAGCTGATTACAAACTTCCCCATCTCAACAGTTCAACATTAACAACGTAATGATTTTTTTACATGCTGTATCTTGTATAATGCGCATCTAACTGCTCGGTAGCGTTTAACAACCACTTTTTATACACTACATTTTTATCTGATTCGCTCAATTGCCAATTCACAGTTGATTGCCTTAATCTCTCCATTAATGGTAACAATATCATACCTGCAGCTACTGCTACATTGTAACTTTCTGTAAAGCCATATTGTGGAATACAAATACTGGCATCAGCATGATCCATAAAGGTTTGGCTAATTCCTTTACTCTCTTGACCAAAGCAAATTGCTAAGGGTTTTTCAATATTTAAATGCGCTACGTTATTTGTTGCGTTTGGCGATGTGATTATAATTTGATATCCTTTTTGCTTTAAGTGATTGATACAATCAAGCGCATTATCAACATTTATAGTACCATAATTATAATTGTCCATCCATAAATGCGCCCCTTTAGAAACACTTTTTTGAGGGAGGTATTTAATATTACCATAAACTAAATGCGCTTCGTGTATTCCTAATGCTTCAGATGTGCGCAATAAAGCATTTGTATTATTGGAGTCTAAAACATTTTCAACTACGGTAACCACATGCCTGGTTCGAAAGGGCAATACTTTTGATATTCTCATTTTTTTACTTTCGGGCATCAAGCTTTCTAAGTAGGCAATAAAACCTTCGTGATTCAAATATTTATCAATATCAAGTTGCTGCTTCATTATTCCTCCATATTTATTTTCCACCCCATCACACTTCTATCATCGCCAGTTGAAACAAGCGTATTTTCATAAGATGACCATAATAATTTATTGACAGAGTTAATATGACCTTCATTTTTTTCTTTATCAATACGATATAAAAATTGCATGTTATTAGCATCCCATATTTTAATATTTTTATCGCGTGAAGCGGTTGCGAATAGGCTATTTTTGGGATTAAATGCAATATCATAAATAGCAAAATTGTGGGCAGGTATTTTTTCAATTATTTTACAAGATGGCCATTCAATAATATTTAAATGAGCATCTCTACCTCCACTCAAAATGATATCTTTTGTTGGATGTTTGATTACTTTGTTGGCAGATAAACCATGTGCGTAAAACTCATTCACCACTTTTAAAGTAGGCAATTCAAGCACCCTGATATAACCATCGCCACTGGCTGCAAGCAATACCTGTAAGCTTTCAATAAAACATAAACTCCTTATTTTTTGCTCGCATAATTTATTTTTTGAAATCAACTGAAAACTATCTACATCAATAGCAGCAATAGTTCCATCAGCAGCAGCCGAAATAATTAAATTGTGTTTTTCTACTTTTATTAAATCAAAAATGGCTGCATTAGGGTGCAAAATTAAATTTTTAATCTCCTTTTTTGAGGTCAAATCAATCACATGAACAGCACCACCACCGCTGCCTGCATACATTCTGTTCAACTTACTATCATACAACAATTGATAAACAGCCAAAGGCATGGTAGCTGCAAAATTATCAGCTTTTTTCTCCGCAATATTCCATCGTGCAATCATTTTATCGCTGCTGCCGGTGTATATCAAACGCTCGTCATCACTCGCTCCCAATGCATAAACAGCAGCCTTGTGGCCCGTTAAGTGAAATAGTTTATTTACAGCAATTTTCAAATTATCCATTTTCAAATTTTCAAATTAACTCATTTCATATTAAATTTTCACATTTCTCATCAACAAATTAGCTCATCAGCTAATCAGCTAATTAATCAAATTAACTTCGCTCTCGGATGAAACTGAATAATCGTATCTCTTAAATACTCTCTATCTAAATGCGTATAAATTTCGGTTGTTGTAATACTTTCATGCCCGAGCATCTCTTGCACTGCTCTAAGGTCGGCACCGCCTTCAATCAAATGCGTTGCAAAACTATGCCGCAAGGTATGCGGACTAATATTTTTATGCAAACCAATTTTTTCTGCTAAACCTTTTATGATAATAAAAATCATATTACGAGTAAGCCTTGCTCCTCTCCTATTTAAAAATAAAATATCTTCAAATTCCTTTTTAATGCGCAAATTTACTCTCACACTTTCGCGATATAATTTTATGGCTTTAATAGCTGAACTACCAATAGGAACTAATCTTTCCTTACTCCCTTTGCCAGTTACTTTAATAAAACCAATCTCAAAATGCAAATTAGATATTTGCAAATTTACCACTTCGCTTACACGCAATCCAGAACTATACATTGTTTCTAAAATGGCTTTGTTGCGCATGCCTTCGGGCAATGATAAATCTAATGCTTCAATTAATGCATTCACCTCATCAACAGATAAAGTATCAGGTAATTTTCTGCCTAACTTTGGTGTTTCTAAAAGTTCTGTGGGATTTTTTACAATCAAATTCTCCAATAACAAATACTTATAAAAACCTTTCAAGCCACTGATAATACGTGCTTGTGAGTTAGCGGCTAAACCTAACTCATTGATCCACTTTATAAACTCTTTTAAATCTTGGAATGTAATGCCTAACGGAAACTGCTTTAATTGTCTCATTTCGGCATACTGCGCCAATTTATCTACATCATGAATATAAGCCTCAATGGAATTTGGAGAAAGCGATTTCTCTAATTTTAAAAAGGATTTAAAGCCGTTGATGTATGAATTATTCAAAATTTTAATCAATAAATAGCATAATTAACCCCCACTGTAATCCTTGGCATTTCTTTAAAAAAGATATTATCCTTAAACATATCGCTTACTCTATACATCCCAAATAAACTCCATTTATTATAACCAATTCTTAGCATTGCACCATAATTAAATGGCAAAAACCAGTCTTGTTTCTTTAATAAATATTCACCCTTTACTCCTTGTGGCGTGCCTTTAGTGTTTTCAAATTTATAATAATGTGTGCGGCCAAAGCTCCATTCACCAAAGGCACCAAGATCAATGTATTTACCAAGGGTATTTCCATGCTTCCCCAAATTAATTCTGAACCACGGTTTCAATTGTAAATTGCGTGTGTAAAGTCTTTCTTTAATTAAGGTAGAGCCCAGTGGTAAAGCATAATAAGAAGTATCTTTGATGCGATAATTTCGGTAAGAAAAAGCAAAATCATATCCCACGGAAAAGGCATTACTTAATTTTCTTTTCTTTAACCAACCAAATCCAAATTCATGACTAAATGTGGGATTTATAATTTTTGAATCAGGCACAACACCTCCTACAATTATATAAGCATGCGTAAATTTTCGGGAGTTTGGACCGCGATCAACTTTTAGCGTATCCTGTTTTAAATTTTGATGGATGATTTGTTTTTGACTGTACCCTATGCTTACAGAAAATAAGCTGATCACAAAAACTAAAAAAACTTGTAGTAAATTTCTTTGCATAATACTTTTATTTAAAAGGTATAACTGGCAGTGTAGCCATCATAATGAATCATTAATTTTTGTCCTTTTTTGTATAACCTAAATTCAAATTTGATGACCTCTTGTTCTTCGGCTGTTATTAAATAATAATCTACAATCACACCTTTTTCGTTTTCAATATGATAATAAACAGGCTGTTTTGCTTGGGTTATAGGATCAATAATATTAACTTCTTTCAATTTTATTATTAAGCCATCATCCCTTATATCGAAATCAAAAGTGGGCAATTGTGGCACTTCTGCCTTCATCACTTTGGATGCCTGAGGAACACCAAATCCATGCATGTAATCGAAATAAGGATATAAGGTAGAATTACGTTGGATTAAATCAAATAAATCCATAGGTTTTCCTTTCAATTCGGGATGAAGCTGCAACACGCAAGCAGCAAAACCAGCAATTAAGGGGCATGAAAAAGAAGTGCCATCCACCTGCGAAAAACCATTTTTATTGGAAGTTAAAACATGACCAAAAGCACAAACGTTTGGCTTCATTATATTTTTACTATTGGGGCCGATACTACTATAAGAAATATGATAACCTGTTTTAGGATCAACGCCACCAATAGTCAAAACACTATCAACATCTGCAGGTGTAATTATAAATTGCCAAGGGTTAGTGTATTCGTTGCCCGCACTATTCACCACTAAAATTCCTTTTCTGATGGCCATCCTCGCAGCTTTTGAGACTAAGCTTGTGTGGCCATTCATATCTTTATAAAAATACCGTTCAAAGGAATAACCCAAGGAGCTGCTAATAATATCAGCACCATTTTTATCGGCCCACTCTGCTGCTGCCAACCAATATTCTTCTTCTTTAAAAGGTTCTCGCAGATTAAATTCTGTGAGCGCCAAAAGCAATTCACAATCTGTTGCAAGTCCTGTTTGTATTTCTTTTGAATTTCCAGCAACGCATCCTGTGGTCATAATTCCATGACTTCCACCTTGATATACCTCATGATTTTTTTTTAAGAAATTCCAAGTTTCAACAATGCGTTTTTCAGTTCTGTGCTTTTCAAATGCTTCATGTTTATCTAACCCAGGAAAGCCTGCATCAAAAACTGCCACTCTTATTCCTTTGCCGGCAATGTTTGATTTTTTGAAAGCACTCAATCCCAAATTTTCTAACTGTTGTGAAGCTAACTTTAAATCTTTTTCTTTAAGTAATGTTGGTTTTGTTTCAGTGTGCGAAGCCAATATCAACGCTCCATTGAAAGCATCATTCACTTCCATCACAAAAGAAAATGACTTTATTTTCGAAAGTTGCTCAGCATCACAAGCCCATATTTTTACAGCATTCATCCACCTGCTTTCAATAGTTATTGAGTCGCAGAGCTGTGCAATTGCACTTACATAATTTTGATTTAAAGGATAATCAGTAATATCATTCAAAGCAATACCTGCATTCATCCTTCTTTCAATGGTATTTCTATGAAAATAGCAGTATGGATCAAAACTAACTTCTTTCTTATCTGTAAAGAAAACCCAATATGCATGGCTCGCTGCAATATCTTGAGCAAATAATTTGCACGATAAAGTGACTAAAAAAAATAGTAATAAACTAAGCTTGATTTTCATCATTTAAAAATAATGATTTTAATTCCAAGGTAGGCACCATACATGTTTGTTTTTTACCAAACCATTTATAACGATGTTTTGCAACTATATCATAAACCGTATTCCTTATAAAAGGTGGTATGATCATTAAAACAAACAAAATAGGCCACAAGCCTTTCAAATATTTACATAAACGCAATGCACCGCTACTTTTCAAATACACTTTTTCTTCATCAATAAAAATTAAGGAGCCAAGGTATGCTTCAACAATTCCATATTTTTTCATCAATAACTTACCTTGGGTTGATTGCACAGCAGCGTATCTTATTTCTTTTTTTGCATCTCTTTTAATAACAAACAACACAGAGGTATTACAAAGGTTGCAAAGCCCGTCGAACAATAAAATTTTATGCGAATTATTATGCATTCACTGCTGCATGGTCTGAATAAAACTTGCGTTGACGGATATGGAAATGATTTCCTTTTGCCATCACGTGCACAATCATATTTTCTATTGAAAGTGGCGTTCCTTCTTCAACATCTGCAATATTGCTATGTTTAATATTATGCCCATCAAAAATTATAATAAGGCCAGATCCAATTGCTTCCATATTATTACCATTGGTAACTAGCACCCCAGTATCTTCGCCTAAGCCAATACCTATACAGCCAGGATTTCCTGCAACTGCTTGCGCCAAACGGCCAAAACGCCCACGTTTTACAAAATGAGAATCGATAATTACGTTATGCAAAAATCCTAGGCCAGTGGTAATTTTAACTTCCCCTTTTAAAAGAGAGCCATTACTAACGCCTTGATAAATCATAGTATTACTCATTGCCATGGCACCTGCACTTGTACCAGCAATTACAAAATCTTCGTGCATGTATCTTTCATGAAGTATGCTCAAAATTTCGGTACCGCCAAAAATCATGCTCAAGCGTAATTGATTTCCACCTGTAAACATTACACCATCACAATTTTTAATTCGCTCAATGTATTCAGGAGTTAAACAATCTTCGCGCTTTTTAATATGCATTACACCAATATTATTGGCACCTAATTTAGCAAAGGCATCAATATAATTATCACCAACTTCCTCAGGTATCATGCTTGCAGAGGTAATAACTTCTATTCTTGAATCTTTATCATTTTTAAGCTCTTTTACAATGCGCTTTAAGATGCCAAATTCAAAAAAATTGAGATAATCTTTTGGTTCAAAATTTTTCTCAATATCTGTTCCTTTATCTTCATTCCCCCCCACCGAAATTAGTTTACCCTTAGGAATTTCCATAGCTTTTTTATTAATTAAGCATCAAATATATAACTAGCTAGCGCAATCAACAAAAAGAAATATTAAAGCAACATTGTTAGTAAGTATGAATATTGGGGTATTGAGCTATGCCAAACACAATTTAACAGCAGCTAACAAAAGCACAAAAGCCAACATACGTTTTAACGTAGTGGTATTTTCAATGTTAACCCCCCATCTGCTGCCAAAATAACCAAAGCCAAGCACTACAATGATTTTAAGTAATAAATCTTGCGAAATATATTGCTTTATATTTTCTATGGCAATTAGGCCTGCCAATGAATTAAGCACAATAAACAAAGCAGCAATTGCAGCCGTTTGTTTTACATTGCCCCAAGCCAATAATAATAAAATAGGGCTTAAAAAAATTCCTCCTCCTACACCTGTAACACCAGAAATAAAGCCAATTATTGCAGCTATAAAGAAAGCCTTCCATGCCTCGTAATTGATCTTAAACCGATTTTCAAAATGTTGAAAAAAACCAAGCAAATAAATGACTGAAAAAACCAAAAATGCTGCTAATATGTAGTGATAAAAAAGTGCATCTATTTTTAAACTTGCGCCCAAATAGGCCATTGGTGTTGCGCCCAATCCAAAAGGCACAAAGTGTTTTAAATTAAAATGGTTGTGTTTAGCATATTGATAAAAGGCAACTGAAGCCACCCCTAAATTCATGAGCAAAACAAAAGATTTCATTGAAGGAGAAATCAATCCAAACAATGCAAACATTGCAATATATCCGCTAGCTCCGCCATGTCCAACTGATGAGTAGAAAAATGCAACTAAGCCTAAACTAATTAAAAATATGATATTAATTACATCCACAATTTATCAATTCAAAAGATATATGCTACAAATTAAATCAAAATACATTTGTGTGCCTATATTTGTAAATTAGTTTTTATATGTTGATTGACCAATTTGGCCGCAAGCACACTTATTTAAGAATTTCATTAACCGATGCTTGTAACATGCGTTGCAGCTATTGCATGCCTTTGAGCTCCTACCATGGAACAAAGAGTAATAAGTTGATGACAGCTGATGAGATTTTTGAATTGGCCAGTATTTTTGTTCAAAATGGCATTACTAAAATTCGTTTAACAGGTGGTGAGCCATTGTTGAGAAAAGACTTCGAACAGATTCTAGAAAAACTAGCTACATTGCCTGTAAATATTGGCCTTACCACCAATGGCCTCTTACTCGATAAACATTTCAAAAACTTAGAAAAATACAATGTAAATAACATCAATATTAGTTTAGATAGTTTAGATGCTGAGGAATTTAAGCGCATTACGCATACTGGGCAATTGGAGAAAATAATGTTGCATATCAACCATTTATTGACTTTAAATATTAATGTAAAAATTAATTTGGTGATGCTTAAAAATATAAATGAGCATGCTATTATTGATTTTATAAAATGGACAGAAAAGCATCCGATTGATGTACGTTTTATTGAATTTATGCCTTTCGAAAAAAATGAGTGGAACAAAGAAAAGGTACTCGGTTATGAAACTGTTTTAAATACTTTAGCCGAGCAATTCGACATCCTTAAAATTGAAGATGAAACAAACAGTACCTCACGAAATTATACAGTAAAGGGCTATAAAGGTAATTTTGGATTCATTACCACAGTCACAAATCCTTTCTGCGAAAGCTGCAACAGACTGCGTTTAACAGCTGATGGCAAATTGAGAAATTGTCTTTTTGCAAAAAATGAAACTGATTTATTAACTCCGTTGAGAAATGGAGAAAATTTACTTGAACTCATTCAGCAAAATGTAATAAATAAAGCTGCCGCCTTAGGCGGGATGAATGATTTACACAGCAATAGCGATAGAAGTATGATTCAGATTGGGGGATAACATATCATCCATAAAGTTGGGTTTCAACCCAACTTTACAAAGTATACGACACTAAGAACCGTAAGTTAAAATCAAAAACCTAACTACTCCTCCAAGTCATAAAAAGTAAACATCTCTTCGAACTCTTGCTCAAATGTTTCGATGCGATGGTGTTGCTTTTGTTTTTTGATATACTTAAAAACTATCTCTGTTGCTGAATCAGATACAGAGAAAGCCCCATAGCCATTCTGCCAACCAAACTTTTCATCTATCAATTGTTGCTCATTAATAAAATGTGAACTACTTCCTTTTACTTGTTTTATAACATCTGCAATAGATTTTTTAGGTGTCAATAAAAACAAGCAATGCACATGGTCTGGTGTTCCATTTACTATCCTTACAGGACATCCTTGCACTCTAAACTGCTCCCTAATGAAATCATGAATTATTCCTTCTACATCAATATTGATAAACGGGAACCTATGTTTGGTTCCCCACACAGCGTGTATCCATATTCTTGTATATGATTGAGGCATTACTCAGCTATTATATGATGACTCCGTTTCATAGGTTAAGGTTGAAACCCCAACCTATTTCACCAACGATCCATTATTAAAATCCTTGGTAGGTGTCATAAAACACAACTCGCCTTTACTATTTTCTGCCATTAAAATCATACCTTGACTTTCAATACCTTTAATTTTACGGGGTGCTAAATTAACCAGCATACAAATTTTTTGACCAATAATATCTTCAGGCGCATAATATTGTGCAATGCCCGAAACGATGGTTCTTTCGTCAATACCTGTATTGATTTTTAGTTTCAATAATTTATCAGTTTTAGGCACACGCTCTGCTTCTATAATAGTGCCTGTGCGAATATCCATTTTAGTAAAATCATCAAAACTAGTTTCTGCTTTTTGTGGTGCAACATTTACTGGAGCAGCGGCCTCCTCTTGTGCAATATTCATTTGCTTTGATTGATGTAATTTTTCAATTTGTTGTTCAATCATTTCATCTTCAATTTTACTATACAATAATGAAGCTTCGCCAATCACATCATCAACAGCTAAAAGATGATTGTTTAATTGTGTCCAATCTGTTTTTTGCAAATTGAGCATGTTGTAAATTTTAGTTGAGCTAAAAGGTAAAAAAGGCTCACTTAAAACTGCTAAACAAGCAGTTAATTGGAGCGATACATGCATAATGGTTGCAACCCTATCATTGTCTTTTCCATACAGTTTCCAAGGCTCTGTATCTGCTAAATATTTATTTCCAGTGCGCGCTAAATTGATAAATTCTGCCAAGGCTTCTCTAAATCTAAATTTTTCTATGCTTTCGCTGATGCGCTTTGGTGCTTCAATCATTTCATTCAAACAATGCTTGTCAATATCCTGCAAAGCATTCATAGCAGGCACTTTACCCGCATAATATTTATGTGTTAACACCAAAGTTCTGTTGATAAAATTCCCCAAAATAGCAACAAGCTCATTGTTGTTTTTTGCCTGAAAATCTTTCCATGTAAAATCATTATCCTTAGTCTCAGGCATATTGCTGCAAAGTGTATAGCGCAACACATCTTGCATATCCTTAAAATCATGTAAATACTCATGCAACCAAACTGCCCAATTGCGTGAGGTAGAAATCTTTTCACCTTCTAAGTTTAAAAACTCATTGGCTGGCACATTATCGGGCAACACAAAATCTCCATGCTCCATTAACATTGCAGGGAAAATAATGCAATGAAAAACAATATTATCCTTTCCAATAAAATGAATTAAACGTGTATCATCCTTTTGCCACCAATCTTTCCATGCATCTTCATTATTTATTTGTTTGGCATATTCTTTTGTTGCTGAAATATAGCCAATAGGTGCATCAAACCATACATATAGCACCTTTCCTTCTGCACCATGAACCGGAACAGGCACACCCCAATCTAAATCTCGTGTCATTGCCCTAGGCTGCAAACCATCGCCACTTACCAACCAACTCTTACATTGGCCATAAACATTAGCTTTCCAATCTTTATGACTTTCAATATAATTTAAAATCTTAGGCGATAATTTATCTAAAGGTAAAAACCAATTTTTTGTATCTCTCAACACTGGCGTTGCACCCGACAATGTAGAATGTGGGTTAATTAAATCGGTTGCATTTAATGTACTTCCACAACGCTCGCACTGATCGCCATAGGCATTCTCATTGCTGCAAACTGGGCAGGTTCCCATAATATACCTATCAGCTAAAAACTGATGAGCGCTTTCATCAAAATATTGTTTGGTAACTTCTTCAGTAAAAACACCTTTATCAAATAGCACCTTAAAAAAATCGCTGGCTGTTTCATGATGCGTTTTACTCGATGTTCGTGAGTAAATATCAAAGCTAATTCCAAATTCATTAAATGAGTCACCCATCATTTTATGATATTTATCAACCACTTGCTGGGGTGTAATTCCTTCTTTTTTTGCTTTAATTGTAATGGGCACGCCATGTTCATCGCTTCCGCAGATAAACAACACATCCTTTTTAGTTAAACGCAAATAGCGTGTAAAAATATCCGCTGGTAAATAACATCCAGCCAAATGACCTATATGCACAGGACCATTAGCATAAGGCAAAGCAGCAGTAACAGTAGTTCTTTTATAATTAGTATCTGACATATATTTTATCTTTATAATAACATGCGCATCTCAATAAAATTATTGAATGGCAGGTGTTAGCTTTACTAAAAGTTTATAATTTAGCAGGCAAATATAATACATAATGCTAATACCACCTTTCCTCAAAAAAGGAGACATCATAGGAATAACTGCAACAGCTCGTAAAATAAGCAAAGAAGAACTTGAAAGTGCAGTAAATATAATTGAATCGAATGGATACAAAGTACAATTTGCAGTTCATTTATTTGCTGTTGAAAACCAATTTGCCGGGAGTGATGAGCAAAGAAAAAATGATTTACAAAGCTTGATAGATGATAAAAATGTGAAAGCCATTATTATTGCGCGCGGTGGCTATGGCACTATG
This sequence comes from Chitinophaga pinensis, assembly GCA_945872355.1. Classification (GTDB taxonomy): domain Bacteria; phylum Bacteroidota; class Bacteroidia; order UBA4408; family UBA4408; genus CAIKXD01. The sequence continues at coordinate 11,898 of CAMBZU010000089.1, forward strand.
CGCATTATTGATGAAATTAATTTTAACGCTTTACGCGAAAATCCGAAATGGATTATCGGGTATAGCGATGTTACTGTGTTACATAGCGCATTAAACATACAAACTATAGCAAGCTTACACGCAACAAT
>CAMBZU010000090.1 GCA_945872355.1 Chitinophaga pinensis
GCAGAATTTGAAGCAGCAATCAAGAAAGGAGATGATGCACTAACAGCTAAAAAATATGACGATGCAATTGCTTCTTACAACACAGGCTTATCAGTGAAGTATGATGATGCCACAGCCAATGCAAAAATTGCAAATGCACAAAAATCCAAAACAGCTGAAGCAGAACGTTTAAAAGCAGAAGCCGAGGCCAAAGCTAAAGCAGAAGCAGATGCAAAATCAGCAGCTGAGTTAGCCAAGAAAAAAGCGGAATTTGAAAAGAATATTAAAGCAGGTGATGAAAAATTAATTGCCAAGAAATTTGATGATGCCGTTTCTTCTTATAACATTGCTTTAGCAACTAAGTACGATGACGCAACAGCCAATGCAAAAATTTCTGCTGCTCAAAAATCAAAAGTAGATGAGGATGCAAGAATAAAAGCTGATGTTGATGCAAAGGCTCGCCTAGAAGCGCTAAAAAAGGCAAAGGAGGAGGCTGATGCAAAAGCAAAAATTGATGCTGAAGAAAAGGCTAAGGAAGAAGCTGAAGCAAGAGCTGCCAGAGAAGCACGCGAAAAAATACTTGCGGAAGTGGAAGCAGCTAAAAAATTGAAAGATGATGCTATTAAAAAAGCTGCTGAGGAAGCCAAATTAAAAGCAGAAGCAGAAGCAAAGAGAATAGCTGATGCCGAAGCCGCTAAAAAAGCGAAAGATGAACAATTGGCTAAAATGCTTGCAGAGGCAGATGCAGCAAAAGCTAGCAAAGCTAAAGAAGATCCCAAGAAAAAAACTGGCGCTGGATCACAAACCCAAAAAACTGAACCTGTAAAAACATTCTCAGAGGAGGAATTAGCGCAAAAAAAAGCCATGGAGGAGGAAGCAAAAGCAAAAGCTGATTTGGCCAAAAAAATGACAGAAGCAGAAAGAGATGCATTCCTATCTGATTTAGCAAAAAAATACCCTGAGGGTGTTACCGTTGAAGATCAAACTTTTCTAAAAATGAAAATTACAAGAATTATTGTAGTTAGAAATAAAAAAGCCCATGAGTATAAAAAGATAGTATTTTCTTATGGTACTTATTATAAAAAAGATGGTAATGATATTTCAAAGGCCATATATGACGCTGAAACCAGAAAGTAATTAAGTGGTGAATAACTGCAAGGAGCTACTTTAAAGTAGTCAAGGATCCTGGTTTAATAGCCAGGATTTTTTTTTGCTAGCTTTATTAACAATCAGTTATTGATTAATGACGTAATTATTAATCATTTGCCTAACTTTTAATGGTTAAATTTGATCCTATATTGCTATGAATATAATTAATTCGAAGTTGTTTGTTCTCAGGACTGCATTGATTTTAATAATCATCTGCACCGCTTTTAATCCCTATCCTGCTGGTCGAAAAGTGAGGGTAGTGGTGCTTAATGCTGGTCATGGAGGGAACGACCCTGGTTGCCACGGCAATAAACACCTTGAAAAAGAAGTGGCATTGTCAATAACGCTGAAAGTAGGAAAATACATTGAAGATAACTTAAAAGATGTCAAGGTTGTTTACACGCGTAAAACTGATCTTTTTGTACCGCTTACAGAAATTGCATCACATGCCAATAAAAACAATGCCGATTTATTTGTTTGTATTCATTGTAACGCTGCCGTTAATAAGCAAGTTTTTGGTTCAGAAACCTATGTGATGGGCTTGCATAAAACCAAAGGCAATTTAGATGTTGCCAAAAGAGAAAATGCAGCAATTCTTTACGAAGAAGATTATAAGAAAAAATATGAAGGTTTTGATCCCAACAGCGATGAGGCAAATATTATCTTTAATATGTTTCAAAATGCTTTCTTAGAACAAAGCTTAAGCTACGCTTCTAAAGTGCAAAACGAATTCAAAAAAAATAAAAACCTTACCGATAAAGGTGTAAAGCAAGCTGGCTTTTTAGTTTTATGGAAAACTTCAATGCCAAGTGTGTTAATCGAAACAGGGTTTTTAACCAATGCTGATGAAGAAAAATATCTAGGTTCAGCCAAAGGACAAGATCAAATTGCTTACGCTATTTATAAAGCTTTTAAAAGTTATAAAGCAGAAGTTGAAGGCTATGATGCAGGTCCCGAAAATGAAGTTAGACCTCATATTACAGAAGAACAAGTTCAAATATTTGATGAACATATGAAGGAAATCCCTAAAGATTCCATTAAAACAGCTCCTGTGCTTACAGAACAAAACTTGGTTTTTAAAATACAAATTGCTAATTCTTTTCAAAAAATTAGTTTAAATACCTCAAAATTTACAGCACTAAAAAGTGTCGAAGAAGTGATAGATGATAAAAAATTCAAGTATTATACAGGAAATTTCAAAACCATAGATGAAGCTTTTGAGGAGCAGAGAAGGTTGAGAAAAGTCGGTTTTGAAGATGCATTTACTGTAGCTTTTTCTAATGGAAAAAAAATAAATCTTAATGAAGCCAGAGAAATGCTTGATAAAAGTAAATAAGGTAAATTATAAATTCACTTTATAAAATAGGCTAGCTCATTATTTAATTGCTTTTAAAACAAAATAGTTACATTTGATTTCTAATTTTTAAAATAACTAAGGTATAATTTTAATATTGTGACAATAAAGAAAGAAGTAAAAATTGGTGGAATAGTTGTTTTAGCTGTATTCCTTTTTATTTATGGGTTAAATTTCTTGAAAGGTAAAAATATTTTTACAGCGCGAACACATTACTATGTAGTTTATAAAAATGTTGGTGGCCTTACAGAAAGTAACCCTGTTTATTTCAACGGATTTGTTGTTGGAAAAGTGAACCAGATATTTTTTGCTTCAGATATGAAAGGCGGCATTGTTGTTGATTTTGTGTTGCGCGAAAATGACCTAAAAATACCCAAAAATACCATTGCGCGCATTTTTAGCGATGGCTTATTAGGTACCAAAGCAATAGGTTTAGATTTTGGAAATGCCACTGAAATTGCGCAAAGCGGTGATACTTTATTGCCAAATCTTGAAAATAGTCTGACCGATCAAATGAGCGAACAGCTATTGCCCGTGAAAGATAAAGCCGAAAGACTTATTGTGAGAGCTGATTCACTCATTGCTGTAATCACAGCACTATTTTCATCAGGTGTGAATGATAATTTACGCCACAGTATTGAAAATGTAAATACAATAACGCTAAATGTCAATGGCTTGGTTTCTGAACAACGTAAAAGACTTGATGCTATTACTGCTAACGTTGAATCTATCTCTAAAAACTTAAAAGAAAATAACGAGAATTTAAGTGTGGTTATGGCTAATTTCAAAAATATTAGCGACTCAATAGCCAAATCAAATCTTACACAAACACTTAACAATGCTAATCTTGCTGTTAAACAAACCGCCGAAATTATGGAGAAAATCAATGGCGGTAAAGGCTCTTTAGGTATGCTAGTTAACAACGATTCTTTATACAATCACCTAGATATGGCTTCTAAAGACTTAGACCGTTTATTGGTTGATTTAAAAGAACATCCTAAAAGATATGTGCACGTTTCCGTTTTTGGAAAAAGCGACAAACCTCCTAAAAAGAAAAAATAAACCTGTTTAAACTAATTTTAACTGTATTGGCTTATGATTGCTAGTATTATTTTTATTATCCTACTTGCCTTTGGAGCATTTTTGTTTTATAAAAATGTAGCTAAAATTAGGCGCAATGTATTACTTGGTAAAGAGGTAAATCGTTCAGATAATAGTAGCGAAAGATGGAAACTGATGGCATTAGTTGCTATCGGTCAAAGTAAAATGATAGTGCGCCCTGTTGCTGGTGTCATGCACATTTTATTATATGTTGGATTTGTAATCATAAATATCGAAGTTATTGAAATAATAATCGATGGTATCTTTGGTACACACCGCATACTAAGCTTTGCCGGGGCTTTATACAATTTTTTAATTGCTTCATTCGAGTGGCTGGCATTAGGTGTTATTATTGGTTGCATTGTTTTCTTTATAAGAAGAAATATCATTAAACTTAACCGATTCATGAACAAGGAACTTGATGGTTGGCCTCGTTCTGATGCCAACTATATTTTAATTACAGAAGTTCTTTTAATGAGCGCTTTTTTAATTATGAATGCTAGCGATCATCTGCTTCAGGTTAAAGGATACGAACATTATATAAAAGCAGGTAGCTTTCCAGTTAGTAATTTATTAAGTCCACTTTTTGAAAACATGAGTAATGCATCATTAGTAATGCTCGAAAGAGGCTGCTGGTGGTTTCATATCATTGGCATAATTGCTTTCCTAAATTATTTACCCTACTCAAAACATTTCCACATTTTACTTGCATTTCCTGCAGTTTATTTTTCAAACCTAAAACCAAAAGGAGAATTTAATAACCTTGCTTCAGTTACAAATGAAGTTAAACTGATGCTCGATCCTAATGCTGCCATTCCTCCAGCTCCCGAAACACCGCTTAAATTTGGAGCTAAAGATGTGTTAGATTTAAATTGGAAACAATTAATGGATGCATACACCTGCACAGAATGTGGCCGGTGTACTTCCAATTGTCCTGCCAACCAAACAGGTAAGTTGCTTTCGCCTCGTAAAATATTAATGGATACGCGCGATAGATTAACTGAGGTTGGAAAAAATATTGACCTTAATAATGGCACTTTCGTTGATGATGGAAAAGCGCTTTTAGGAAATTATATTTCTGAAGAAGAATTATGGGCTTGTAACACCTGCAACGCTTGTACCGAATCTTGTCCTATTAATCTTGATCCACTTGCTGTAATTATGGATTTAAGACAATACTTAGTCATGGAGCAAAGCAACGCGCCAGCAGCATTAAATGGCATGTTTACAAATATCGAGAACAATGGTGCACCTTGGCAGTTTTCTCCTGCTGATAGACTCAACTGGGCATCTGAAGATTAATTTAAAATAGAAACAAAAGATATGAGCCAACTCAATGTTCCAACCATGGCCGATTTAATGGCCAAAGGCGAAACGCCCGATATTCTTTTTTGGGTAGGATGTGCAGGAAGTTTTGACGACCGTGCTAAAAAAATTACCAAGGCCATCGTTAAAATTTTAAACCATGTTAACATCAAATTTGCAGTTTTAGGCACCGAAGAATCATGTACTGGCGACCCTGCAAAACGTGCGGGTAATGAGTTTTTGTTCCAAATGCAAGCCATGCAAAATATTCAAGTATTAAATGGTTATGATGTAAAAAAAATAGTTACCGGCTGTCCGCATTGTTTCAATACCATTAAAAATGAATATCCCGAGCTAGGAGGGAAGTACGAAGTAATACATCACACACAACTCGTGCAAGAGCTCATCGATAGCGGTAAATTAAAAGTAGAAGGAGGGGAGTTCAAAGGAAAAAAAATCACTTTTCACGATCCATGCTATTTAGGGCGTGGCAATGGTGAGTACGAGGCACCAAGAAATATTATTCAAAAATTAGATGCCGAATTAAATGAAATGAAACGCTCTCGTGCCAATGGTTTATGCTGTGGGGCTGGTGGTGCACAAATGTTCAAAGAAGCCGAAAAAGGAAATAAAGAAGTCAATGTCGAAAGGAGTGAAGAAGCGCTGGCAATGAATCCAGATGTGATTGCCGTAGGTTGCCCTTTTTGTATGACAATGATGCGCGATGGCGTAAAACATTTCGAAAAAGAAGACAAAGTACAAGTCCTCGATGTCAGCGAAATGATTGCCCAAGCAAACGATTTATAACATAATTATTTGGGCAAATCAAACTTGCTAATCCCGAAAAACGGGAGCAAGTTTGTCGGGCTATCCGCACTGCACGGCAGTTTGCTACTATCCCTTTTGCAAAATCCGTTTTCTTTCAAACCTACACCTCATTTTATGTAGCTCTGAGCAACGCGAAAGCACTGCATTTCCTTTTATGTCACTCTGAGCAACGCGAAATTACTTTACTTTCATTTATGTCACTCTGAGCAACGCGAAGAGCCCTAAGCGGCTTGGGTTGGATGTTCTAAAGGAGCATTATTGCTAATTATTAGCACCATGCTTTTTTTAAGCATCCAAAGTTGCTTCGCTCTGCTCAGCAAGACAAAAGCTTTGGCTTTTGCAAATAAGCTGAGCCACCTTTAATGTCACTCTGAGCAACGCGAAAGCAAAATACTCACTATTATGTCACTCTGAGCGAAGCGAAGAGCCCTAAGCGGGTTGGGTTGGATGTTCTAAAGGAGCCTTATTGCTAATTATTAGCACCATGCTTTTTTTAAGCATCCAAAGTTGCTTCGCTCTGCTCAGCAAGACAAAAGCTTTAGCTTTTGTAAAATATATGATTTTTAATAAAATTGAATTTAAATATGCATACGCTTTGTTGATGTTATCACCAACAAACAATGGTAAATCTACTTCTTAAAAGTAGCATTTAGGCCATCAACCACCTCACTAGTAATCTCTAAACTATCATTGGCAAACAAAATACCGCCCCCAGCTGAGTATCCTAAAATGTAAGCATAATTTGATTTGCTGTATTGCTCAGTTAAATATTCTGTAATTGCTTTTTGAATTTTTTCAGTTTTATCGGCCTCTAATTTTGCCAATCGCTCAGATTGTACTTGTCTATATTCCGTCAATTTTTGCTCTCTCGCCATCAGATCCTGCTGTTTCTTTGTGCCTTCTTCCTGACTTAAAGTTTCAGCTTTATCGCGCAATTCTAAATAATCGTTTTCTAATTTATGATAGTCAGCCTCAAATTTTGCTTCAAACCTATTCTTTTCTCCTTCTAGCTCCTTGCGCATTTGCTTTACCATTTCAAAATTATCCCACAAACTGTCAGCGTTTACATAAACTAGGGGAGTAGACTTTAATTTTATTTTAGGCATCACAGCAGCTTTAGGCTTTGCCTCTTTTTTTTCGATAGCACTATTTGGGCTAGTGCTAAAATGTAAATAATATAATACTGCTACTGCAATGCTTAACACCACATTAAAAACCAAGGATATATTTTTCATTTATTATATTTTTCTGCGAAATAAAACATAAATATGTGATTTTAGTTGATAAAATTGTATGTTCAATGCTTTATTTGCTCATTATTTAACATTTATCTAATCTAATAGAATCATAATATTGTAACAACAAAACAAGCAACAAATGAACATACAAGATTTACAACCTAAAGCCATATGGGAAAACTTCGCCAAACTAAACGCAGTGCCCAGAGCATCTAAGAAAGAAGAAAAAGTAATTAAGTTTATTGAAGAATTTGGTCGTTCCCTTAATTTGCCAACATATACTGATAAAGTAGGCAATGTAATTATAAAAAAGCCCGCTACTAAAGGCATGGAAAATAAAGCAACAATTGCCTTGCAAAGCCACTTAGATATGGTGCATCAAAAAAATAGCGATACCATTTTTGATTTTGAAACCGAAGGCATTAAAATGTATGTCGATGGCGATTGGGTAAAGGCCCAAGGTACCACATTAGGAGCCGATAATGGGATAGGAGTGGCCACTATTATGGGATTGTTGGCAAGCACAAATATTCCGCATCCGCCATTAGAGGCATTATTTACTATAGATGAGGAAACCGGAATGACAGGTGCAATCAATTTGCAACCAGGATTATTAGATGCAACAATGATGTTGAATTTAGATACTGAAGAAGATAATGAATTAACCATTGGATGTGCGGGAGGTATTGATGTTACTGCCAATGGAAATTATGCAGAAAATGCGCCTGCAGCAAATTCAATGGCTTGCCAAATTACAGTAAAAGGCCTAACTGGCGGGCATTCTGGAATGGATATTCACAAGGGAAGAGGCAATGCCAATAAATTAATGAACCGTATTTTAATGTTTATTTCTGAAAAAGTTAATCTTGAATTGTCTAGTATTGATGGAGGCAGCCTAAGAAATGCCATTCCTAGAGAATCCAAAGCGGTTTTATGTATTCAAAATGATAATAAAGTTACATTCTACCAGCGATTAACTGAAATTTCTGAAATTATAAAAGCTGAAAACAGCATTACAGATGCGGCCCTTTCAGTTGAACACAGTGAGGTGGCCTTGCCCAAATCTGTTATGAGTAAAGAGTTTGCAATGAACTTTTTAAGAGCAGTGGCTGTTTGCCCAAATGGAATATATAGAATGAGTGCAGCAATTAAAGATTTGGTGCAAAGTTCCAATAATTTAGCGCGCATAGAACTTGGAAACGGGGTATACTCAGTAAAGTGTTTAACAAGAAGTTCTGTAGATTCCGAAAAAATGGAAGTTGCTCAGGCTGTTCGTGCTTCGTTTGAATTAATTGGCTCACAGGTTCAATACGGTGGATCTTATCCGGGATGGACACCAAATCCAGATTCAGTAATTGTAAAGTTAATGAGCGACTTGTATGAAAAAATGTTCAATGAAAAACCAAATGTAAATGCTTGCCATGCTGGTTTAGAATGCGGCATTTTAAACGGACCCTATCCAAAAATTGAAATGATTTCTTTTGGACCAACTATTCATGGCGCACATTCTCCAGATGAAAAAGTTTGCATTTCTTCAGTACAAAAATATTGGAGTTATTTGCTTGAAACCTTAACACAGATTCCCAATAAACAATAAGAAATAGATTTTAAAAAGCCTTGTAAACAGGGCTTTTTCTTTCATATTAATTTGCTTATAATTAATATTATGTTAAATAGAATAACTAAATAAAAAGTTTTACTTTTCCATGTATTCTTTAAACTTAGCTTCGAATTCCTCTTTGGTGGCAATTTCAGCTCTTCCGGTATTGTCTCCATAATTAATCCAACCATAAGTTTTCATATTTGGATTTAAGTAAACCGCAGCTGTATAAGAACCCATGGTTACAATTCCTGTTAAAGCAGAAGTTTTTGTTGGCATTGGCGTTGGTGAATTTTTTGGCGCAGCGTTTCCGTTTTGCTGATTTTTTGGTTTTATCCCCTCTCCCAGCGCTTTGCTTAAATCTACGCCTCCACCGGTGTTTGTATTGGTAACTTTAGGCTCTGTTTTAACTACAACCGAAGCTTGCTTGAGCTCTTCTATAGCTTTTTGTTTTAAAGCTTCATCGGCTTTAGTTATTTCACTTTGAATTGATTTTGTATAATCGGTATCGTAATCAAATTCATTCAAAACATCATTAAATCTTATTTTTCCTACTGGTTGGTTATAAATGACAGTATTAACGCCTTTATATTGTTTAAAAATTTCAACATCGAATTTAAAAGGTTCAAACTCTAAAGTTTGTTTTTCTTTTGGCACCTTGGTTGAAACTTGAACTTTTTTGGTAACGTAGCCTTCTTTAATAAAGCTAAATACATAGTCACAGTCATATTCAAGTGGAAATTCAAATTTCGATTTATCTATATCAAGCACCTTTACTTGCACTCCATTTTTTTCTATTGCAATTTTTGCACCTGTTATAGTACCACCATTAACCATATATTTACCGTAAATTTTAAAAGGCTCTTGGGCATGCACAACCCCGCAAAGAAGTGTAATTAATAAGAAAAAGAAAATCGACTTCTTCATATGCCAAATAGAAATTTGCAGGGTTTTTTGATACAAGTTTTAAAAAATTATTAACCTTTGAATTGTTTTGAACGTAAACGGTTTAATATTTGTTCCGAAATCTCAGCTATTAAAAAAATATGCTGCGAATGTACTAAAGAAATCAAAATACTTATCAAAATTTAAAATCAAAAATTATGTTGGCTATTAAAAAACTTTCCGTATTATTATTTTTATTTGCTATTTCATTCAATTCTATGGCTCAAACTGCTGAAGATGATTTTAAGGAAGGCGAAGCAAGATCTAAACAAAGAAATTATCTTGCTGCTATTTCCGAATACTCAAAAGCAATAGATAAAAACCCTAAATTTTGGAATGCCTATGTAAAAAGAGCCTTTTGCTATGGTTTAACTGAACAATATGATAAAGCAGTGGAAGATTATACGGTTGCAATAGCCGCTGAACCAGAGAAAATATATTCTTACCAAAGTCGAGGTAGCGCACATTATAAGCTAGGTCATTTTGAGGAAGCTTTGGCCGATTTTAACAAAGTTCTTGAGTTTGAACCTAAAAATCAAGAAGCTTTCAACAATAGAGGTTTTGTAAAAAAAGGCATGGGCGATAAAGAAGGCGCATGTAAAGATTGGTATATCTCCAAGAAAATGGGGAATGAAGAAGCCAAAATCATTATAAAAAATAATAATTGTAGATAATCTTATTCAAAATTTAAAGTCGCTAATACATTACAAACGCGCTTGCACATTGTAGTTGAAAAATCTAAATGTGTTACCATTCTTATAGATTGTCCTCCAAATCCAGTACAAAGTATTTCATTTTCTTTAAGTTTTTGAACAAATACATTGGCTTCAATACCTTGTGTTAATTCAAAAATAACAATGTTAGTTTCAACTGGCAGTATACTTTTTACATAGCTTGTATTTTCTAGAACTGCTTCTATTTTTTGAGCGTTGTCATGGTCTTCGATCAGTCTTGTAATATTGTTTTCAAGTGCATAAATACCAGCAGCGGCCAATATTCCAGCTTGGCGCATACCGCCCCCGAATACTTTTCGTATTCTTCTTGCTTTAGCTATGAAATTTTTATTTCCCAGTAGCAATGAACCTACTGGAGCTCCTAAGCCTTTTGATAAACAAATAGATATGGAATCGAATAATTCGCCATATAATTTTGGACTTTCTTTGGTAACAACAAGTGCATTAAAAAGGCGAGCACCATCTAAATGCAAACTTAAATTATGCTTTAAGCAAATATCTTTAATTAATTGAATATTAGATATTTCATAAATACTACCTCCTGCTCTATTTACGGTATTTTCCAAGCTTACTAGGCTTGTTTTTGTGAGCCAATCAAAATTTGGATTAACAGCATTTTCAATTTGATCTGCATTGATTCTTCCTCGATCACCATTGATTAAACGAGCTTGTACGCCCGCATTAAAGGCAATACCACCACCTTCATAGTTATAAATGTGCGAAGCTGCATCACAAATAAGTTCATCACCCGGCTGAGTGTGTGCTTTAATTGCAATTTGATTTGTCATTGTACCAGAAGGGCAAAATAGCGAAGCCTCCATGCCAAAGTGATCTGCAGCCATCAATTGCAATTTGTTAATGGTGGGATCTTCAGCAAATACATCATCTCCTAAAGGGGCTTTCATCATAAACTCCATCATTTGAGCCGATGGCTTAGTAACTGTATCGCTTCTTAGATCAATCATAGATTAAAAAATAAATTACCTGGTTAAATTTTCTTGCTTTTTAATTGACTTTTTTAATAAAAAGAAATCAATAATTCCTTTCAAATAGCCTAAACCGTATGAAAAATGAAGAATGAAAAAACTCTTCACGATGCTAAAAATCGGCTTTAGCTTTTCGGCTTGTTTAGTTGCACTATAAATACCTGCTAAAAAATAAAGTACTAAAATACTAATATAAATCATAAGGATAAGAGGATGCAATAATGAAAATAAGGCACCTCCCAGCAGGTATAAAACAAATAGTAATGGTACAATTTGCCTTAAAGTGGTTATTGTTTGGTGCTTTTTGTTGACATAAACTTTCCAATATCCATATTGATAATATTGTTTATAAAGCTTTTTAAATGATGCTCTTACGTAATATTTTGATTGAATAGGGCGGTACAAATATATTTTGAAGCCATTTTTTAAGAGCCTGAAATTAAATTCATCATCCTGGTTTCTGATGAGTTCTTCATCAAAATAGCCAATTTTTTCAAATACTTCTTTCTTGTATGCCCCAAAGGCCACCGTGTCAACATAGCCATCCATTTCTCCTGTTCTAAAATGAGCATTGCCAACACCAAATCCTGATGACATAGCTTTTCCAATAACTTCAGCCGTTTGGTTTTCATATAAATTTTCAATTACACCTCCAACACAACCAATATTTTCATCAAAACCAAAAGCAACAATACAATTATCGATATAGTCAGGATAAATTTCTGCATGAGCACCTAAAATAATTTTTATATCAGCATTGTTCGCCTTTAAGCCCAAATTTAGTGCAAAAGGTGTTGT
>CAMBZU010000091.1 GCA_945872355.1 Chitinophaga pinensis
CTGGTAAATAATCTACTGTTAACTGATGTGTTGCACCCATTATTTCAAATGATTGAAATTCTAAATCAGCATCAAGCGTATCAATAATAAAAATATTAAAGGCGGTATCTGTACCTGTATTCTGAAAATGAATCATGTATCTTAATGTAATTCCTGTATCTACAATTCCCTCTATAGGCCTAGGCTCAATATAATTTGGGTCATAACTATTTCCAACAACACGAACCCATTCATCACTATTATCAAGCGTATCTAGTTCATTCAATATTGGATTAATTCGGTACTTGAAATGTATTATATCTCCTATTTGTGCAGCTGTTGAAATATTTAATTTGGATTCGTTGTTTTGCATTGTGCTGTATTGCAAGGTTGTATTTGACCACCAAACATAGTTGTTGTTAAAGCCAATTGGCACAGTGCCATTAATAGTACTATTAAAAGTAATTTGAGGGTCTAAAGTAAGGGTATCTTGAAACTGAAATTGTGAACTTGGACCTGTATTGCCATAAAAGGCTGTAGTTGATAAACGAGGGTTTAATCCAGGTCTAATTCTACCTCCGTGTACCCAAGCATAAACATCTGGAGCACCGTTATAATTAATTGCCCAGTCAGCTATTACAGCTGAATTATTTGTATTAAAAGGACCTACAATGCCACTTCCGCATACTGCTGCGTAGTTCTGGTAAAAATTTGGGGTTAATGAATATGTTAAACCTGTAACCAAGTTGCCGCTATAATAGCCATTGTTGTTTGTGAAAAAATGTGTGTTTCCAGCAGGGTTGGTTGAATTTGCATTTACAAACATATAAGGAAAAGGAATATCGATAAGGCTATCATAAGCGCAGTTGCCATTCAAATCTTTATAAATATGACCCGAAACAGGAGTGCAACCATTTGTAACATTAACAATCCCAGAAGTCATGCTATCTGTATGTAAATTTGGCCATACAACTTTTATAAGTGGCTGATAGTTCCCAATAAAGTTATAATAATGCTGCAATTCGCAGTGAATTGAATCGACCCAAATATTATATATTGGAAAATACGCAGAGTCGCTTCCTCCATCACCAAAGTAAACCACATACTTCACCGAATCATTAGGTGAAAATCCAAAAAATGAAAACCCATTTAATTGAACCGTTACTTGCGTTGGCATGATACATGGCGTTCCAATTAAATTCTGAGGTGAGTAATTATACATTGCAGAAAATGATATTGTTACGCATCCTATGTTAAGTATGATAAGGGCTATTATTTTTTTCATTTTAATATGTTTTAAATTTGTATTAGAAAGAGGCGGTTATTAAATAAACGCAGTGTTTCAATTTAAAGGGACACAATGATTCAATTAGACTGAATTATTCTATTTTTAATATTTCCTGTTTTTTTATGTGCTTTTGCAAGATCATTTATAATTGACCCCTGTAGGTGCTAAGCTGACGCGCTGCCATTTTAAGGTTGGGCTTAGTACCGGCATTATTACTATAATCTCTATCATTCCTCAAAACTTTAAAACTTTAATTGGACTTTGTTCATTTGCACTGCTAGGTCTCCATTCATGAGCATAATTTACAAAACCTGCCTCCACAGGATTGTTATGTATATAATTTACTTTTTGTTCAATCATTTTAGTATTATACAAGTAAAATGGATGATTATCATGTTTCCAAAATTGATTGATTTGTTTTTGTGGACTTTTACTTCCATAATATTTAAACTGTGCTTGTAACCATTCCTTTCTGCTCTCTTGAATATTGTTTGAAATGGCATCCATAACTTTAATTGCAGTGAATGATTTAAAATCTCTTAGTAAATTCGATAAAGATCCGTTATCTGAACTAGCGATAAAATGAACATGGTTGGTCACTATGCAGTAACAATATAATTTAAGATTTTTCTCTAATTGACAAAAAATAAAACTTTCTACCAAAATTTCTTGATATATTCTCCTTGTAAAAACATCCATAAAACCAACTATGCTGAAGCTAACAAAATACAAACCATCTTCAGTTGTTTTATATTTTTCTGACCTAGTAACAAAGATATGAATTTCCAAAAGAATTAGTATTAAAAGAAACATTTAAGTATTAATGCCGGCACTATGCCCAGCGCTCATGGCTTAGCTTCATCTTAGCGCCTACATGGGCTCTTACAATTTAAGAATACAAGCCGAGATTATTCCGCGTATTGAGCAAAATATAAACGGCACCAAAAAAGCACTCATTTTTCAATTGGGCATCAGCACTGCTTTGGATAATAGGTATTTGGATTTTTAATGATTACCGGAGCGCAAATATTTAAATAAGAGTGATCAACTCCAAATCATGTCATTACTTATCAAAAGCCTGCATTTCGCACAATCGCTGGTAAAGCCCGTTGGCGTTCATTAAATTGTTGTGTGTGCCTCTTTCTACAATTAAACCTTTGTCCAATACTATAATTTCATCGGCATGTTGTATGGTGCTTAGCCTGTGCGCAATAACTAGTGTGGTGCGGTTTTTCATTAAATTGGTGAGCGCTTCCTGTACCATTTTTTCTGATTCAGTATCTAAAGCAGAAGTAGCTTCATCTAAAATTAAAATGGGAGGGTTTTTAAACACCGCACGTGCAATGCTCAATCGCTGACGTTGGCCACCAGAAAGTTTGCCGCCTCTATCGCCAATATTTGTTTGATAACCTTCTGAAAGATCGCTGATAAACTCATGCGCATTGGCTATCTTAGCCGCTTCAATGATTTTGTTCATATCAGGATTTTCAATACCAAAGGCAATGTTGTTGGCCACTGAATCGTTAAACAAAATAGATTCTTGTGTAACTGTGCCCATTAATTGGCGCAGGCTTTTTAAAGTTACCTCTTTAATGTTGGTTCCATCAATTAAAATTTCACCATCACTCACATCATAAAAACGGGGAACCATATCTGCTAAGGTACTTTTGCCACCTCCCGAAGGACCCACTAAAGCTACTGTTTTACCTTTGGCAATGCTTAAATTAATTCCTTTTAAAACTTTAAATGTTTCGTGTGAAAAGTGTACATCAACAAACTCTATTTTGCTTTCAAAACCAAGCAAATTAATAGCATTTTCTTTTTCAGTAATATCAATTTTAGTATCAATGAGTTTTAAAAGCCTTGCGCCTGATACCAGGCCTTTTTGAATATTGGTAACCGCAGTAGAAATATTTTTTGCAGGAATTAAAATTTGAGAATACAAAGCAATGTAGGTAATAAACTCACTGGCAGTTAAATCACCAGCATTATCTAACACTAATTTTCCTCCATAATAAAACACCAGAGTAAGCACCGAAACACCCAAGAACTCACTCATAGGTGAAGCCAATTCTCTTTTATTGATTACCGATTTTAAGAGCCCACGGTATTTATTGTTTTGGCCATCAAATTTTTTCTTGATGTATTCTTCGCCATTAAAAGCTTTGATAATACGTATGCCCGATATTGTTTCTTCAATAGTGCCCATAATATAGCCCAACAAATCCTGGCTGCGCATGGCATCTCTTTTTAATAGTTTGGTAATTTGTGCAATCAATAAAAAAGAAACAGGTAACAACAATAAAGTAAACAAAGTTAATTTTGCCGACATGGTAAAAAGCAAAATGAAAAAGCCAATCAACATAAAAGGTTCTCTTACGATCACTTGCAGCGAGCTCACAACAGAGTTTTCAACCTCATGCACATCGTTACTTAAAGTAGAAATTAAATCGCCTTTTCGGTTGTTGTAAAAAAAACGCAAATCGCTATCAGTAATTTTATTGAATACTGTTTCGCGAATGTTTTTAACTACTTTGGTCCTTACAGAAGTTAATACGCGTTGCGATAAAAACTTAAACAAATTACTAAGCAACACCGAACTAAAAATAACCAAGCAAACATATTTCAATGCCTCAATTTTTCCGCCTTCCTTAATGATGGTATAAAAATAGTAGTTGAATACATCCTTAAAATAATCAATACTAAAGCTAAATAAAGGCAATGCCACCACTTCTTTAACAGGATAAGTAGTAAAAAGTAAATTCAGCAAAGGAATAAATAAGGTAAAATTCAGCAAGCCAAATATTACGCCTAATATGGTGTAGATAAGGTATTCAGGAAGATATTTTCCTAATGGTCGTGCAAAACCTATAAGTCTAAGATATGTTTTCAATCCATGGGTATAAAGCGCAAATATACTATTTGAACATTGAATGATTTAGTTAAAATAGCTTATTTAATCACCACAATTTTCTGCTGTTGCCTCATTTCATTGTTATAAATACTCACAAAATAAACGCCATTTTTTAAATTGTTAATATCGATGCTTAAGGGTGTGTTGTTATATACCACTTGGTTTTCTTGATAAACTAAAGCCCCGTTAATATCACTAATAGCAATGGCAACTGAAGCATGATTAACATTGTTGTTTTTAATATGCAAAGTGTGTTTTGTTGGGTTTGGATATAATGTAAAGCCTTTATTATCGCTGTTTTGATAAATACCACTTGCTGTTGTAATATTAATTGTAGAAGAGTTTACACAACCATTTACTGTTGTTACAGAAAGTGTATACATTCCGGTATCAGCATAAAGCAAATTTGCTTGAGTGGCACCTGCTATTGGATTTCCATTAAAAAACCATTGTAAGTTTCCAAGGGCAGAACTATTGATATAACCTCCATTAACAAAGAGATTTGGAGATGCAGGAATTGGATAAACTACAACTGAGTTGTTTGTTGACAAACTATTGCAACCATATTGATTAGTTTCAACCACACTGTAAAGTCCACTTGTGTTGGCTATTAAATCAGGATTAATTTCACCAATCATAATTGTTGTATCATTCAAATACCATTGAAAAGTACTGTTGTTTTGAGGCACTGATAAAGTAACTGAATCGCCTTGGCAAAAGTTTACATTACCCGAAGCAGTGATTGAAGGAATTGCAGGAGTTGGAAACACAATTACGGTGTCGATATCGGTAAATTGTTGAGAGAAAACAGTATCAATGGTAAAGGTGCCGTATATTTCATTGGTGCTTAGGTTGTAAGTGCCTGGTGCAGTTACGTTATACAAAAAATTACCTAAATTGTCATTGCCAGAAATCAAATCTTCATCATAAAACTGTAAAGATAAAACAGGATCATTTAGAATGTAATTGAGGTTAGAAAAAGTGGCGGAGGTTTGATCTGCAACTGAGCTAACAGTTTGCGTAGCTCCATTGTTTGTAAATTCAAAATAGATGTCGGGATTTCCTGTGCAACCAATAAACGGAAAACTTGGTTCTTCAACATCACCACACCAATTGGTGCCCGAAACAGTTACACTTACATTGGATAAACGGTAAGCATATTTCTTAGTGTTTAATGAAACGTAATAGGTATCTGCAACAGCATAATTTTGTGTTGGTGGCAATTGTAAAGTAGAAGTATTTCCATTGTTAAAATTCCAATCGTATGTTACTTCTTCTAGGCCAAAAGGTAAAATAGTGGCTTCAAAATCAACAGTTAAAGGAGCGCAACCAAACGAAGGATTATAGCTAAAACTTGAGTTAGCACCCGGAGGCGATGTGATAAGAATAGGTAATGAAAAAGATTCGTTTTGCGTAACATTACCAACAGGTGTAGAAACTTCGGCAACTACTGAAACAATAATGTTAAACTGGCCAAATACAGTTGGCGTACCACAAATTTTTACACAACCTCTTTCGGTTGCTGGCGGATTTAAGGCCGGGTAAAAAATATTGGTTGGTGAAGCACTTGTTTGCCAATTTAAGCCTTGCGGCATACCGGTAATATTTATTACTGTAATTTGATTTAGCGTTACATTAAAACCTGAAGTTAAAAACTGCGCTGGCATGTAAAAAGTAACATTTTGATCATAAGGCATGTTTTGCAAACCATCGGGCAGTATTGCTGGGCATAATGCAGGTGCTGCGGGGCTTACAGTGCAGGTTTGGTCGATAATGCAGCCTGGGCATTGTGCTTGTGTTGAATATACAACAACAAGTATTGCAATTAAGCTAAGTATAAGTTTTTTCATGGTATTTGTTCTAATTTCTTTGTTCAAATATATCAATAAAGTTGAATAAAAGATAAAAAAGAGTAAATGAATTTAGCCTACAAAAAAGTTAGGTTTTTATTTAATTCCCAATCAATACCATTTTTCCATAGCCTTTCTTAAAATATTGATCGGCTTGTGTTTCTTTCTTTTCAATGGTTTCACCTTCAATGCTAGTAAATACTTTATAGAAATAAATGCCATTAGCTAGTCGATCGCCAAATTCATCTTTTCCATCCCAAGCGTACTCAGTAATATTTCTACCAATTCTAATTTGCCCTAATTCATCCTGTGTAATTTCTCTAATCACTCTTCCACTTATCGTCATAATTCTAATTTTGAAATAAGTTGGAATTACACTTCCTGTTAAAGTAAATACAAACCTGGTAGAAGTGCTGAATGGGTTTGGATAATTCATTACTTCAGTTATGGTAGATTGATTAATCACCTCAAAATTAATTCGGTAGTCAAAGTCGCCCGATTTGTTGTTGCTTGCATCTTTTGACTCTACTAATAATTCATATTTACCATCGGTGGTAAAGTTAGGATTCATAGTAATACTTGCTGTGTTGTTAGGCATACTGGCAGGCACAAACTTTACTTGGTAAGGATTCGTACCACCAAACCAAATTCTTTTTGATTCATTGTCATTTGGTTTTTTTAAATACAATGCAAAAACAGAGGTATCAGCTAAGGCAATGAATTTATTCTCATCATTTAATTTAATTTCAATTTGTGGTTTTGCAGAAACAAGATCACCGTCAATAATATGTACACCATCAAAAGTTACATCAAGTAAAGGATTAATTCTATCGCCACTCACGGTATATTTTACTTGTGTAAAATTATTAAAATGGTATTGCTCTATTTGATCATAAACATTCCCGTTATTGCTTTTGGGATTTATTTCCATCCATAAAGAATTGGCACCATAAAATCCTAATGTTGGCACTGAAATAGCGCTTAATAAGGTGTCACTGGCACGCAAAGAATCTTGTCGCAGGTAAGTTAATGGATGTACTAACCTATTTCTATCTTCAAACCAATATTTCACCAATAAACTATCCATATCAACATTGCTCACATTTTCGATGGCAATTTTAAAATTTATTTTTTCGCCTTCGTTCACTGTTGGATTATAGAAACTAAAAAATTGATTTGGATTTACTGCAGCTTCGGGTACTTCCTTATAAGTAATATGCCATCTGCGCATTTGTGGTGGCGATTGCAAACTGTCATCACTCATATCCGTTGTGAGCTGTAAATATGGATATACTTGTGCATCAGCAATACCACTCAAGGAAATATCTTTGTTGTTATAACTTAGCGCATGTATCAATGTGTCTCTTGCGCCATTTGGTTTAATACCAATTAAATTTAAATGAATACTGTCTTGCGATGCAAATTCTAAAGGTAGTTGACGCCAATGCAATGAGTCCCAACTTAAGGCTGGGCCAATATAATCGGTATTGATGGTGCCTGTGTTCCAATTGCTTGTTAAGGTGGTGCTCAAATTAATTTGGCTATTGCTGTTTGGCGCACTAATTACCTCTTGCGCTGTTGATGGATAACCTTTTTTTGCAAAGAAAATATAAGCCCTATCGTTACTCAAATAACGCATACTATCAGCTCCTAAAGCTTCCATAGCAATGAATACACCCGTATCTGCAATGCTTTGTGAATTGCCTCTAATCCATGTGTAAATTAAAACATAGTTTCCTGCAGGAATTCCATTATTTAACATGTTTTTAAGACCGGCCATTTGCGAAGCGCTTCCAGTTTGAAATATGAAATACTTTTCTAATTGATTTCTACAACCTGTGTTGTTGTTTAAATTCCCAAAGGCATGTGTTGGATTGTAAACCACCGGAGGAGTTTGTGCATTGTCAACCCAGTATTTCCCCCACGATTGCAAGGTTAAAGAGTCGATAACTGCAACATGAATATTGGCTGTATATTGGCAGCCTGCGTATTCTTGTACTTCAGCATCTAATTTATATTCGGTGGCATATAAGTTGGCATCTGTTGGCTGTTGGCCTATTGGGGCGCTAAAAGTACGGCAAGTAAGCTGACGGGCATTGGGTGCAAAATCAAATTTTCTTTGGGGGCGATTATAACCAATATAGCGGTAATCATCATTTTTAAACTGAAAGAAATGTGCTTGTCCCCAACCTGTTTTATTGATAATATATTGAAATGAACTTTCTCTCCATTTATAGTTTCCATTCACACTTGAATCTCTGCTTACACGCCAAAAATAAACTGTACTATCGCTTAAAGTAAAAGGTACATCCCAGTTTACCACACCACCTGTTTGCGTAACAGTTGCTTGAATTGGGTTGCTAAATAAATCGGTGGTATCAATTTGAAAACGATATGTTTTAGCAACAGCAAAAGGATCGTTGGTGCTGGCTTTTAGCGTTACTTTGTTTTTAGGAAATACAGCAAAATTGTAAGGATAAATTGGATTAATATCATCACTTCTAACAAACAAATTATACGTTATTTTATTGTTGCTTTCTGTAGTTTCAACTATTTTATTGGTGGCGTCAACAAATATTTCAAGGTTATTAATTCCTGCACCATTTAATGGGTCGGTATTTATTTTAAAGGTGATGGTATCTTTGTAAAAAGGTGCTTTTATTAATTTACTAAAAGTGCCACCATTTGTGCCATTGGGAAGTATTCTTTTTACTTCTAAAATGATTGAATCGTTAATTGCTTTTCCAATATTTGAAACAATAACTTTTAAATTAAATGAATCTAAATCAGTAGTAATTATCGAAGGGCTGCTGTAAACATTGGGAGTGCTTATGGCATAATCTGAAAAAGGATGTGAGTTTAAATCTATAGAAGGATCTCCATGTAAGGTCATTTCTAAACAAGCATCTTTAAGCAAATCGTATGAATTAACTTGCACTGTTTTAATTGCTTCTTTCATCGCCACGCCAATACCTTCGCCATAATGAGTTTGGGTAAGATGAATTAAAAAATTTCGCGTGTAATCATATAAAGGCAGAGGCACATTGCTTCCCACAGTTGCTAAAAAACCAATGGTGCCAACATTAGGTGTTAGCGTATAGTTTTCACTTGCAGTGATATATTGTCCTGGCGGTAAATGTATGTTGCCAACAAAACATGAATTGGCAATGAGTAATGGATATTTTCCTCCCCAATTATATGTTGAAGGGTCATCAATATTTTGATCGAAGCCGCTACCTGCAGCATGCCCAAAAAAGGTCATCATCGAAATGCCACTTTCAATTAAATTTCTTATACTGTCTGATGCTGTAATTTGTATTGGTACGGTGCTTGTTTTGCTGAAGGTAGTAACATTCCCACCAAAGGAAGTGTCTTCAACAATTGCTTCGTATTGTTGTAAAAAATATTTGAGTGTACCTTGTGAAGGAAGATCAAAACCACCAGCAAAATGTAATATATTTTTCATCCATAAGCCATCATTTTGCGATTCTAATTGGATCACTTTGTTTTTGTAAGCAGCTACTTCTGCGTTGTTATTTGCTGCAATTCTTCCAATAGGCACTCCGGGCTCGTAACCAATTGTTCCAGCTATTTTGGCTGTAAGTAATATATCGCTTGGCGGATAGCCAAATGTAGGCACCTGACACAATGCATAGTTAGAGGCGCTTTTACGACCTTGCTCCCAGCTCATGCCTTTGCCAATGATAAAAAGATGCTGAGGTTTAACTGTAAAGTTTTGAACTGCAAAGTCTATAAAACGCCTGATGCTTAAAGGATTTTTTTTAATGCCATAGGCATATTGATCATAAAGTTCATTGATATCAGCCAACAATGATGTTTTACCAGTGCTATTTCTGTAGTTGGCATAACTCAATGATTCTGACCATAAATTTTTATTACTGATAATAATGAAGTCGCTAAAATTACCAATGTTGCTATAATCTGTAAACTTTGATGTTGGTGTTACCGCGCTTAACTGATTAACTTGTAAGATGTCGTTTGCACCAATAATTAAACATTCTTTAATATTACCAAGATTGGGTGTAAGTAGCGTGTATATGCCATTATTATGGGCAACCACAATTCTTCTTTTGTTGGTTAAATCATAAAATTTGGGCGCGCCATTCAAATTTAAATTTGTAATGATGAGTTTCGATTTAAGTTGTGTGAGGTTAACAGGCAAATTAAACTTAAATGTATAATTTCCTTCAAAATCAAAGGTGTGCGCGTATTCTATACTTGCATAGGCAAGCCCTGTATATTGCATATGTGGCGCACCTGTAGCAATGGTGGAATATTTAATTTGTGTTGTGGGCGAAGAAAGATTACTGTTTGATGTAGCTAAATTTAAATCATTTACTGTGTACCCATCAAAATTAAAATCAGTTAACTGTATTGAGTTTGTGCCTATAAGTTCAATTTTTATACGGTTGTCATTTGCAAAATTAGCAGCATTTGAGGCACCTATTATTTTAGTTTTGATGCTAGCCAATGGACCGCCAGCATAAGCATTCTTTGTAATTAAATTCTCAGTTCTGGTATTTCCTACTTGCCATTTGGTACAAAACCATCCTTCGGCTTGGGTATATTCAGGGTCAGTTGTGGCAATTCCATTGGTTTCTCCTGCATAATAACTATCACTATAGTAATTGGTAGATTTTGCAAAACAATAAGGTTCTGCATTGTACAAATTGAAATTTATAGTATCGTTTTCACTCGTCATTCTTTCATTTAAAACGCTTGTGTTCCATGTTAAAAAATAATAGGCTGTATCATTAAATAAACTGTAATAAGGATTGCCAATATGGGCTGGTAAATCATAAATCAATGAATCAAACCAGCCATCATTTTGCTTAGCATAAAGTTCTATAAAATCTGAAGTATTAAATATACCATCGGCTTCACCTTCAATGTAAAGAGGCACTTCTTTTCCACGACCAAATATTTGAATGTTTTTGGGGTTTATACTTGCTATTGGTATGCCAGCATTTTGCAAAGCATTGTAATTGATACGGTAAATGCCATTGCCTAAGATTGGAAATTTGTAATAGTTTTGATTGTAGTTGATCCATTCGTTGCCAAAAGTTTGAGCATGGCCTTTAAAGCCACACAAATAGACAAAACAAAAAAAGATGAATAGCTTATTTACTTTGAAATACATAGTTGCACAAAAATAAACTTAAATTAAACAATTACTAAAAAAATATCCGTCTTGTTTTACTGTCATCTAAATTTAATATGTTATTCAAATTGGATAATACTTGGTATGTCAATTTCTTATATCCAATGCAGTGTTTGGCTCAAATAAAACACTTGCTATTGCTAAATGTAATTTACGGTATAAATGTTTATAGCTTTGCACTATGGAAAATAGCAACCAATTGGTATTACAAAAGTTAGGCATTGAGGCATTCAACGAAATGCAAATACATACAGAAAAAGCAATATTAGCGCATTCAGAAGTGGTGTTGATAGCGCCCACAGGTTCGGGAAAAACAATCGCATTTTTGCTTCCTATTTTTCAATTACTATCAGCAGAGGTTAAACAAGTTCAATGTTTAGTTTTAGCGCCTACCCGCGAGCTTTGTTTGCAAATAGAGCAAGTTTGGAAAAAAATGGGTACTGGATTTAAAGTAAACGTTTGTTATGGGGGCCATGCCATGCCTATAGAAATTAAAGATTTAAGTGTGCCTCCTGCCTTATTAATTGGCACACCCGGACGTATCGCTGATCACATTAGAAGAGAAACTTTTGATCTTGAAAAAATAAATTATTTGGTTTTAGATGAGTTTGATAAGTCTTTGGAACTTGGTTTTCAAGAGGACATGGGCTTTATCATCAATACAATTGAAAAAGTAGAGAAAAAAAT
>CAMBZU010000092.1 GCA_945872355.1 Chitinophaga pinensis
ACTGTTATTAACGCCATAAAAATCAATAGGGCTAATGGTTTCCAACTCAAATACACGTTCTGTCAATTTTATTATTTGATTATTTTATGATAATTAAAACACTAATTTTACGGGCTTAAATTTACAAAAAATATTGTAGCGTTATAAACTGTTTGATATGCCAATAATTACGTTAACGTCTGATTTAGGAACCCAAGATTTTTATCTAGCGGCCATCAAAGGGACATTGCTGAGTAATTTTAACGATATCAATATTATAGATATAACGCATCAAATACCAAGTTTTGATATTTTTAAAGCTGCAGAAACACTGCGCCATTCTTTTAAATTTTTCCCAAAGGGCAGCATACATTGTGTGTTAGTTAATAACCAATCGCACTTAAAAGCGCCTATTTTACTGGGTAAATACCAAGGGCATTATTTTTTAGGCCCCGATAATGGATTATTTTCTTTTTTGTTTGACGAAGCCCCCGAAGTTTTACTAACACCTCATGAAAACAAGACCATTACTAAAAGAACTTTTCCATTTATGGATGTGTATTTGCCTGCTTTACTTGCTTTGATAAATGAAAAACCAACAGAAAGTATTGGCGAAATTACAACAGAATTTGTAGAAAAAAGTCCGTTTCGCTCCTTTGGCAATGCCAACATTGCAAATGGATATATTTGGCACATTGATAAGTTTGGCAACTGCTTAAGCAATATCAATAAAGAATTGTTCGACAGCGTAGGTAAAGGCCAAGCTTTTTTAATTGATATTAAAGGCCACGAAGCAGAAACAATTATTGCGCATTACGATGAAAAACAAAGTGGACAAATGATTGTATTTTTTAACTACCTCGGACTTTTAGAAGTAGCCATTAGCAATGGAAGTGCTGCTCAGCTATTAGGTTTAAACAGAAACGATAGAGTAACCATCCGCTTCGGAAAAAAAGATTAAATGCTAAATGCTAAATTCTAAATTATGAATGCTAAATGCTAAATTCTAAATTGTGAATTGTAAATGAAATAATTCTAAATTATGAATGCTAAATGCTAAATTGTAAATGCTAAATGCTAAATTCTAAATGGTAAATGAAGTAATTCACAATTCAAAACTAAAAATTCAAAATTCATAATTCATAATTCATAATTCAAAACTAAAAATTCACAATTCAAAATCCAAAATCCAAAATTCAAAATTCAAAATTCAAATTCAAATTCAAATTCAAAATTCATAATTCAAAATTCACAATTCACAATTCATAATTCATAATTCATAATTCGCAATTCACAATTAAAAAAGAAATGATTACACGTATTGTAAAAATGAGTTTTATGCCCGAAAAGGTTGAAGATTTCAAACAATTATTTGAACTTTATAAAACGAAAATTGCTGCTGCTGAAGGCTGCTTATCGCTGCAGTTATTACAAACACATCAATCAAGTATTTTTTTTACAGTAAGCCAGTGGCAAGAAGATAAATATTTACAACAATACAGGCAATCGCCATTGTTTGCTGTAGTTTGGAGCCAAACAAAAACACTTTTTAATGCAAAACCCGAAGCCTGGACCAACGATATTTTATTTAACAGCGAAGCAATTTTATGACAGCCTTTGATGCCTTAAAGGTAAAGCCATTTCGTCAATTTGTGTTGGCCAGGTTTTTTTTAATTTTTTCGGTACAAATGCAAAACTTAATTTTAAGTTGGATGGTGTATGACATTACAAAAGATCCACTTTCATTAGGTTTAATAGGCATTGCAGAAATAATTCCATTTTTAAGTGTTGTACTTTTTGCAGGCAACATGGCCGATAAATTAAGTCGTAAGAAAATGATTTTTTGGTCAACATTATTAATTACCTGCTCAAGTATTTTCTTGTATTATTTAGCAGCGCATACCACCAGCATTGCAACACCTTTATTGCTCACTTGCTATTACACCATTGTAGTTGTAATAGGTTTTGGGAGAGGCTTCTTTGGTCCTGCATCGCAAGCCATGGTGCCAACCTTGGTGCCTGCCAAAGTATTTGCAAATGCCACAACCTGGAATACTACTGCATTTCATATTGCATCTATTATTGGGCCTGCCATTGGCGGCTTAATGTTTGGTTTTGGAGGAGCATACATTACCATGCCTGTGATCATAGTGCTACAAGTTGTTTCCTTAATTTTATATTTCAGTTTAAAGTATGAGCAGGTGTATAGCCCCAAAAGCAACGAGCCCATTATTAAAAGACTTTCAGCAGGTATTAAGTTTGTGTTTAGCAATCAGGTAATTATAAATTCGCTTTCGCTAGATTTATTTGCTGTATTGTTTGGCGGTGCAGCTGCCTTGTTACCCGTTTTTGCTGCCGAAATTTATCACTGTGGCGCACAAGGATTAGGCGTATTACGCGCTGCTCCTGCCTTTGGCGCGGTGTTAATGGCGGTAATATTAATGTGGAAACCTCCCGGAAAAGGAGCAGGTAAAATTTTACTTGCGGCTGTTGCCCTATTTGGATTGTGTATGATTGTGTTTGCCTTAAGTAAAAATTTTTATTTATCGGTGGCCATACTTGCTTTGAGTGGCGCGGTTGATAATGTTTCGGTAGTAATTAGGCAAACCTTGGTGCAAATGAATACACCCGATGAAATGCGCGGCCGTGTTGCCGCTGTAAATAGTGTATTCATTAGCTTAAGCAACGAAATTGGCGCTTTTGAAAGTGGCTTAGCCGCCAAACTTTTTGGTTTGGTACCCTCTGTTATTTATGGCGGACTGGCTACCATTGGTGTGGTTGGCGTAACAAGCAAAATAGCCCCCAAATTAAAAGCAATGGATATGTGATTGCAATCGTTTCAACAACGAAGCATGCTGTACACTTTACCATTTCGATAGCTGTTTCACGATGACACACCACATCATAAGCATTCGAAGGGCGTGCTCATGGACATTGTGCTCAAAAATGATTAGCTGATTAGCTGATGGAATGATTAGCTGATGTTATACCGGGAGCGTTCTAATAGGCATTGTGCTCAAAAATGATTAGCTGATTAGCTGATGGAATGATTAGCTGATGTTATACTGGGAGCGTTTTAATAGGCTTTGTGCTCAAAAATGATTAGCTGATTAGCTGATGGAATGATTAGCTGATGTTATACCAGGAGCGTTCTAATAGGCATTGTGCTCAAAGTGGTGGGATCGTTTCAACAGCGAAGCTTTGTGCAATTATATTATTCTCGTTAGCTGTTTCAAGATGACACACAACATCATAAGCATTCGAGCATCAGCTAATCAACTAATTAGCTAATCAGCTAATTAGCAAATCATCTCAACCCAATCATCTCAATTTTCATGTAAGGGTAATACGGCAATGTCGACAATTTTTTATCCGCATCAATTTTATCTTCGGCCATTAACACCAAATAAATTCCGGGGGTTTCGCTTTTAATATAACTAGCTAAAAGAATACCTTCATCTTCCCAGGCTTTTATCATTTCTTGTTCTTTGGGTAATAATCGCATTCTGGTTTCATCATCAATACCCGATAAATGAATGTCAATCATAAATTTTTTCATAATTTTTGTTGGTTTGGTTGATAAAGTTTTTTTTAAGGTAATTAGAGAATACTTATGTCTATTTTTTTTCTTTAACTTGCATTAGCTCTGTTAAGGACACTGCAAAAGGGAGTGCTGACCCTCTACCTTTTTTATAGCCTTTCAATTGGCTAATATCCCATTTGCAACCAATAAACTCATCATTATTTGTTTTTTCAATTTTATAAACTAAGTAATATTGGTTTTGCTTTCTTATATCTTTAGGATAATCGATTCTCTCTAAGGTTTTTCTTGAGAAAATTCTTGGGCCTGTATCTCTCACTTTAAACAATTGTCCTGTTTTAGTTTCTCCAATTGTATGCAATAAAATATATTTGGCTCCTGCTTCACTAGGGCCTAAGCGCAAAGAACCACGCCTGCTGCCCGCTCGTGTATTAAACAAACCGTTTTTAACAATCCAACTCCAATTTTCTTTTCTATAATAGGCTATCAATACGAATGTTTCATCTGGGATTAAATTTCTGTTGAGACCGAATGGTTCTGGAAGATTCTCATTTAGATTACTTGATTTTTTCTCCTTGTATATTTCATAAGTTTTTAAAGAAATTTTTTCTCTTTGAGATGCTCTATTCATGAAATGTTCAACCACTTCATTTAAAAACTTTTTTAATGCTTCAGAACCATTATTGGATTTTGATGGGCTAATTGCAAACGCTCCCAAGCCTGGCAAAACTTCATGAAAGCCTTGCTTTTGACTCTTTTCAGATCCAGGATACAATACGTACGCGCCAGCTGTTCTCCTTATTGCATCCCTATAGGTATGCATTTTTAAAATGTCAGCTCTTTTATATGTTCCCTTTTTTTGCTCCTCTTTTTCATCATCAAGATTTTCATCTTTTCCAAAAATGGTTTGAAGATTTTCAATTTTATATTTTGCATCAAAATGTATGTGAACAATCAATTCTTCATGCTCCGCCTGTTCCTGTTCAATACCATATGGCCATATACTTAATGTGTAATCTGGTCTTAAGTTTCTTGTCCAGCTACCTCCATCAGGATAAGGCTTATCTCCACTAAATGTTTTGTTGTAGCTGAATTCTATTCTTAGTTTTCTTGTATCTGAAATGTATACGCCTTCAACTGGCAAAAATTTACCTTGCTTTAATTTTAATCCCAATCCATCACGAGTTTGCTCAATCAATTTTTCAGTCGCTAACGAATCAATTTTAAAAACCTCTTTTATGATATCGAGCAGTTTAAAGAACAACCAGTATTCATATAATACTGCAACATCTCTTTTGTTTCCGCTATAAACATCATCGCCTCCATGCCAAACCATTTTTGCAGCTAGGTCAAACATCAGCCACACTCTTAGTATTTCACGATAGCCTTCTTTTCGCTGCAATATCGGACTATTCAGAGGTAATGTTGTTGGATTAGAAATTTCTTTGAAAACAGAATGACTTAGAAATTGCTCCAATCTATCAATTAATAATCCTGCTTCATTTTTTATTCGGTTGTTATCATTCAGCTTTGTTTTGAAATCGATGCAAAATGATTGAAATGAAACTAAAGCGTGCTTAACAAAGCGATTTTCAGGCGTATCAACAGTTTCAGTTTTGTTGCTGACTTTAATTTTAGATGGTACTGATTGAAGCCTATTTTTTAGCGGGTGTTGATTCGGAAGTTCAACTCTGTTTCCTGCGCTAGTAAGCTGCCTTATTGCTGAATTATTGAATCGTTTTACACTTCTTATGTCTTTAATAATTTCACTTTCTTTCCATCTTGTAACTGGAGCTGAAATAATTTTGTGGACCGAATCATTAAACTCAACAGATTCAAGAATGGATTTAATAAAAGCAAAGCGTTGATACAATGTATTTGCATCAGCATTAAAATCCACTTCAAAATATTGCGAAACGGGTGCACTATGTTGTAATAATAACTCGGTACACTTTTCGGTTATTTCCTCCAACATGTGTCGGTAATCCTGTCGATAGCTTGTTTTAACCGATTGAACTTCGAGTTTTATCTCTCCGCATTTTAATTTTTCGGCATCTAACACATCAATTGATAAGGTGCCTACATAAATGTTTGGTGAGATGCGGCCAGATGAATCATTTACTTTCGATTGACTAACAATTTCAGAGGGTCTGAGGCTAAATCCATTTGTAATTTTATATTCGTAATAACAACCTTCTTTGATTTGAAAAGGAGCTTCACCATTTTCTTCGGCATCATTTATTTCAATTAATGTTTCACCGGAGTTTTCGCCATAAAGAGTCAGCACAACATTTTTATGCTTAATGTTTATAGGAATATTTAAATGTTTCTCAGCCATTTTACCTAAGCCTCTGCATAGCTGGTAAAGCCATTGCTTATTAAATTTTCGTTCATGCGAAGAATTTTTTCTAAAGAAATTGGATATTTAATTTTATCCGTATCTTTAAAATTAATTTCAGTTGGAGCGTTAAGTAAATCATCAAACTTTTGCCCTTCTTGTAAACAAAGCTGCCCCAGAGTTTTTAAAATCGGCTCCAGTTTTCTTCTTGATCCATGTACTTTAGGCAATAATTTTTGCATGATGGCAGCATCAATTATTTGTGTCATGCTCCATGTGGTTTCTATTTTATTTACCACAGCTGCAAATCGTAAAATTTCAGAAGCACTTCTATAACCAAATTCTGCTCCAGTTTTCTTTAATTCTAAAAAGAAATTCATTAATGCTTTATTTAATTCTACAGTATCCGGAGCCTCTAGGCTATTATCCTTCGCTATTTCCACAAAGCTGCCCGCCATATTTGCGCCAAGCCCTTCAAGATTGTCTAAATTGATTGCGGAATTGCTTTGTAAGTAATTTTCCATTTCATCCTTGGTAACTCTAAACTCAATTACATTGGCTCTATCTAAAACTTTAGGGCTAAACATATAGGTGGTTTCATCAATATTTACTGTGCCAACGATGAATAGATTTTTTGGGAAACCAATTTCTGATGGAACATTATTCCAATCTACATTTCCTGAATGCAATGATATTTTACCTTTCGATTCCATTACACTTAAAAAGTCAGCAAAATATCGCTCCACATGACTAAGGTTCATTTCATCTAAAATCAAAAAGTAGGGTTTGTCAGAATTTAGGTTTGCTTCAATAATTAGTTTCAATACACCATATTCATCCTTCTTATAATCTTTCTCTACTAAAGCATTTGGGAAACCCAGTAACGGTTCTCTGTTGGTCCAATCGGCACCAACGGGCACAATGCAATATTGATTATCACTTTCACAAATCCACATTGCAAATGCTTGCGCCAATTTTGTTTTACCTGAACCAGCAAGTCCTGTAAGAATTACAAAGGGTTTTGTAAGGAGTGAAGATATGAAGCGACACACATTTTTTTCTAAAAATGTTATCCCTGCTAATTTTGAATCTTTTTGAAAGGATTTATATTCAAGATTCGTTTTAATAATGGTATGCTTTGAATGTGCCATTAAATCAAGTGAGTTATAATAATTAAGCATTTCATTCAAATCATTATTAATAGTTTGAGCAGATGGCATTTGATTTGATTTATATGATTTAAAAAGAAAGGAATTTCCATAGTTATAAGGCGTTCCTAGTTTATTTTCTTCAAAAAATTCTGAAATAGTTTTCATGTTTTTTAATTCCCATTTTTTGTTTGGGACATTCGTAACACTTACTCCATATGCTAGAACTAAAAGATTCTCAGATTTAAAGTAAAGATAAACTGGGTAAATTCCATTCTTTGTTGATTGACCATTACCAAGAAATGAAATCCATGGAATACCTGAAGCCCTTCCCATACCAAAAGATACATCAACTTTTAAACCTTTAATTTCTTTTATTCTTTCGCGATTAAAAACAGTGGCGTCATCTGTAGTACCTTGACCTGTTATTTGTTTGTCAGCTACATTTATAAACCTAATCAACTCATTATAGTAATTCATTAAATCCATTTTATGTTTATTATTTTCTGTATAGTTGAATACATTTTAACACCCAGATACTGAATGGTGTTAGCATCAAAAGACATTATAAGTAATTTTTAATTCATACTATTTCAAGTTTAAAACTTTCTCTGGTGTAATAATTTGATTACTCTCAATTACCTTAACTGTGGGTGGTTCAGAAAATTGGAATTCTTTTAGTTCCTTTATTAATTCGTTGAATTCATCACTTGTTGCCACTATAACATTATCAAGTCCAATTACATCCCCACTCTTAATTTTTGCTTTGACACTTCTGGCTTCATTCTCTCCAAGAGTTACTAAATAACTGAGTGCCTTTCTATGAACATACTTAAGAGCGATAGCCTCTAGGTCGGCTTGCTTATATCTTTCTCGTAAACTTGTTTTTGCGGATATGCAAATTGGTCCGCGCTCTGCAGTGTAAAACATTAAGTCATAAATTACATTTGGAACAAATGCAACCTTAGCGCTCATGTATAAAGGCAAAATATTTTCTCTAACAAATAATGTTGCGAGAACATATTCAAAAATTTTACCGTTCAGATTATTATTACTTTCAGGATGTTTTTCAAAAGCATCCCAATATATTTTAATGTATTCCGAGGGCTTTTTATAAATCACATCCATAAAACTGGGAAACAAACTATCAAAAACTATTTCAGCTTTATTGTCTTTCCCAATTGTAATTCCTAACTGATTTAATTTATTCATAGCTATTATAATAATTTTTCTAAAATATTTTTTGCAGTTGCTTGTATAGCAGGCACTGCAACTGAATTCCCAAATTGTTTGTAGGCTGAAGCATCTGCGACTGGAATCAAAAATCCATCTGGAAATCCTTGAAGTCTTGCCCATTCTCTAGGTGTCATTTTTCTTATTCCATCTCTATTTACAGTTCCTTTAATATGTGTTGTTGGCGTATAATCAGTTATTCTATGATCATATACCAAATTTCGTTCTCTACCCATTCCTCCTACTACAATTGCATTTGCAATTCCGTCATCAGAAATAATTTCATATCCAAATCCATTGCCTTTTCCTTCGTGTCTTGCTTTGTGATTAATAAGTGTTTGAACATATTGGGTAGATAAAAAGTACTTAGTTGCTGGTACATATTTCTCCTTAATTTGAGAAAATGCAACTTTTTTATTCTTTGGTTTTGGGTAATTAAATTCTGTTATTCCTGACTCTTTGCTAAATCCGATTATGTAAATCCTCTCACGATTCTGAGGAACACCAAAGTCTTTGGCATTGATAATTTTAGGCTCTGGTACATAATAATTCAAATCATTTCTAAGAACATTCAGAATAGTTTCCAATGTTTTTCCTTTATCGTGATTTCTTAATCCTTTTACATTCTCTAAAAAAATTGCTTTGGGTTTTTTTCTTTTGATAATTTCAGCAACATCAAAAAACAAGGTGCCTCTCGTATCTTCAAATCCGCCGCGCTTTCCTGCAATTGAAAAAGCCTGACAAGGAAATCCTGCGCACAATACATCAAAATCATCAGGTATATATTTCTTTGTTTCTTCTTTTGTAATGTCACCAAATGGCACTTCGCCAAAATTCGTCTTGTAAGTTCTTTGTGCTTCCTTATCCCATTCAGAAGTAAATACACATTTACCACCCAAATTTTGCATTGCCATCCTAAAACCTCCAATACCAGCAAATAAATCTATAAATTTAAAAAGTGGTTTTTCTGGCGCAGGAAATGGAATATTATCAATTTCTAATAACAAATATTGTATTGCACTTTCTGCAACTTTTGAAGTAATCTGTTCATCTGGATAATTGTTTTCAAGGTACTCTTTTACATATAATTGTGCATCTTTCTTATATTTTTTAGAAACGCCATTAGTATTATTATGTAAGTAGTGCGTAATAACCGCCATTTTATTATTTACAGGTTCAATCAATCTAACTTTGACCTTTGAATTTCCTATATCTTCTATTTTAATTTTCTCTAAAAAATTCATTTATATTTTTTGAAATATTTTATCGTTAAAAAACTCTTCAGGTGTAATCTCTAAAGCAATTATAATTTTTTCAAGCGTGCTTAAAGAAATGTTCTTGCGCCCTTTTTCAATGTGGGTTAAATAGGTTCTTTCCAAATTGGCTTCGTAAGAAAATTTTTGCTGAGAAATTTTCTTTTCTTTGCGTAAATAGGCTATTCGCTCTCCAACTATTTCTTGCAGTTTCATAATTTTAATTTTACTGTCTATATCAATGATTGCTCTTTAAAAGCAAATTCCTAAAGTGTTACAAATTTATTGTTGTGTATCCTTACCATTGGTGTGTTATAAGACACAATAAACAAAAGTTATTAAAAAGAAATGGTTAATGGTAATAGTAACGCTAACACTATTTATAAACTATTTAAGAACCAATATTCGCGGCAAGGATTATTTACCAATTAATTGTTTTTTAAAGGAGTTCATGAGACGCTTTGCTTAGTTGAAGCTAGCTACCACTTAGCGCGGATAGCCTGGCACTGCTGTTTTAATTTAGCATTGTATTTTTTTGCAGGTATATTAGTATGAATCTTAACGCTTAATGGTAGGTCCATCCTGCTTGCATGCCAGCAATGGCCGCTATACCAAAACACTAAACTGCAAACCTATTGTATTTTTACAAAAGAAATACGTGCTTTCAAATTTACGCTGAACCAGCTGCTAGCAGTAATCACACAAAAAATTGAGACAAGTATTCAGCAAAACTTTTAATTTATAAATTTGTAGCTTATTGAAAATTATGGACAAACGTTTTGCAGATATAATTCAACTCATTAATTTATCTCGGACAAATGCAATTAAAGCCGTTAATAGTGAACTTATTAATTTGTACTGGAATATTGGTGAATATTTAAGCAACAAACTTGTGAAATCAGAATGGGGTGATTCTGTAGTTACTGAATTGGCCAAATATATACAACAGAATGAACCAGGAATAAAAGGATTCTCTGACAAAAATATTTGGAGAATGAAGCAGTTTTATGAGGCATATAAAGACTTCCCAAAACTCTCGACACTGTTGAGAGAAATTAGTTGGTCTCACAATTTGGCTATATTCTCACGTTGCAAAACAGTAGAAGAAAAAGAATTTTATTTAAAACAAGCCAAGCAAGAAAATTATAGCTTTAGAGAACTCGACCGACAAATTTCCGCTAGTTTATTTGAGCGGACTATGATTGGTAATTCAAAACTCTCAACAGGGTTGAGAGAAACTAATCCCGAAATTGGAAAAACTTTTAAAGATAGTTACATATTTGAATTTTTAAACTTATCTGAAGACCATAGTGAAAGTGATTTACAGGAAGGACTTGTGCAACAAATGAAAACTTTCATTCTCGAAATCGGCAAGGACTTTTTATTCATTAGTGAGGAGTTTAAATTACAAGTTGGCAATAGTGACTTTTATATAGACCTACTTTTCTACCATCGTGGACTTCAATGTTTAGTTGCGTTTGAACTCAAAGCAGACAAATTTAAACCAGACCACTTAGGACAACTTAACTTTTATCTAGAGGCATTGGATCGTGATGTGAAGAAACAGAATGAAAACCCAAGTATTGGAGTATTGTTATGCAAAGACAAAGACAGCGAAGTTGTTGAATATGCATTAAGTAGAAGCCTCTCTCCTACAATGGTTTCAGAATATAAAACTCAACTTCCTGACAAGAAACTTTTGCAACAGAAATTACATGAGTTATTCGATAATCAGAAAATTAACGAATAGAGCCACTACTGCTAACATAAAAAACAGTTAAGCAAAAAGTTCCATGCAAATTTTTGGATGCCTTTTTGCCAGAAAGCACTATGGTTTATCTTTCAAGAGTAATCTTTTTTTGTTGATGCGCTATTGCTTTAATTCAGCATTGTATTTTTTGCAGGCTTAAAACTTCACATTTTAATTTTTAACGGAAAGCCACCTTTAAAAAGTTCCCTCCTGGATCACAAACAGGAAATGTCTTTCAGGAGGAAGCGTTTTTTAGTCTATAATTTATCTTACCAATAATAATTTTATTCTTTCAATTTACCTTAAATGCTTCAATTGAAACGTGTCGATAAAACGCAGCAATAGCAGTCATTGTAGCGCATGAACTATAAAACTAATACATATAGCACTATATTTATCAAATGCG
>CAMBZU010000093.1 GCA_945872355.1 Chitinophaga pinensis
GAGCAATAGGCACCGGTTGCACCAATAATATTGATGTCATAATCTTCGCATTCACCATAGGTATATGTGCCACAAGAAGTTAATAAAGTTGTGTTATAAGAAGTCATAATTCTAACTCTTGTAATACCAGGAGTCGCATTCAGTGGAACATTTAAGGTAAAATTTACCAATTGGCCAGCTGCAGTTGTTTGCGCTTCACCAATATCTTCACCCGCATCAAGAAAATCGAAATCCTGATTGTAATCTGCCCAAATATGAAAAACCTCAAAAGCTGGAGAAATTGGAACATAAGTACCCGCAGTTACTGTTGCATTATATGAATTCCCAACAGTTAAGGCAGGAGGAGTGTAACCTGTATTGTAATAAGTTACAAAAGGTGTTACTGAAGCACCAGAATAATTAGCTAATGATTGAAACAATACTGTTTCAATATAGTCTCCATCGATAGTACCTGTGCTAAAAGTTGGATTGCAATATTGCGCAAATGCATTGCCTCCAAATAGTACTATGCATAGTAAGGTTAATAACTTTGTTCTCATGGTTTAATTTTAATGGTTTTAGCTTAAATTTATACTTTTTTTTTGAAAGTTTGCAAAAGTAATGTTTTTTTTAATTCAAACACACAATGATTTACTTATTTTTGAACCCCAATTACACTTTGATTTTCCTAATTGATAATTCAATATTGTTGAATGTTGAAAATTTTTATCGAGCCATCAAAATACTACATTTGCCACAAATTATTCGCATGTGTAAATACCTACTTTTTTTTGTTTTTATAATCCCATTAAACAGTTTTGCCCAAGTCAAAACCAATATTAAAAAAACTTCTAACAATGCCCAATTTGTAAATCCTTTTATTGGAACTGGAGGTCATGGACATACCTACCCTGGCGCCACTGTTCCATTCGGAATGGTGCAATTGAGCCCTGATACACGTATTGACGGCTCTTGGGATGGATGCAGTGGTTATCACTACAGTGATAGTATTATATATGGTTTTAGTCATACGCACTTAAATGGAACAGGCTGCAGCGATTATGGCGACATTGCATTAATGCCAACAAATACTTCAGTTAATTTTGATGCTTTATCATATGCCTCAACATTTAATCATAAAAATGAAACTGCCATTGCAGGTTATTACGCTGTAAAATTAAATAACGGTATCCAAACTGAATTTACCACTTCAAAAAGAGTGGGCATGCATCATTACAGCTTTAACCCTGGCGTAAAACAACAAGTAGTCATTGACCTTGAACATCGCGACAAAGCATTAGATTATTATTTTAAAATTGTAAACGACAGCACCATTGAAGGCTTCCGCGTGAGCGAAGCTTGGGCAAAAAAACAGGAAGTACATTTTTACATACAATTTAATCAAAAATTCAGCACTAAAAAATGGTTGATTCATGACAGTATAAAACAAACAAAAGCTATTAAAAATGGCAATATTAATGATGGTCATTTTGGCAAATTATTGCTTACTTTCAATAATTTAATCCATGGTGAACTGCTGGTTAAAGTAGCAATTTCATCAGTAAGTGCTGAAGGTGCTAAAAAAAATATGCTTCAAGAAATACCATATTGGAATTTCGATAAAATAAAAAAAGATGCTTTTGATGTTTGGAGCCTTGAGCTATCAAAAATTGAAATTGCAAGCACATCGCAAGAACAAAAGAAGATATTTTATACTGCACTTTACCATTGCATGGTGCAACCCAATGTTTACAACGATGTAGATGGCAATTACAAAGGACGTGATGGAAAAATACATAAAGCAGAAGGCTTTGACTATTATAGCGTGTTTAGTCTTTGGGATACCTTTAGAGCGTGGCATCCGCTTATGACGATTATTGATAGAAAAAGAACACTCGATTTTATTAAAACATTTTTGGCTCAATATGAGCAAGGCCGCATGCTGCCTGTGTGGGAATTGAGTTGCAATGAAACAGAATGTATGATTGGCTATCATAGTGTTTCGGTAATTGCAGATGCAATAAGCAAAGGCATTGTTGATTTTGACATCCCTAAAGCACTAGAAGCCATGAAAAAAAGTGCTGAAAGCAAACAGCGATACGGACTTGGCGCCTACATGCAAAATGGTGCATTAAGTGTTGAAGATGAAAGTGAATCGGTATCAAAAACCTTAGAATATGCCTATGATGATTGGTGTATTGCTCAAGTAGCTAAATACCTAAATAAGGATGGTGATTATAAAACCTATATGAACCGATCACAAAGCTGGAAAAACCTTTTTGACAATGAAACTAAATTTATAAGACCCAAAAAGAATGGCGATTTTATGAGTGGTTTTGACCCCTATGAGGTAAACAATAATTTTACTGAAGCAAATGCCTGGCAATACACTTTTTTTGTGCCACATGATATTCCGGGAATGATTGAAGCTTATGGCGGAAAAAATGCATTTGAAAGTAAACTTGATTCATTATTTCTTGCAAATTCCAAAACAAGTGGTAGAGAGCAGGCCGACATTACAGGACTAATTGGTCAATATGCGCATGGAAATGAACCGAGTCACCACATATCATACCTATACAGCAGCATTGGAAAACCTACTAAAACGGCTGACAAGGTGCATCAAATTTTAAATACATTTTATAAAAATGAACCCGATGGATTAATAGGAAATGAAGATTGTGGACAAATGAGTGCATGGTATGTTTTAAGTTCAATTGGCTTATACCAAATTTGTCCGGGCAATCCAAATTATGAATTTACAACGCCACTTTTTAAACAGGTAATTATAAATTTAGAAAACAATAAAAAGCTACTATTCAACAACCTTTCAAAAACATCAGGCGAAAAATATATAAAAAAAGCAAATGCATCTTTTAATAGTAAATTGATGCAAATCAATTATCAAGAAATAATAAAAGGCGGTATGTTAGCTTATCAAACAACCAGTAATGCTGACAGTGCAATTCAAAACTACAGTCGTAATTATGCAATTATCGATAGTGCTTCAAGCATCATTATGAACCCAATAATAAAAGCCAGCAATAATCCTTTTATTGAAGATGCAACTGTTGCTTTATCGGCAGCTTCAAACAGCAAAATTTATTACACCACCAATGGAAATGTGCCTACATTAGAAAGTAAGCTGTATGAAAATCCTTTTACAATTAATCACAGCACAAGCATCAAAGCTATTGCTGTTTCGCAAAATAAAGCTTCAAAAACAGCTGTGGCCAATATACATCAGCTTCCACATCCCACTTGGACAGTAAACTTAAAATCTATTTATAATAAACAATACACTGCAGGAGGTGATGCAGGAATTATTGATGGCTTATTTGGTAGTATTGATTGGCGCAAGGGCGGTTGGCAAGGTTTTCAAGCACAAGATGTTGAAGTTGTGATTGATTTAAAAACTGAAAAAGAAATCACTAAAATTTCAGCTAACTTTTTGCAAGACAGCAGAAGTTGGATACTTTTTCCTAAGAGTGTGCACTATGAGTATAGTTTAGACGGAGAAAAATATTTTTCGCTCGGAGATTTTAAAAACGAAATCGCAGCCAATGAATATAATGTTAGCACAACATCTTTTCCTGCTGTTTTTGCTGCAACTAAGGCAAAATATGTGCGCATTAAGGCTTTAAATTATGGCAAATTACCCAATTGGCACCAAGGTGTTGGTGGTGATGCTTTTATTTTTATGGATGAAATAATTATTGAATAATGAACAAAGAAAATAAAGAATTTCAGCATAATCAATGGCACCAGGATCCTGCCAATTGGAAACTAGGTATTTTTTATTACAACAAAGCTGATGGTAGAATGCTACTTCCAAAACGCACAAAACTAATGGGCTGGACGCTTAATTTTGCGCGTTGGCAAACATGGATCATAATGGCAATGTTAATTATCACCATCGTTCTTTTAAACCAAAAGTCCTAAACCTTAAAATAGTATCTTTGACGAATTCTTTTTTTTAAATGCCGCTCAAACAAACTAAGCTTTACGGAATTATATTTGATAAATGCCCACGCTGTCATGCCACCGATTTATTTATTGATCCTAATCCATATCATTTTCAAAACCTCACAAAAATGCATCAAAAATGCAATACTTGTGGCTGTAATTTTGAAAAGGAAACATGGTTCTTTTATGGTGCTATGTATGCCAGTTATGGTTTAAATGTTGTTTGGGGTTTACTTCTGTTTGCTTTGTACTATTTATTTTTTTGGCAACTACCATTGCATTATTTCATTATCGTTTTAACACTAACTATTGTGTTATTATTTCCAGTAATATTGCGCAAATCAAGAGTTTTATGGCTTAATGTTTTTGAAAAATATGATAAAAATGCCATTGAGAAAAATAACCTATTGAAACCAAATTTATAAAATAACCCATTTTAATCTGCCTTTTTCAAAAATAGATGTATGCTGTAGTGGATATAGAAACTACCGGAGGTAGTTATAAAACAGGTAAAATCACTGAAATTGCCATTTTGCAATTTAACGGATATGAAGTTACAGATAAATTTGTAACACTTATTAATCCGCAAATTCCTATTCCATGGTTTGTAAAAAACCTAACAGGTATTGATGACAAAATGGTTGCTAAGGCCCCTCTTTTTAGCCAAGTGGCTTCCAAAATTGCTGAGTACACCGAAAACAGAATATTCGTGGCCCATAATATTGGCTTTGATTATAATTTTGTAAAACAAGAATTCCAATATTTGGGTCATGAGTTTGATCGAAAAAAAATATGCACTGTTAAACTTAGTAGAAAAATTGTGCCCGATTTACCCTCCTACTCGCTTGGCAAGCTTTGCCAAAGTTTAGAAATTGATGTATTTGACCGGCATCGTGCCGAAGGCGATGCGCAAGCCACTGCATTACTTATGCGTAAGCTATTGCAACTCAGCAAAAAAAATCAAATCAAAATTTTATGACCTTCAAAAGCATCAAACCTTTACATGTAAAAATATTCCTAAGTATTATTTATTTAGTGGGTATAATAGGAATGTGGTTAAAACCTGAGTCATTTATCCCTTTAACCCCATTTAATCTTGCGCTTACATGTGTGTTGCTTATGGCTTATTTCCCCTATAAGGAAAAAGACTTTATACGTTTTTGTATTTTCTTATTTACTGCAGGCTTTGCAGTTGAAATGATAGGTGTGCAAACAGGTAAAATATTTGGCCCCTACTATTACGGCTATGCTTTAGGATTTAAACTAAAACACGTGCCCATTGTAATTGGAATTAATTGGGTTATGCTTACCCTTGCCACGCAAACAATAGCGCAAAAATTTAGTAATAAATTATACATTACAGCAAGCATTGGCGCTACATTAATGGTTTTACTTGATATGCTTATTGAGCCTGTGGCCTCTAAATATCAGTTCTGGCATTGGCACAATGATACTATTCCCGTTCAAAATTTTGTTGCCTGGTTTGTGATCAGTTTTTTCTTTCATGGCTTGGGTTCGGTTATGAAGTTTGAAAAAGAAAATACCATGGCTGTATTTGTTTTTAGCTTACAACTTATTTTCTTTGCCCTGCTAAATCTCATAAACTTTTTAACCTAGTTATTGTTAATTTTAAAATATATTTTAACCATGTTATTTAATACGCTTATTGTTATCATTACTTTTTTCTTTATGGAATTTATGGCTTGGTTTACCCATAAATTTATAATGCACGGCTTATTATGGTATTTGCATCGCGACCACCATCAAGGCCATGAAGGTTTTTTCGAAAAAAATGATGCCTTCTTCTTAATTTTTGCTGTACCAAGTGCTTATTGTTATATGACAGGTTTAATGCATAATGATTTTAGACTTTTTATAGGTATTGGCATTAGTTTATATGGCTTGGCGTATTTTTTAGTGCATGATATAATCATACACCAACGCTTTAAAGTTCTCAGAAAATGGAACAATCAATACATTTTAGCAATAAGAAGGGCACATAAAATACATCACAAACATTTTAATAAAGAAGATGGCGAAAACTTTGGAATGCTCATTGTTCCTTTAAGATACTTTAATTTGAAAGACAATAACACACTCCTAAAATGAGTTTGTATGCTTGGTTAATGATAGGATCCATTGCAGGTCCTTTACTTTTAAGCTTTGATAAAAAAGTAAGTTTTTACAAGTGGTGGCCCGCTTTGTTTGCTGGCATTTTGGTGAATGGTATTTTTTTTATTTTGTGGGATTCTTGGTTTACCCGTGAGGGCATTTGGCGTTTTAATCCAAACTATGTTGCTGATATTCGATGGCTTTTACTGCCTATTGAAGAGTGGTCGTTTTTTATTGTTATTCCTTTTTGTAGTGTATTTATTTATGCTTGTTGCAAGGCCTATCTTAAAGATGATTTTTTTAAGAAAATAGCCAATAAAATAAATTTAGTTTTTCTGCTATTATTAGCAATTGCAATCATTTTATTTCACGAACATCGCTATACATTTTATAACAGCATTTTTGCTTTTGTGCTCTTAGCACTTCATCATTTTTATTTAAGAAAAGTTTACATGGGCTATTTTTGGATGGCCTATTTTATACATTTAATTCCATTTTTTATAGTGAACGGTGTGCTCACTGCCAAACCAGTGGTGATATACCATGCAAAAGAAATTATTGGTACGAGAATTTATACTATTCCAATTGAAGACAGTGTATATGCTTTAACCTGTTTGTTATTGCCTATAACCATCATTGAGCTCGTTTTTGAACTTAAAAATCAACGTTCTAAAACTTCTTTAATTTGAGGTTTAAAGTAAAGATTACTTTTTAAAATTTTACCATCCTCTCTATAAATTGGCTGTCCGTTTTCGTCAAGTTTACTCATGTTGCTGCGATGAATTTCTGTAAAAACATCTTCAATCTTGTGTTGCAAACCATGCCTTACAATAGTCCCAAATAAAATATACATCATATCGCCTAATGCATCAGCAATTTCGGTTAAATCGCCATCTTTACAGGCAGCCAAATATTCCTCATTTTCTTCTTTCATTAAATTAAAGCGAAGCATATAATCTTTTTCGCTCAATTCGGCAATTGGTGCATGTTCAAATGCAATTCCAAATACTTCATGAAATGCTCTTACTTTATCGATATTGTCTTTTAACTCTGCCATATTTTTTGTTTTTAGATGAGGCTAAGGTATTTCTAGTTTTTATTATCTTTAAAAAAAGTATTCACATAATTTAAACAGCCTTTTAACAATCTCTTAAAAATACCTTTAACTTTGCCATCCCACAAAAATTATATCTTATAATATTAAAAACTATGAAAGAGTTACTTCAAAAATTTGAAAATAAAAGTCCTGAAATTGTATTTGAATGGAACGATAGTGAAACAGAGGCTAAAGGTTGGGTAGTAATAAATTCATTAAGAGGCGGTGCTGCAGGTGGTGGAACGCGCATGCGTGTTGGCTTAGACAAAAGAGAAGTTGAGAGCTTAGCAAAAACAATGGAAGTTAAATTTACAGTTTCTGGTCCGGCAATTGGCGGTGCAAAATCTGGTATTAATTTTAATCCGGCCGACCCACGTAAGCAAGGAGTTTTAGATAGATGGTACAAAGCAGTAATTCCTCTATTAAAAAATTATTACGGAACAGGCGGCGATTTAAATGTTGATGAAATACATGAAGTAATTCCTATCACACAAAAATATGGTTTATTGCATCCTCAAGAGGGTGTTGTAAATGGGCACTTTAATGCTGATGTTGCCATTCGAAATCAACAAATTGAAAACCTTAAAAATGGGGTATCAAAAATTATTACCGATGCCCATTACTCTCCTGATATAAGTAAAAATTATTTGGTTGCCGATATGATCACTGGTTGGGGAGTAGCAGAAGCAATCAGACATTATTACGATATTTATGGTGGGCAAATTACTGGCAAAAAAGCTGTTATACAAGGCTGGGGAAATGTTGGTGCTGCAGCTGCTTATTATTTATCTTCGATGGGTGCCAAAATAACTGGTATTATTGACAGAGAAGGTGGTTTAATAAATGAAGAAGGCTTTAGTTTTGATGAAATTAAACAATTGTTTGCTGCTAAAAAAGGCAATCAATTAATAGCCGATCATTTAATTCCTTTTGAAACTATAAATGAAAAGATTTGGCATTCTGGCGCTCAAATATTTGTGCCTGCAGCGGCTTCAAGATTAGTAACACAGGCGCAAGTTGATGCTTTAATAAAAGGCGGTTTAGAAGTAATATCATGCGGCGCAAATGTACCGTTTGCCGATACTGCCATCTTCTTTGGACCGATTGGTGAATCTACAGATAATCAAGTAAGTTTATTGCCCGATTTCATTGCCAATTGCGGCATGGCAAGAGTATTTGCATATCTTATGCAACCCAATGCAGTGGTTGATGACAAAGCTATTTTTGAAGATGCTTCAACCATAATAAAAAATGCGCTAGTAAAGGTTCATCAAAAAAATTCAGGCAAAACAAAAATAGCTCAAAATGCCTTTGAAATAGCTCTACAACAGTTGGTTTAAAGTAGAATTATGAAAGATAATGCATTTATAACAAGCGTATTTTGGGGCAATACAACCAACAATTATTTGTGGTGTGCCGGCATACTTGTGTTTGGTATTCTTTTTCGTCATTTAATTTCAAAAGCATTATCATGGCTAGCCTACAAAGTACTTCGTAATTATGCAAAAGAAGAAATTGGCTATAAAAAGTTTCTTGAACTATTGCGTAAACCTTTCAGTTTTTTCATTGCTATTGTTACTGTATATCTTGCATTTTCTCAATTAAACTTTCCTGCCTATTGGCATATAGCACCAATAGAAAAATGGGGATTGCGCATGTTTTTGTTACGCTGCATGCAAACTTTAATTATATTTTCATTTACATGGATTTTACTGCGGATTATTGATTTTGGTGGATTAATTTTAATGCATAGAGCACTAAAAACTGAATCAAAAACCGATGATCAAATTATTCCTTTTGTAAAAGAAAGTATCAAAATAATAGTGATGATATTTTCGCTCTTTACTATTTTAGGTGCAGTATTCAACATGGATATTACCTCACTCATTGCCGGTTTAGGTATTGGAGGTTTAGCAATTGCACTTGCTGCTAAAGAATCACTAGAAAATTTATTAGGCTCTTTTACTATCTTTCTTGACAAGCCATTTGTTATGGGAGATTTAATAAAGGTGGGCAGTTTAGAAGGAAATGTTGAGAAAATAGGTTTC
Organism: Chitinophaga pinensis; assembly: GCA_945872355.1. GTDB lineage: Bacteria > Bacteroidota > Bacteroidia > UBA4408 > UBA4408 > CAIKXD01. The sequence continues at coordinate 9,202 of CAMBZU010000093.1, forward strand.
AGAAGCACACGAATTAGAACGCTAGAAAAAACATTTGTAACTGTTCCTAATAAAAAGTTGGTGGATACAGAAGTTGATAATCTTACCAAACGTGAAATTAGAAGAATAAAATTTGATCTTGGCTTGCGTTATGATACAGCTCCTGAATCAATTCATAAAATTACGATTGAAATAAAGTCATTAATTGAAAAAGATCCTTTGTGTTTTGATGAAGTATCAGTTTATTTTTATGCCTTTGCGCAAAGCTCACTTACCATTAGAATCATCTATTTTGCGAATTCAGCAGTATGGGAAGATTACATGAAAATGCGCGAGAAAATAAATTACAAAATCATTGAAATAGTAAGTAAAAACAATGCTAATTTTGCTTTTCCAACAAGCACCATTGTGATGGATGCAAATAAAGAAGATGCGTAACATGAACATATCTAACCTATAAATCCTAAGCTTAAAAGTAAAAATAATTAAGCATAAGTGCTGCATCACCTGCCTTGCTCAAAAAGAATCCTAAATCAAAATAATACCAATGTGATTTATAAATTAGGCCAATAATTTAAAATCTTACATTGGTCAATGCCGATCAGAAAAAAGTTTGGGACAAATGCCGTGAAACAAATTTGGGCCATTACTTATTTCACATCGGTATAAATACAAAATATATAGTGCGCAAGTTCCTTTGTTTGTGTGTGATTGCAAAAATATTGTTTATCGCAGCAAGGCCAATAAAGTGAAGTGAATAAAAAATATTTTGAGCAATTTTGGAAGGGCGTAAAAGCAAATTTTATCAACAGATTTTACACTTTAATTCACACATTACTATTTTAATTTTATAAATCAGTACTATTGCTCAAGCAATTATTAATCAAAAAATAAATTCAATATGTATTTAATAGCCGATAGCGGATCAACCAAGTGCGACTGGATGTTGCTTAAAGATAATAAAGAAGTTGAAGCATTCAGCACCATGGGTTTTAATCCTTTTTTTCATAATGAAACTGTGATAAGCACAGCCATTAAAGATAATACTGAGTTAACAAAATATGCTGATGAAGTTAAATTTATATTTCTTTATAGTGCCGGCTGCAGCAGCAAAGAGTTGAAACTAGTTGTTGAGCGTGGTTTAAAACAAGTATTTACAAAAGCCAATATATATGTTGATCATGATTTGGTTGGTGCTGCCTATTCAACTTATAGCGGCCAACCGGGTATTACTTGTATTATTGGTACAGGCTCAAATTCTTGTTTTTTTGATGGCCAAAATGTAACTGAAGAAGTTCCGGCATTAGGTTATATTTTAGGTGATGAAGGCAGTGGAAGCTATTTCGGAAAGAAATTATTAAGTGATTATTTATATAAAAAATTACCAGTTGAAATAAATTTATGGTTACAAGATGAATTAAAATTGACAAAAAAAGAGATTTTAGAAAATGTATATATGAAGCCACACGCTAATGTTTACCTGGCTTCGTTCATGAAAATTTATGCTACATTTAAAGAAAATCTTTATGTAAAAAACACAGTTGCTGCTGGCATGAATCACTTTTTAATGAATCATGTATGCTGTTTTGCAAATTACAATGCTGTGCCTGTGCATTTTATTGGTTCTATTGCGTTTCATTTTGAAGATATTTTAAGAGATGAATCTAAAAAATTAGGCATTGAAGTGGGAAACATTATTAAAAAGCCTATTGATGGTTTAGTAGATTATCATCTGAAATACCTAATTAAGTAGCAAGCGGATACGGAAGGTGAATTATGAATGCTGAATTATGAATTCTGAATGCTGAATTGTGAATGCTGAATTATGAATTGTGAATGCTGAATTGTGAATGCTGAATTGTAAATAAAAAATGGGTAATTAAAAATGCTGAATTAAAATGCTGAATTGTGAATGCTAAATTGTAAATAAAAAATGGGTAATTAAAAATGCTGAATTGTGAATGCTGAATTATGAATGCTGAATTTAAAGATGCAAATGCTAAATTGAAAATAATAATTAAAAATTCTCAATTAAAAATTAAAAATTAAGAATTAAGAATTAAGAATTAAGAATTAAAAATTACGCTTATCCTTTATCATACCAGTAATTATTTTATTCCTTTAATTTACCTAAAATCTTTAAATTGAAACGTGTCGGTAAAACGCAGCAATAGTAGTCATTGCCGAGCATGGACTGTAAAACTAATACATGTAGCAGCATGTTTATCAAATGCGAACAATGAGCTGCGATGGCATCTT
>CAMBZU010000094.1 GCA_945872355.1 Chitinophaga pinensis
TTTTGAAATCTTCTAATCAAAGTACCGTTCACTGTGTAAATACTAATTACGCAATTTTGAGGTAAATTGGTAATTTTAACAATGTTATCTAAAGTGTTGCTTTCGTATGCTGAGTATGAAAAGTATGGATTAGGAACAACATTTATTAAATCTAATGCATTCTTTGAAACATCTTTACCACCTTTGATTGTTGCTATATCTCCCGTACCAAATGAGTATAAAGGAAAATCACCATTCTGAGCAACGCCAGTTCCTAATTGTGGCGCTAGTGGATCGTAGGTAACACCTGATACAGCATTCGCAGCAAAGTATCTGCTATAAGGTCTTGAAACCCTAATTTTAAGTTTAATATCCGAAGATAAAAACTCTGTATTTGGTATTGCTATCGGAATTCCTGCCCACATACAATCTTTAAATACTCTTTGTTTATCAGCCAACTGACCACCACTTAACTTTCTTCTTATATATTCACCATTGTCGTAATAAGGCATATCATCAACAGAATTGGCAGAGTGACCGAAGATATAAATTACATGCTTTCCGCCCATTTTAATACCGGTAAAAATACCATCAGAAAATTGATCTGCAATTGAAGATGTTGGATTCCATATCATATCTCTACCATTATCGCCAATCAACCACGAATCTTCACCAAATGCCATATTTAACCTTTCACCTGTTTCTACGCTGATTGCATATCCTGGAAACCAACTCAAACCAGTAGTTCCTGAACCATCATCTTTACCATCTTTATCACGTGAAGCAGATTTTCTTAAATCCATTTTAGCAGCGCCACCTTCAGCCAATGATGCATTGTCCTGTAATTCTAATACAGCGCATCTTGTCCATTTTGTCTTATCACTTGTAAATACTATATCTACACTTCTTAAGTTGCGCATAATTTCTTTTTTTCTACCTGGAGGGTTGAAGTATGAATTGCTCCAAGCAATACCATTCCACTCTGTAGATCCTAAAATATATGGGGCCCAAGAACCATCACCCACTGTCTCGAAATTTTGAGCATCATCAATTCCTTGATAATCATTTCCTGTAAAGGTAATTGTTGTTGGGGTTCCGTATGTTTGAGGAGTTGGATTTGTTTGAGTACCCGAACGAATCCAATTAAATGCTGTTTGACCATCTTGATCAGGGAAAAAGAAAACCCAAGGTTTTGTTGGATCGCTTAACTCGTATGAGCTTGAAACCAATCCGTTTTCATTATTTACCATATCAACACTTGGAGCAACTCCTTTGTTAATACTTACTGATAAACCCCAATCAAGTATTAGTTTTTCATTTGCAATGTTAATACATGTGTCTGATGATACAGAGTCGTTGGTGTTCACATTTGTTAGCACCCAAGCTGCAGTATCAACTGCTGTGATGATGTTTTTCACTCTTTTAACTAAGAAAGTACTGTCATTAATAATACCTTGAACAGCAAATACACTTGAGTTTAACGGTACATTAGCATATACATATTCCGTAGTCGGATTTTGACCATCTGTTCTATTTCTTCTAATAGCAGTCGCTGAATCTACAGCCACACCCTGAAGTGCTGCTTTAGGCACCATGGCATGACTTACAAATTTAAGTTTAAATTCACCATCTGGCACATTTAAAGGATCAATAACTTTAACCTCTACCGGCCCAGCTCCACTTTTATACACTGGTTGGTCTATTTTTGATTTCGATAAAATTTCTGCAACACTTTCTTCCGTAAGTTCTAGGTTTTGATAACCGCTTCCTTGTCCTTCTACTCTTTTTATTTGAGGTCCGTCGCCATAGCCGCTTTGCAATGTAGTGCCACCATTTTCAGGCGAAGTAATGTGCGGAATACCTGCAACCGGAGCAACACTTTGACCCTTTGCATTTTTTGCACCTGAGATGTATGGTTTCTTTTGACCATCAAAAGTTGAAGGGTCGGTTTGATTATATGTTTTAAAGTTATTAGCCCCATAAGCAACCGCAAGAAAGTAATAAGTTTTATGGTTAACTAATTTCTTGTCGGTACCTGCTGCAAATTTATCTTCTGTGATTTTAAAGGAGTGTTTAATGCCTTTGTTGTAACCCGCAATTGTAGGATTTTTAAGCATTGGTTCATTAGCATTCAAACCTGGGTTGAATGAGAAATTTACCAATTGCCCGAATTCATTTTTTAAATCACATTGTACTGCTAATCTTGCTTTGGATGGATCGTTTAAGTCACCTTCTGAAGCAGTTACAGTTCCATCTTTAACTTGATAAATCAAATAACCTTCAAAATCATAGGTTCTATCGAATCCGGCAATCGCTGGAATTAATGGATCTAATTCCTGATAACGCTCATTCCTATTATTAAAAGTTACCACAGTTGGATTAGTGATATAAAGTAACAATTGGTTGTTTAACTCTTGAATGGTCAAATCTGGCGCTCTTGGTCCTTCCAAAACAGCAAAGCAATTGTCAAACAGAGCTTGCGCTTTTTTATCAGCAACTCTCACTAACTCAACAGATGCTTTTGCTCCTCCTGATTGAGCTTGAGCCCAAACACAGCCTGTAGTTACAAAATTAACGGCACCTGGTTTTAATGTAAATGGCCCAGCCGAGTGAATAAAACGCCAATCTGCAGCCTCAGTGCATTGCCAATCTTCATTATTATTGGAATCATCAGAAGTCCAAGGAAAACCAAATTTACATGAAACTGTACCTCCGTAACCAGAGCCACCATAGGTCAAATCAGTACCATCCTTCCATTTAGATTGCAAATAATTATAAAAATGAGTTGCTTGAGAAGGATTTCCTTGTGCTGTGGCATCATTTTTAAAAATCATGAAATACTCCATCCCTAAGGTTTCGTTTCCTATAATACCGTCACCATATCCACTTCCGCTAATTGTCTGACCTAAAGGTCTATCTTGCTCAACACCGTTAACTAAATACGGGTCGGCTTTAGGACCTTTAAAGAAGTCAACTGCTGAACAAGGAGGTTTGTCACCATAACTATTGCCAGATCCAGTTCCATCTTGGTCATCGCTATTATAGCAAAAGCCCAAGCCACTTTCTACATCACACCCAATAAAATCATCATTATAAACACCTAAATCAGGGTCATTCCAACTTCCAAAATAAGTATTAGAAATTGTTACGTTACTGCGGTTGATAATTTGATATTGATAAAAGGTCATATCATTAATTTCATCATTCGTAGCAAAGGCAAAAGCTTGCGCTCTAATTTCTAAACCTAATGGCTGTCCTCCTGATTCGCTATGAATATTTCCTTTGTCATTAAATACCCAAAATAATGTTTGATCACCAAATAAGAAATTGGAGCAACCACCTCCAGCAGAAGCAGTATTAAAAATATCATATTTAGGATAATCACCGTCCTCTGGACGGTACAAACCGTCACTATTTATATCCCAAAAGGGTGCAATAGTTAAATCCTCATTTAAACTCACATCTCCGTTACCCGGATAGTTAATAATACTTGTTGGAATTGAATACCCAGGAAAGTCAGAAGGTGAAGATAAATATGCTGCGTAATCTGCTACTTCTTGACGAGTAATTTGGAAAATTTTATCCCATTTTGAACAACCAGTACCATCAACAGAAGCATTAGTTACATCCAATGGTCCTGGCCAAAAATCATTTCCGTTTTGGCGATAAGTTTGTGCAGCTGTTCTTAACTGACCACCTTGATCTAATCCACCGATCCAAAGCGCAGCAGCAAAGTAAGAATGCTTACCTGAGCCTTTTGGCACTTCATAACGCGCTACTTCTAAACCTTGGTCCCACCACATGTCACCACCATTTAGTATTAAAGCACGCACATTATTGATACTTAAGTCTGCTTTTGCAGTTGCAGGAGTACATGCTGCAGATGTTGCACTTGTACCTCCAACTTTACCTCCTATTAAGCCAACATTTTCTTTTGCTGAAATTACCGATACACCAAGTGATAGTGTTAAGGCCAGCAATGTTTTCGTTCTTTTCATTTTCTTGTTATTTATTTGTTTAACAATATGATGTGCCAACATTATTATTGTTTTTAAAAGTCTAAAGTTACGCCTATTCTCATTCTTCTTGGAAGAGAGTAGTTATTCGGGTTATTAATTTTGATGCTGTATTGATCTACAAAAGCTGCAGGGCTGGGGAAGCTATTGATAATAGACTGAGAAGCGGCATCCGTTAAATAGCCATCATCTTCTGGATTGCCAGTAGCGCGATAAACACTTATAATATTTTTAGCATTTAGCACATTTAATACTTGTAAGTAAATATTTAAATTCCCCTTTTTACTGCTATCTTCATCTTTCTTTCCAAATGAAATTGGGAAAGACTTTTGCACTCTCATATCGAAACGGTATTGAAAAGGCAAACGAGAGCCGTTCAAGCTTCCAGAAAGCACAGATATTTTAGATAAACCTATAGCGCCTTCTTGCGAAATATTACCTTGGCGACTATAAGGAGTTCCTGAAGTTGCACGGAAGGTCATATTAGCCCCCGCATTGGCAAATATTTTTTTACCATTAATCACAGGGCCATTATAATCTTTTCCATTACCATAACTATAATCAACATTTGCTACAATATTATGACGTTGATCAAACGACAGTGGTACTGTATTTCTTAAGTTTGGCTGTGTTGAGTTAGAGATAATGCTTTGTGCATCACCGTCTGATGAACCCGTACCATTAGCAAATGAAAGCGTGTAGTTAGCATTCATGGTTACGTTGTTGGTTCTTCTTAAATCGTATGCCACAGAAAAGCCTGTTACAGTTCCAAAATCAATATTTCCAAAAGAAGTGTATGATACAGGATAAGCATAAGAGAAGCGCGTAATTTGTATCATGTTTCTTAATTCACGATAGAAAGCCGATAATGTTAATGCAGAGTTTTGTTGTTCATTTAAAACTTGTGTAAAACCTAATTCATAATCAATTGTTTTCTCTGGTTTCAAATTTGGATTGTTTAATACACCTCCAGTGTTGATATCCATAAAATAATAATCGAAAATATTCATTCTTAATCTTGAAGGTGGGCGCTGTGTTAGCACATCGTAATGCGCAAAGAAGTTGGCCATTTCAGAAATTGGGAATGAGAACGCCACACGTGGCATAAAATTAATTTGAGGATCGTAATCTTTAAATGAATTTTTTGGATCGAAAGACGAAGATCTAATACCTGTATTGCTATCATCAGTAGCTCCATCCTTAGGATTAATTAAATAAGGAGTTAACTGACCATTAGATGTTTGTTGAGCCAATACTCTTGGGTCAACAACTTCAACACCTTCAGTATTGTACCATCTGTTGTTGTTTCTGTAGCCAACAATTTGTGTAGGGTCAGAAATACTATTTACATATACTACATATTCACTTCCAATGTTTGTTGGATGAGTTACTGTGGTTCCGTTTATTTCAGTTACATCGCCTGCTGTGCGTGTACCATATAATGAATATGCATCTTTTAGAACTTTTTGATTTGCATCAAAACGGTCAATCCTTAGGCCCACATTAAATTTCAAATCTTTAAAGTCGAATTTATCTTGGATATAACCAGCCATATAAATTGGGTTGAAAGAACCAACAGGACGAGTTAGATTACCATTTTCGTCTTTTTGCGTAAAAAAATCTTCGAAAGCTACATTGGTTGTTTTATTACCTAAGTAATCATAACCATAGTAATTTACATAGGCATTACCATTATTTAAAAGGTCATCTGCACTAAACATATTTAATGAGAAGTCTTCTGGTTTCATATTGTGGATATCAACCCATTCATTATTTGCATAGCCAAATTTTTTGCGAAAACTTTTAGAAAACTGTGATTCTTCGTTTGCATTGTAACCTCTATCGTAATTTATAGAATCATATGTACCTCCTGTAACATAGGTAGGTTTTGTAAGATCAATATCAGTAATTGCCTTATTGGCTAATTGATACATTAAACCCCATAAGCCAATTGGACTAATTGAAAAAGTACTTTCTGAACGTTGTTCATATTCAAAACCAACCTGAATTGCATGGTTTTTAACATCGGCAGAGAAACTGGTATTTACACGGAACTGACTGTTATTGTCAATAGCATAACCACCATATTGACGACCAGTGTTGTACCATAATCCATTTACATTTAAAGGTCTGTCTCCATTTAATAAGCCTCCATTTGCTTGGATTCTATTGATATTGTCATAAGCAAATGCAGGATTGTCTCCTTGTAAATCATAATAATTGGATGTAAAAGCAGCACCCGTAGGATTTTTAATTGTATCAGGAGTAAAGGTTACCAAAGTGTCTCTCCAACCATTTTGCACAAAAGCTTGTCTAGCTTGTTCAAATGCATAAATTCTTTCTTTGTGCGTTTTAAATTTACCTAAATAACCATAGTCAAAAAAGTTTTCTTTGTGGTTATCATCTTGCTGAATATTTTTTACTTTAGTGTAAGATGCTTGCAAGGTGTAATAAGCGTTTTTAAGATTGGCAGCACTTTTTTCTTCTTTTCCTTCAGGAGCAGAACTGAATTTTTGCTGTAAACGACCATATACCCTCCAAGTTTTATCAATTGACTGCGAATTATTCACAGGGTTGAATAAAGCATATTCATAAATAAAATCATGTCTGTTGTTGTAATCAACAGAACCTCCAAAAGTAACATTAAGATTTTGGGTTGGCTTGTAATCCAATTTTGCATTTAAACGAACAAAGTTAGAGCGCACGTTTTGCTTAGCTTTAATTTGTTCCATGTCGGACTTGGTAACAAATTGAGAGCTTTGTACTAATGTAAAACTTCCATTCGGATTAAATTGTAGCGGGTTTTTTTCTAAATTGGCTAAAACGTCATCTTTAACTTTCCACATGCCAATAGCAGAAGGATCTGCATCTCTTTCAGTAGAAATTTCACCTGAAACAATGAATCCTAATACAGCGCGTTTAACTCCAGCCGTATCTTTTTTGGTTAAAATTGGACCGCCAACAGAAAAACCCAAGAAATTATATCCAAACTTATCAGTTAATTCTGAACTAATAGCCTCTACACCGCCAAAATAAGTACTTTGAGGACCTCTAGTTGTAATATTTACTATACCAGAAGTAGCATCACCAAAAGAAGCTGGTACTCCACCTGTAATTACAGAAACCTGCTCGATACTTGATTGCGGCAAACCAGCAGAGCCAACAACACGCATACCATCAATAAATGTTTCAGAAGACTCAGAACGGCCACCGCGTATATTAACAGCATCACCCTCATCTACCTGAGCAACTCCTGCAGATTGTGCAACAACCGAATTGATGTTTTTTGTAGCCATTTTGTCGTAATCCTTTTTAGTTACAGTTTTAGATGTACTTGCATTAGGATCAATTAAAGGAACTACATATTCCACAACCGTGAATGTGTTTATTTCAGTGATGCTTGGGAGCAAGGTTGCAGTTACATATTGAGTCTTAGCATCTACAATATTGATATTTGAGATTTCAACTCCTGCATATCCTGCAAAACTAACTTTGATATTGTACAAACCTGGTTGAATAGGTTTGATTAAAACTTCGCCATCAATGTTAGCTGCTGCCGCCGCTATTTGTTGACCCTTAGCCAAAACCACTACAGTAGCAAACGGTACTGTTTCTTTAGTTGTTCCATCAACTACGGTAACTTTTACAGCCCCGCCTTGCGCCAGTGCGCAAGCTAGACTTCCTATTACCATCACAAAGGTTAAGTAAATTTTCCTTATCATAATGTTCTTATTGTGTTAGATTAACATCGTTTTTCGAAGCGGGTAAAGATATGTAATAAATTTTTTTTTATCCAAATTTAACATTTATCTTTTTGTGATTATTTCAACTAAACGCTGTTATTCAGCATGTTTCATACAATAAAATTAGTTATTTTGTCGATTAAATTTTAATATAAATTTGCTTAAAATAGCAAAAATGCCCTACTTTCTAAACAATCGAAACAGGAAAAACTCCTTTTTAGGATCATTTATTTTTCTTGATTTCTTCTTTGATTCTCTCATGCGCTTCCTGGTTTTTTTGGTTTGTATTTTTTGATGTCTTTTTTTTCCAGCCTCATCGCTTTTCATTCTTTTTTTTTCTTTGCCATCAGAGGTTTTTTGCTCTTTTTTAGAGTGTGCGTTTTCAGGCTGGCTGCTTTGTGCATTACTTAGGATAATAAATGCCGGACAAATGCAAAGCAACAATAGAAAGCATAATTTTTTCATAGCTGAAAGAATTTAAATTTTCCAAATTAACAAAAAATAGTTGGCACATCTTTTTTAGTTTTTAATGAAGGTTGCTTTATCTTCATTTATTAACAAGAGGAATATTTGTTAATAAATGTTGCCTGCTCTTAAAAATTAATTTTGTGTTACCTTTGCAACAAGCATGAAAGTGAAAACATCCTTTGTATATTTTGGCGTAGTTGTAATTTTTTTTACAACTATTACCTTTGCTTGTAAAAAGCGTAAGAATACAGTAATACCTTACGTACCTGTAAATATTTACATCTATCCATCTGACCCTAATTTTAACAAATTAAACACGCCGGGCGGCTGGGCATATTTAAATGGTGGCTCAAGGGGTATTATTGTTTACAGACGTTCTAACGAAGAGTTTGTGGCCTACGACAGGCATTGCACCTACGATACAGAAAACGCTTGTGGTAAAATAGAAGTAACATCTACGCAAATAACCGCTATAGATAGTTGTTGTATGTCGGAGTTTGTTCTAACTGATGGTTCGGTAGTAAAAAGTCCAGCCACTTCGCCACTGCAGGCCTATCAAGTAAACTACAATGGGAATGAGCTACATATTTTCAATTAAGTTTTTATCCAACATATTATATAATTTTTTGTTTTTCAATATTAATATCATTACTGCAAGCTAATATGGAATTAAAAGACAAGTATTGTAATAACCTTTCGAATTATTCTCGATTTGTAACACGTGAAGTAAAAATTGGTGACTTACCAATGGGCGGGGGAAATCCCATCAGAATTCAAAGTATGACCACCACTGATACTATGGATACGGCAGGAACCGTTGCACAATCAATTAGAATGATTGAAAGTGGTTGTGACTATGTACGAATTACCGCACCAAGCTTGAATGAGGCTAAAAACCTTGAGGTAATAAAAAAAGAACTACGCGCTCATGGCTATCAAACACCTTTAATAGCCGATATTCATTTTACCCCAAACGCTGCAGAGCTAGCAGCAAGAATTGTAGAAAAAGTAAGGGTAAACCCGGGTAACTATGCTGATAAAAAGAAATTTGAAGTATTGGAATATGATGATATTACCTATCAGTCAGAGTTAGACAGAATAAGAACCCGATTTACACCATTAGTGAAGATATGCAAGGAATATGGCACGGCTATGCGCATTGGCACAAATCATGGATCTTTAAGCGACAGAATTTTAAGTCGTTATGGCGATACCCCGCTAGGCATGGTAGAAAGTGCGATGGAGTTTTTACGCATTTGTGAGGAACAAAACTATTATAACATTGTACTTTCAATGAAAGCGAGCAATCCAAAAGTAATGGTGCAAGCTTACCGTTTGCTTGTAAATAAAATGATTGCCAATAATATGAATTACCCTTTACATTTAGGGGTTACTGAGGCCGGAGAGGGTGAAGATGGAAGAATAAAATCGGCAGTTGGTATTGGCACTTTGTTAGAAGATGGTTTAGGCGACACTGTAAGGGTTTCACTTACTGAGGATCCTGAGTTTGAAGCTCCAGTTGCAATGGCTTTAGTAAATCGCTATGTAGGAAGAAATACAAATGAAAACAACCATCAACACAAAAGTTTTAATTACATTGAAACTAGTGAAAAATCATATTATTCTCCATTTGAATACAATAAAAGAACAAGTCAAGAAGTGCTGAACATCGGGGGTTCAAACGTTCCAAGAATAATTTCTGATTTAAGCAATAGAAGTGAAATAAACCCTTCTACACTTTTTGGAATCGGTTATAACTATGCTGTAGCACTTGACAAATGGAATCTTACCGATATGGCAAGTGATTTTATTTATACTGGAGATAAAACTATAGATTTTGAAATCCCTGGCACCTTAGGTGTGATTGTAAACAGTGAGGTATGGCAAAAAAAAGAGACACTTACCAGGCACTATCCTTTGTTCTGCGCAAGCGAAATATTTAGCGCGCATAAAACAAGCAATGAGTTAAATTTTGTGGCTGTAGAAATTAATTCATTAACAGAAGCGCTTATTGAATCAATTAAAAAAATTAAATCTGTTGTATTAATTATTGACACCTTTACCCAACATGGAATGGCAGAGCAAAGGGCCTTGGTTGTGAAACTAATGGCTTTGAATTGTAATTTGCCTATCATTATTAAAAGAAATTATAAGGATCTTGAGCCTGCGAATTTGCAGCTGCAAGCAAGCACCGATTTTGGTGCTTTATTACTTGATGGATTTGGAGATGGTACTTGGCTAAAAGCTGAAAACTGTGGAGGCTTAGCACATTTAAATAGTACTACTTTTGGGTTTTTACAAGCCACAAGAACTAGAATTTCGAGAACTGAATATATTTCATGCCCGAGTTGCGGTAGAACCCTATTTGATTTGCAAGAAACCACCGCTAAAATTAGAAAACGCACACAACATTTAAAGGGCGTTAAAATTGGCATTATGGGTTGCATTGTTAATGGACCCGGCGAAATGGCCGATGCTGATTACGGATATGTTGGCGTAGGCATAGGAAAAATTACACTCTACAAAGGTAAAGAAGTAGTAAAAAAGAACATTGCAAGTGAAGAGGCTGTAGATGCTTTAATTGGTTTAATAAAAGAGCACGGTGATTGGGTGGAGGAAACAGTTGTTGGGGGTAAATTGTGAATGCTGAATTGTGAATTGTGGTTTTTAAGTTTGGATGAGGTATAATGGATAATTTATTTTAGCTTTTAAAAGGAGGCTATGCATTTCTTTTTTCTTTCTTTATTTATACGTTTTACCATGCGGTTATCAGCGACATCCATTAAATCACGTTTTTTAATGCTATATTTAAAATTCATAATTGGTGCTGCATTTAAAAATGAAAACTGTTCGCATCTTTCGGGTTCAAAAAGATTTATTTCAATTTGATAATAGTATCTGAATTCTTTTCTGTTTTTAAATTTCCAAGTTTTTAAATCAATGTTGCGGGTGTCAAGTTTTACCCATTTTTCTATATATCTGCCAGCGCCTGGATTGATTTTAATATCGTAATCTTTATTTAAATCAAAGTAACAATAGGCCTTCCCATCTCTATCGGTGGTGAGTTTTTTTAGTAGTGTTCCATTTTCATAGATTTCAATTTTAATTTTTTGAAGTGTTTTTTGAAGGTCTTGTTCCCACACTTTAAAACTGCAATCGAATATTACATTTTCGGTTTGCGCAAAAGCACCCATTGT
>CAMBZU010000095.1 GCA_945872355.1 Chitinophaga pinensis
ATTTCTTTTTGTTGTAAATCAAATTGCATGTTAATCATATCATCACGCGATTGACGCATCTGCAAAGTAGTATCTAATTTAGTTTGAGTAAACTGACTTTGAATTTTATCTAATTCGCTGGCAGCATCTCTTAATTTGGTTGAAATTTCTGCTTTATCAAGTGCTGCAACATAATCGCCTTGTTTTACATTGGTTCCTTCGGGTACCAAATCTGATATTTTTATTTGCCAAATACCCAACTGCCTTACAGATGAAGGTCCTTGAATATCAACAGAATTTTTTGCCTCAAGCTCTCCGGTGGTAAAAACATTTATTTCAAATTCACCTTGCTGCACCTCTACAAAAACATCACTTTCATTCTTGGTATCGCTAAAAAAATATTTGTACGAAACAAATAGCAGCATTATAATAGCGATAGATATAATTAACCTTTTCTTAGACATAGCTTTAACAATTAGATACAAACATAACACAATAACTTAATTGTAAAAGTTTCGGTTAAAAAAAATAGGATTTATTTTGAACTTTTAATTAGATTTGAAAACTAATTTATAAAAATGAAAATAAAAACTATTGCCTTATTGCTGTTAACGAATGTTTTAATTCAGCTAGAATTGAGTGCACAAAGTAATTTTAGTAACGATCATGTTGATGGTCAATTGATGGTTCAACTTTATAAGGACATACAAATCAATGAATTTATTGCTTCATTTGATTCAAGTTATGGACTTAAAGTGGAACAACAGTTATCGGAACCGCTAGCAATTTGGTTGCTTACATTTAATCAAAATGCAATTGCAGATAATGAAATTCTACAAAAAGTAAATGCACATGCTCAAACAAAAGCGGTTCAGTTTAATCATTTTGTAGAAGAAAGAGTTCTTGAGCCAAACGATCCAAATTATGTAAATGGAACCCAATGGGATATGAACAATACCGGTCAAAATGGAGGAACTAATGATGCCGATATTGACGCACCAGAAGCTTGGGAATTAAACACAGGTGGAATTACTGCCGCTGGCGATACGGTGGTGGTTGCAGTTGTTGATGGTGGTTTTTTTCTGGCCCATCAGGATCTTAATTTTTGGAAAAATTATGCCGAAATTCCTGGTAACAGTATTGATGATGACAACAATGGCTATGTTGATGATATAAATGGTTGGAATGCATACAATAATAATGGAACAATTACTTCAAGTCAGCACGGTACGCATGTTTCTGGAACTGTTGCCGCCAAAGGAAATAATAATTTAGGAGTTGCTGGCGTAAATTGGAATGCTAAAGTGATGGCTATTCAAGGGTCAAGTGGAGGTGAAGCAACAGTTGTTATAGCCTATGCCTATGCTTTTAAACAACGAAAAATATACAATCAAACTAACGGGTTGCAAGGAGCTTTTGTTGTAGCAACCAATTCATCATTTGGTGTTGATAATGCCAATCCTAGTGGCTACCCAATTTGGTGCGGAATGTATGATTCACTTGGGGCAGTTGGAATTTTAAGTGCTGGAGCTACAGCAAATGTCAACTACAATATTGATGTAACTGGTGATATGCCAACTGCTTGTCCAAACAATCATTTAATTACTGTAACTAACACAACTAGAAATGATATAAAAGCAAGCAACGCAGGATACGGTATCACCACGATAGATTTAGGTGCTCCAGGAAGCACAGTAAATAGTACAACTCCAAATAATGCCTATGCAAATCTTTCGGGTACATCAATGGCAACGCCACACGTAGCAGGCGCTGTAGGTTTAATGATTTCTGCTGCTTGTCCACAGTTGTTGCAAGACTATAAGAATTACCCCGATTCAATTGCGCTTTTATTCAAAGATTTTATGTTAGATAATGTTGATCCTAATGCCGATCTTTTAAATAAAACAGTTACTGATGGTCGTTTAAATGTGTATAACAGTTTGGTTGCCATAAGTAATTATTGCCTACTTACTTCAAATCAAATAAAAGGTATTGGACAAAGTTTAATTAAAGACTTTGAAATTCAGCCGAATCCAGCGCAAGCCTATTTGCAATTATTTTATAATTTACCTGAAAGTGGCAATGTACAAATCAATGTGCTTGATATGGCTGGTCGTAACATTAAACAAATGCAAAGAACTAATTTCAGCGAAGGCTATCATAACCATATTGTTGATGTGCAGGATTTAGAAGTGGGCATTTATTTTATTCAGTTACAAATTGGTGGCAGCCAAAGTGGTGTAAAGAAGTTTATTAAAAATTAAGTTGCACCCAAATAACACTAAAGGTTGGCCGTGGTCAGCCTTTTTTTGTTTTTATAAGATACTAAGTCACAATAATACTATATTCCTTAAAATGGTTTAATAGTAGCAGCAGCTGTATAGTTTAGTGCAAACTAAATTTGGATTACTTGATGCCGGAGCGTTAAAGCAACTGCAATAAAAAAATATAACAGTGTGAAAGCAGTCAGAGCAGCATCATTAGCCAAACAACACTTTGTTGCTTTTTAAATAATAATTCATAAACTAAAGCATTGAATCCAAATTCCGCATTAGAAATCTGTTTTAATATCAAACATAAATTTCATCGTCCATCTTGAAATTCGCCAATTCTATTTTTTTTTAATTGAAGCAAATAAACGATAAACGGAATTGTAAAAAATAGTATCATTTTTTGTAGTTGATTTTCAGTGCGTTTACTAAATAAATAGTCAAAAATAAATTGTTTATAATTTGACTTTTATTTTTAAAGCATGCTTTGAACCTGCACTATACATGCTTTTATGAGCACTAACATCACATTGTTCAAAACTCAATGGCATCAATTATTTTTACACGCATAGCTATGATAATTTTAGTGACAGAATTTCAAAGTTCAATTTATTCATCGTTAAAAGATAGCTATATGTCAACAACAAAATTAAGTCGCAAGCCAATGACAGATAAAGTTTTAGTAACTTATTCTTACAAAGAAGTATTAGAAAAAAGCACCGCCTACTTTAATGGAGACGATCTAGCAGCTAGCACGTGGGCCAACAAATATGCGATGAAAGATGCAGATGGCAATTATTTAGAATTAACGCCAGATGATATGCATCAAAGAATGGCAACAGAGTTTGCTCGTATCGAAGAGTACTATCGTATCAATAATTTTTTGGAAGGAAACCAAGAAGCACTTTCTGATTACGGCAAAAAAAGAGCGCCTTTAAGCTTTGAAAAAATTTATAATTATTTCAAACAGTTTAATGCAGTTATTCCGCAAGGAAGTGTAATGTCATCATTGGGAAATCCTCATGTGATTGCCTCATTAAGTAACTGTATTGTATTGCCCGAGATTTATGATTCGTATGGTGGAATATTTTTTACAGATCAACAAATGGCGCAATTGTTTAAAAGAAGATGTGGTGTTGGTATAGATATTTCAACGTTAAGACCATCTGGTATGCATGTTTCAAATGCTGCAGGAAGCACTACCGGCGCAGTAAGTTTTATGGAACGTTTTAGTAATACCACACGTGAGGTGGCACAAAATGGTAGGAGAGGAGCGTTGATGATTACTATGGATATTGCGCATCCAGATGTTGAACAGTTTATAACCATTAAACAAGATTTGAAAAAAGTAACTGGTGCAAATATTTCGGTACGCTTGTCAGATGAGTTTATGGAAGCGGTAAGTAATGATGCCTATTACACATTAAGGTTTCCAATTGATGCCGAAAAACCAAAATACAGCAAGGTAATTAAAGCACGAGATTTATGGAACACCATTATTAAATGTGCGCACAATACTGCTGAACCGGGTTTGATTTTTTGGGATCGTCAACACAAATATTCTACTTCATCTATTTATCCGGGATTTAAAAATGTATCAACAAATCCTTGCAGCGAAATTGCAATGCAAGGTGGTGATAGCTGCAGGTTAATAGCCATAAATTTATACAACATGGTAGATGAGCCATTTACTGAAAATGCAATTTTCAATGAGAAAAAGTTCTATGAAACAGTTTATGAATCGCAGCGTTTGATGGATGATTTGGTAGATTTAGAGCTTGAAGCAAATGAAAGAATTTTAAACAAAGTGAGTAGTGATCCTGAGCCAGACTTTATTAAACAAGTTGAAAAAGATACTTGGCAATTATTGTACGAAGCAGGTAAAAAAGGAAGAAGAACGGGCCTTGGCTTTACTGCATTAGGAGATGCAATTGCTGCTTTAAACATTAAGTTTGATGGTGAAGAGGCGATTGCAGCCACCGAGAAAATTATGCGTGTAAAATGTGAGGCAGAATTTGAAAGTTCAATTGATATGGCTATTGAAAGAGGTAAATTTGAATCCTTCAATCCTGAAATAGAAAACACCTCTGAGTTTATTCAAATGATGCAGAAAGAATTTCCTAAGGTGTACAATAGAATGATGCAATATGGTCGCAGAAATATTTCGATAAGTACAGTTGCACCTACAGGAACATTAAGTATGTTGGCGCAATCAAGTTCAGGCATTGAGCCTGTGTTTATGTTAAGTTATAAAAGAAGAAGAAAAGTAAATGTGCACGATACAAATGCACGTATCGATTTTAAAGATGATATGGGTGATAGCTGGCAAGAGTTTACAGTTTACCATCACAAACTAAAAGAATGGATGAATATTACTGGTAAAACAGATGAAACATTAAGCCCATATTATGGCGCCACTGCTCCTCAAATTGATTGGAACAACCGTGTGAAATTACAAGCAATGGTTCAAAAATATGTTACGCACTCTATCAGCTCAACCATAAATTTAGCCGAAAATGTAGCTATTGAACAGGTGGGCGAAATATATTTAGAAGCATGGAAAAATGGATTGAAAGGAATTACTGTTTACCGCGATGGATCTCGTAGCGGCGTATTAGTTAGTACTGAAAAGAAAGAAACAAAAAACGATAGCATTGTAGAATATACTGCTCCAAAACGCCCCGTAGTTTTAGAAGCCGAAATTGTAAGATTTATGAATGACAACGAGCATTGGATTGGTGTTGTTGGCTTATTAAATGGTAAACCCTATGAAATATTTACCGGTAAAACAGAAGATGTGTTTGTGATTCCAATAAGTGTAAAATCTGGTTGGATTATTCAAAGTATAACTGATGACGGCAACAAACGTTACGATTTTCAATATACTGATAAGGATGGTTATAAAGTTACCATTGAAGGCTTATCGCGTTCGTTTAACAAAGAATATTGGAATTATGCAAAACTCATTAGCGGCATAATCAGACAGGGTATGCCTTTGCCTAAGGTGGTTGATTTAATTGAAAATTTAAATTTGTATAGCGATAACATCAATACCTGGAAAACAGGAGTTACAAGATCTTTAAAGAAATTTATTCCAGATGGCACTGTTGCTATAGATAAAAAATGCCCGAGTTGCGGCGATAGCAAAGGTCTTGTATATGAAGAAGGATGCCTCAATTGCAAAAGCTGTGGGCATTCAAAGTGCGGGTAATTTTTATTCATTAATTGTTTTTTTTACACTGATTGAAAATTCATCTCAATCAGTGTTTTTTATTTCTTATTGTGATCACGAACGAATATTTGCAGGTGGAATATTTATTGCAATCCATTGCATCAACAAACCACGATGTATTGTATTGCATTTGTGATGGCTTTGCTTATGATGACTGTTTAATCTTAAGCTACTTTTTATATATTTGTAAAAATCTTAAAGTATGAATCAAGGCAAAAAGTATTTGATTATAAGTGCCGCAATATTATTAGGTTGGGCTTTTGCCTCATCGTGTACCAAAAATAAAACTGAAGATTTAATTCCTTCAACATCGAGCTGCGACTCTTCAAAAACAATTTCTTTTAAAACTGATGTGCAGCCAATTTTAAACAATAATTGTGGTGCGCAGGGCGGCTGCCACAGCAATGGAAGTGCAGCGGCTGGAGTTAAGTTAGAAAGTTGGCAAGGCGCAAATGAAGTATCAACATCGGGTTTATTAATGAAAAGTATTAGGCACGAAACAGGTGTTGCTGCTATGCCCAAGGGCGGCTCAAAAATAGATGATTGTTACATTGCCATTATTGCAAAATGGGTTAGAAATGGCAGTTTGAATAATTAAACTTAGTTGAACAGCAGGGCTTATTTTTTTTTGAAATTTGCCCCAATTATTGTTTTAGCTATTTTGTTTTACGATCACTCAGATGGATGCAATTAAAGTTGGGCAGATTTCTGATGGGTAATTTGGGTTTAAAGTATCTGTTGCAAATACACTACATGCGCGCCTTCCAAGCTATTTCATTTACCTTTAAATCATGCGCTAAAAAGCGCGCTAATACAAATAAATAATCGCTCAAACGGTTCAAGTATTTTATTACTAATTCGTTTACAAATTCATTTTCATGAAGGTGAATAACATTTCTTTCTGCTCTTCTGCAAACACATCTCGCCAAATGGCAATAACTAATTGTTGTGTGGCCTCCGGGTAAAATAAAGAAACGCATTTCGGGCAAAACTTCATTCATTTTATCAATTTCAAATTCTAAAAGTTCAATGTCAGACTCATGTAGATCTGGAATTTTCATTTTGCTTTTTTCAGGCTCAGATGCTAAGCTAGCACCAACGGTGAAAAGCCTATCTTGAATTTCGCTTAAAATAGTTTTTGTTTCAGCAGGTATTTCTTGGTCGTTAATTAATCCAATCCATGAATTTAATTCATCAACAGTGCCATAAGCTTCAATGCGCATGTGGTGCTTGGGAACTCTGGTACCGCCAATTAGAGAGGTTTGTCCTTTATCACCAGTTTTAGTATATATTTTCATTGTTGGATATTGTTAAAGATAAATAACTTAAATGCAATTGAAATGTTTATCATTTTGAAACTATTAAGCAATAAATATTACTTATTTTCTCTTATGGGTTGTTTCATAAAAGGTGCAAAATGATAGGTAAATCCTAATCCAAAAGTAATATAACTATTGCTGTTTTGAATATCTTCTTTATTGGTGCTGTTGTTAATAATATCAAAGTAATATGGGTAAGGATCAAAGGTGTAAGCTTGGTAATGGTAGCCCAAATTAATGCCAAAAGATAAATTATCATCGGTATAAAAACTCACATAGCCATTGAGTGCATATTCATTAAATCTTTGCGTAAGGCTTGGCCTATCAATAATACTATCGGGCAGCAAACTTTTATTGAACTTGCCAAATGACTTGTTAAATGCAGCCTCAATTCCTAATGTAAATCGCTCTCCGGTAAAATATTCATAGCCTAAAGCAATATTTGGAGATAGCAAATGATGCTTTACTTGTAAAACGCCTAAATTAAAATTTTTACTGTTCCCTGTGTTATTTTGCAAATAATGAATACCAACATGCGCAAACAAACCAAGTTTTGAATGAAGTGTAAAGGCTGTATTCAAGGCCATCACACCCGTAAAAGATTTCTTGTAAGCCTTACTTCCTGTAACCATAGGAATTGAGAAGTCGGTCTTAACACTGTATTTGTAAACAGGTATTTGCGCTACAGCATTGCTGTTACAAAAAAACAAAAACAAGAAAGCAATGCAGTTAAAAATTACAATTGGCTTTCTTGTCATGAAGTGTAAACGAAAAAGTTAAGCATTTATTTTGTCAAAATCATCCATCAATGCAGTTGTGATACCTGTGTTGGAGTATCCGCCATCATGATATAAGTTTTGCATAGTTACCATTTTTGTTAAATCGCTGAACATGGTGATGCAATAATTAGCGCAATCTTCGGCACTTGCATTGCCCAATGGCGATTGTTTATCGGCAAAGTTATAGAAAGATTCAAAACCTTTTATGCCAGTTCCTGCCGTTGTTTTAGTAGGTGATTGTGAAATTGAGTTAATTCTTACTTTGTTTTTAATACCATAATGATAGCCAAAAGTACGGCAAATTGATTCCAACATGGCTTTGATATCGGCCATATCAGTATAAAAAGGATATGCTCTTTGCGATGCAATGTAAGACAGCGCAACAACAGATCCCCAATCACTTATAGCATCCATTTTGTAGGCTACGCTTAACATTTTGTGCAACGACAGCGCGCTAACATCAATACCTTTATTAAAATATTCATAATTTGATTCAGGGTAAGGTACATTTTTTCTGATGTTCACCGACATGCCAATGGAGTGAAGTACAAAATCAATTTTACCGCCTAAAATGTCCATCGATTTGCCATATAAATTCTCTAAATCAGCAATTGAGGTAGCATCGGCAGGAACAATTTGCGCATTGCATTTTTCTGCCAGCTTATTGATTTCCCCCATGCGCATTGCAATTGGTGCGTTGGTTAATGTAAATATAGCGCCTTGCTCATGTGCTTTTTCTGCCACTTTCCATGCAATAGAATTACTATCTAGTGCACCTGTAATAATTCCTCTTTTACCTGCTAATAAGTTATTGTTCATAGTTGATTTTGTTTTCAGTGAATTTTCAAAAGTAATAAGTTTTTTATTACTGATTCATTAATTTTAAAACTATTCAGTATTTATAAAACAAAAATGCAATAAATAAGCATCGTTAAAGGTGTAATAACAAAGTACCTAAAGCGCAAATTACCTGTCCAACCATTTTTAATTCGCATAGGCTTTCTAGGCTCACAATGCAATCTTTATCGATGGGTTAATTTAAAATTAATTTTTAATCTTCCATTAAAATAGGTTTTTATTTGTTACTGTAGCTTTTATACCAGTTGAATTATAAGCTAAAAGCGAATGATCAAGAATTTATCTTCCTCAATCATTAATAAAAACTATTTTTGTTCAATTGATTTTTAAATTGTTATGAATATAAAGAAGTTTTATTGTGTATTTACTTTGTTATTATTTTGCTTTACAGCTTCTAATGCGCAGTATAGGGCCACAATCACGAATTTGAATACTAAAGAAGTATATGAACTTAAAATCAATGAAGCGTTTTATTTTGCAACTTTAACGCATCCTCAAAAAATAAAAGGAACTTTAACTTCAGTAGGAGCAAACGAACTTATCATTGACGGAAAGTCCTACAAAACAAATGAAATTAGTTGGATTGATGATAAAGGAAAAAGTCCTAAAAAAAAAGCGGCACAGAGGGCTAAAGTTTTAGCTTATTTAGGGGCGGGATTTTTGGGTGCCGGCGTTTATGAATATGCGCAAGCCAATGATAAAAAAACAGGTCAAATTTTAGGAGCTACAGGCGCAGTATTCACCTTGGGCGCTTTGTGTTTTTGGTTATTGCCCAAACAACCCAAGTATGATTTTACTACAAATTACTTGCTAGAAATAGCCCCACAATTACAAGAAAAAAAGTAAGTTACAACGCCGCCTCATGCGCCATTTATAATATACTTATGCCATTAATTGATACAGCTAAGGCAGGTGCTTTATTGAAGATAAACCATCAATTTGTTAATGTTGGTCAATATGCAACTGTGGCACTTACTATGCTTCATAATTAAATGATGATTTCAGCAATTATTAAAATCAAATTGCCTACGACACTTTTAAAGGTGAAAGAACAATAGTTGCGCATTCCAAAAATAGTTATGAAAAATCAAATACCAAATACCAAATTTGCAGTAGGTTTTAATAAACGTTCATTTGTGCCTAATTTATATTAATATGATTGTTTTTTTAATTG
>CAMBZU010000096.1 GCA_945872355.1 Chitinophaga pinensis
CAATTATGGATACTTTGACTACAAGCGCCCACCTCTTCCATTAAGGCTCTTTTTGAGATGCCTAAATCTCCCATTTTCTTTATAGAAATTAGCATTTTCAATCGAGGATGAAGCATTGGTGTTGATGTTTTTAGCAACAGACGCAACTCCTTGATTGATTCCTTTACTGGTATAAATAATGAATTTGACATAGTGAATTATATTTGAGACCAAAGATAAAACAAAAAAACCAATATACAAAATATTGGTCTAATTAATATTTCACTTTAGTATTACACCAAAGCAAATGAATAAGTTGCAAGAGTTACATCCCAATTGTTTGAGTGAAGTATCAGATGAAAACGGTCCTTTAATTTGGTTACTTGTAATTCCTACCACTTCCGAAATAATGAATAGCTTTCTTTCACATCAAATCTCAGAAAAGCAATTGTTAGAAAATACACCTTCGGGAGTTCCTTACAATGCGCTTTATTTATGCTCTGTTACCACCTTGCCCGAAGCTTCAGGTAGAGGAAGTACTTTCGAACTCTGCATGCAAACCATTGATGAAATTATTAAAACTCATCCACTGGAATTTTTATTTGTATGGCCTTTTACAAAAGCAGGAGAAGCACTAGCCAATAAAATAGCGAATGCTTCTGGCTTAAAACTTTTGTTGAAATAATTAATTATTTATTTTTTCCAAACAGGCATTCTGCCGGGCGTGTATGGTGCATTGTTTTGTTCCAAAATAGCTTCAGCTTTTTTAATATCCTCATCTACTTCGCGTAATAATTTCATTACCTCATCAAATTGTGCCGAAGCAATATCAAAACTATTTAAAAATGTTTGCGTGGGTGCTGCACTTATGCCCCAAAGGGTATATTCAATAGTTCCAATACGGCCGTTGATTGATGGAGATGTTTCAAATTCGCGTTTGGCAAGCGAGGCATCGCCATTCATGCGGGTATTTATGTCATTAAGTTTTTTATCAATAGCCATAAGTTGTGCAGGTAATAGCTCAAGTTTTTGAGGTGCTTCAATCACAGCTGCCTTCATGAATTTCATTTTTGCGGCAAGCTCACCTTTATAGCTATCAGCTGCTGAAACTGCCCTGCGCAGGTCACTCACCTTTTTACAAAAATCTGTCAGTTTCTTTTTTTCGGTCAATGATAATGCATCGCTATAAAGTGCTTTTGTATTAAATGAAACAGGAGTTACCAACTCAGTGATTGTGCCATCTTCAAACTTACTGAGTGAAACCCCATAGGTGCCTGGCATTGCTAAATATCCATTTTCTAAACCATCATAAGGATTTGACGGATCGGGAGTATGGAAACTAATTGGACCGGGCGAAGCATAACGTAAATCCCATACCAATCTGTTTAATCCTTTCTTGGCAGGTGCTTTTAACTTGCGCACAATTGAGCCGCTTTCGTCAGTAATGGTAAATAGTAAATAAGGTTCAACTTGTGTATCTTCCATTCTAAGGCTATCAATGCTTGGGTAAAACACAGGCAATCCTTTTTTTATCTTTTCTTTTTCGGCAGTTTGTCTTTTATCTTTAATTGTTTTAATATCTTCTTTTAAATAATAGGTAAATACTGCACCCACGGCAGGATTTGGTGTAGCAAAAAAGCTTTCGCCTTGAAAACCTTTTAAAGGTCCTCCCCATTTGCGCCATTCATTATACATTAATGCATCTTTTACAGGCAAAATCAAAGCCTCATTTTGTAAAGTTTGGGTATTTAAATTTCTTAAAGCACTGTAATCATCTAAAATGTAAAATCCTCTTCCAAAAGTGGCAAGCACTATATCGTTTTCTCTTTTTTGGATGGCAATATCTCTGATAGCAGTTGTTGGCAAGCCTCCCTTTAATTGCACCCAATTAATTCCTCCATTAATGGTGAAAAATAAACCAAATTCTGTTCCTGCAAATAGTAAATCTGGATTAACATGATCTTCTTCAATACTATAAATACTTCCTCTCAGCGGCAAATCACCTTGTTTTGGTAACCATGTTTTTCCGCCATCACTGCTCTTAAAAAAATAGGGTTTAAAATCGCCATAACGATGGTGATTAAAAACTGCATAAAACACATTTTTATTATGTTTAGAGGCGATGATTTGATTTACATAAGTATTGTTTGGAACTCCCTGAATATTATCAATTTTAGTCCAATTTTTACCGCCATCATTTGTTATATGAATTAATCCATCATCTGTACCAACGGCTATATTGTTTTCATCGAAATAACTTTCTGCAATGGTAACCAATTGACCATAAATGTCTGTCGATTGATTTTTTGCTACCGCATCAACACTCCATACTTTTCCCATCATTGGTAATTTGTTTCTATCAATTTGACGTGACAAATCTTCACTAATACATGTCCATGAATTGCCCTTGTCATCACTTCTAAAGAGTTTATTGGCACCAAAATAAAGACGTGTGTGTTTGTGAGAAGAAATAATTATTGGACTATCCCAGTTCCAACGAAATGCTTTTTCATTTGCACCTTCTACAGGTTTAATGTCCATCAACTCGCCCGTTTTTTTATCGAAACGACCTAGACCTCCATATTGTGATTGACAGTATACTGTATTCGGGTCTTCGGGGTCAACTTGGGATTCAAATCCATCTCCTTCTTGTGTAAAAAACCAATCTGCATTTGTAATTCCATTTGCATTAATTGTTCTAGAAGGGCCACCCAATGAATTATTATCTTGAGTGCCTCCATAAACGTTGTAAAAAGGCAATGCATTATCAACTGCAACTTTGTAAAACTGGGTGACAGGTAAATTTGATTTAAAATTCCAATTGGCACCAAAGTCATAAGTCTCATAAAGTCCACCATCACAACCTGTAAGTAAATGTTCTGTATCTTTTGGATCTATCCAAAGGGCATGATTATCAACGTGCTTATATTTCTCACCAATTTTATTAAAAGTTTTACCGCCATCAGTTGAAACCATCACCCAAAAATCGACATAGAAAACTTTGTTTACTTCTTTTGGGTCACAAAAAATTTCACCATAGTAATTTCCAGCAGTGCTGTTGTCGCTCATTTTGGCCCAACTTGAACCTCTGTCGGTACTGCGATAAACACCCCCATTTTTTTCAGCAGCTTCCACTATGGCATAAATGTAATCAGCATTCACAGGAGAAATACTCAATCCCATTCTTCCTTTTTGGCCCTCGGGTAAACCATTTGAAAGTGTGTCCCAGGTTAATCCACCATCATTGCTTTTGTAAATATTTGATTCGGGGCCTCCACTAATATAAGCGTATCCTTGACGGCTTCTTTGATGGGCACAAGCATATAAGATGTTGCTGAAACGTGGGTCAATATGTATTTCGTTGAATCCAGTATATTCACTTACATTTAATATTTTCTTCCAAGTTTTCCCCCCATCCGTGGTTTTGTAAATACCTCTATCGCCACCTTTACTCCATAATGGGCCGTATGCAGCCACATAAACAATATCAGAATTTTTAGGGTCAACTTTTATCATACCGGTATGTTCTGAGTTTTTTAAGCCCATATTTTTCCAAGACTTTCCACCATCGGTAGATTTGTAAACACCATCACCATAAGAGGCACTTCTTTGATTGTTATTTTCGCCACTTCCTACCCAAATTACATTTGTATTATTAGGATCGTACACCACACATCCAATGGAGAAAGAACCTTCATTTTCAAAAACTGGATCATAAGTGATACCTCCATTTTCTGTTTTCCAAACACCTCCAGCAGCAGCAGCTACAAAATACTCTTTTGGATTGTTGGAGTTAATTGCTATATCTACAACACGGCCAGATGTTAATGCAGGACCGATACTTCTGAATTTTAAACCATTAAAAGTTTCAGATTTCAGCAGATTGTTTTTATTGTTTGCGGGTGTTGTTTTTGTTTGAGCAAATAGAACAGCTGCTTGAAATAGAACTAAAAGTATAACTGAAGCGTTTGTAATTTTTTTCATTGTGTTAATTTTTATGAGGCAATAAATGTAAATAAAGCTTGTTGGATTAAATATTAAATAAAAAATAATTTAGGAACATTTTGAGAAGCATTCAGAAAAGAAATACCTTAATTAGTGAACAAAAGAAATAAACGCATCAAAATTATTTTATCGAATTGTGCGCGTATTTATTTTAGAAATCATTTTAAAAAAAACTGATTTTTTAAAATAGTAATTCCAAAATAAAAGGGCTTAACTTGAACATAAAAATGAACATTTTAAAAAGCAATCAGCTTATGAAAAATCGCATTGAAAAAATATTACTCAAGAATAATCAATTTATCCAAGGATTTATTATCAGACCAAATTCTTAAAAGATAAATTCCTTTAGCATTGCCTTTTAAATCAATAACAGCAGTATTTATAGTGTTTTTAAATGTATTGTTATATATTTTTTCACCAACATAATTCAGCACTTCAATATGCATATTCTTTTCAAACTTTAATTGATTTAAAAACTGTATATTAATAATGCCAGCAGTTGGATTTGGAAAAATTGCAATTTCATTTTCGTTTAAATGATTAAGTGAAGTAACCAAGCAAGGACTAATAAATTCAGTTGTTGGAGATCCTTCTGGACAGCCATTTTGCCAATTACTTCCATTGCAAAGATTGCCATTGATATCAATTAACTCAAGTGTATAACCATTTCCATTTGCCCCTATCGGCCATGGGCTTGCCTCATCATAAACTATGGATTGGTATAATCTTCCCGCGCTGTCAAATAATCTAATTGCCTCGCCATTGCTGCTCAAACCAAAATTAAATTGACCTTCAAAGTTTGTAATTCCTGGAAAGCGACTTAAGAAAAGCAATGAATCAAATACAAGTACAAGTCTTTCTGCAGGCTGTAAAATGGTATTTAATGGGATGTTGAAATTGTGTGTATCATCACTATCTCGAAATTTCCAATTTGAAATATCTATTGCATTATTAGATATGTTAAGTAATTCAACCCAATCACCTGCATTTGTTGCTAATGAAGATTTGTAATTTACCTCACTAAAAATAATGCTTTCAGTACAAGGGATATAAGGTCCACCGGGTGATCCTCCAATACAACCCGCAAACCAACTCGAAAATAAATTTGGGTCTAAAGTATCATTCAATAGTTCTAAAGTTCTACCAAATCCATCAGGTGCAATTGGCCATGGTAAACTATCGTAATAATGCGCTGTTAATATAACTAAGTTATTATCATCAAACAAAGATAGTGGTTCATTGTCATTGTTAAAGCCAAAACCCATGGGGCCATATGTGCTGACAGCAGGAAACTGTGCATGGAAAAGAGCTGTATCTTCCGACAATACCAAATAACCACCTGAGGGAATAATTGTGTTTGAAGGAAAAACATAATTGTTTGAAATTGTGCTATCTGTAAAATGCCAAGCAGAAATATCTAACGGAGCATTGCCATAATTGTGAAATTCAATCCAATTGCCGGAGTTTCTTGTACTGTCAGAATTGTAATTTATTTCTGAAATGGCAATATTTCCGAAAGTATTTGTAGGGTTAAATATAGCTTTGAATAATGTTGAAGAGCTAACATTTCGAACAAAAGACAGGTTGGTATCAATGGCATTGATAATGGCATTAGTATCCCAATAGGCAAATTCATAACCTATATTAGGTATGGCAGTAAATTGAACTGGATTGCCATTAAAGTAAACGCCTGTCCATGGCAAGCTTGTTGGGATAATTGTACTTATTTTAATTTTACCTGCACCAACAGGAAAAACATCAAGTGTTACATCAACTTGAGCGGTGAGCGCAAAATTACTTTGAATATCATCTCTTACTTGTCCGGTTCTTACAGCAAGTTCTGTAAGAAATGTTTGGTGATTGTCAATAAATGAATTCATTTGACCATTGATATTATTTGGATCACCCCATCGTGCAAACTCTTTAGGCATTTCAATCACAGTTTGATTAAAACAGTCATTTGCAACAGCTGAAAGTCGGTCATATTGGTATGAAGTATTCATTAAATCTGCATATCTGTTTATGAAATAATTTTTGAAACGCGCATTTTGAATGCTTTTTAAAAATACGTTGATGTATGGATTGTTAGGGTCTTGACCTAGCACATAAGCAATATGATCATCATAAGCAGTTGAAAAACCAAATGGACTCATTGACCCTTCTAAATCAATTAAACAAAAGCGCCAGCGAAAATCACTTTTATTCGACCTGTAAATTTTAATATTGTTACTCGGCCAATCTACATTTCCAGCCCATGTTTCTGCAATAATATAGTCGTTGTAGTATTGCATATCAAAATAGTTATCTGCGTCATTCCAATAGCTTGTATCTGCCGGGTTTAAACTATTAAAAGCATTGTAAGAAGTATAGAAAGAGTCTACTGATCCTTCAAGCGCTCTCAATAAATAACCTTGCCATGCGCTCAATGATAATATGTCCAAAGAGTCTTTATCGGCATTGTCAATTTCTTCAAAATACTCTGCATCAAACTTTTCTCTTAATTCATACAAGCCAAAATAAGCGCCGTTTATATATACTGTTATTGGCCTCCAGGCACTGTAATAATTTTGGGTTTCTGCACCCATGCCCTCTGTATGCATTGCATCTTTATAGGGTAAGGTTAAGTAATAATTACTTCCATTCCGCAAATAAAACTTGCTGTATGTTGTTCTTTGTGGACGATTAGGAATTACTTGATAGTTTATTGGACCAGTGCCTAGCACAGGATCGTCAAGTTCAACTCTAAAAGAGTGTTGAGGATGGGAACGACTGCCACCTAATCCACCGTCGACCTGAATGCCTGCATGTTGAGAGAAAATAAGTTGTTGAGCAGTATCAAAATACTCAACATAAGCTGCTTTTTCCCAATCGAATTGCCAATTAGAAAAAATGCCATTTGGACCATAGAGGTTCTCTTGATCAGTAACTACAGATAGAATAGGTGTTACGTGACTTATTCCAAAAAGGTAACTTGAAACCGCTGTAGCACTTGGTAATTCAGTAAGAGAAAATGCTTTTGCTTTTAACACTCCCGAGTAAAAAACTTGTATTGGATTTCCATTATAGAGTGTTGAGCTAGAATCAGGGTCATCGCCATTTAATGTATATCTTATTGCGCTTCCTGGCCCATTAGGGTTACTGAGATTTATGGATATTGTAGCATTATAAATGCCAGAAGGAACAGAAATTGTTGGAGGTAAGAGATAGGAATTAAAGGCTTGTGATAAATTGTTTGTGCTTGCTGGAGTTCCTGCCGAAAACAAAACAATATTAGCTGATGCATCAGGAAATGATCCAGTACTGTTGTCAACTTGGGAACAATTAACAAATAAAGAACCTACTAATTGTTGCGTTGGTGAGTATAAATAAACTGTTTCTCCATTAGAATCAATCTTGAAATTAGTGTGTAAGCTTAAATTGGTATCAACAATTTCAAATGCAGCAGAAACTTCATTATTCGGCACTGTTTTCATTGAGAAATCAATGTAATCATAAATTGTATTTGCATCGGTTGACACAACATCAAAAGCTAAACTGTTGATTGGTCCTGCAGAAAGTCCTGCAGCTAATAATTCTGCAGCTGGAAAAATCATTTGATTCTTGGCTGCCCAATACCAGTTTCCATAGGGAGCCGGATAATCATAAGGTGAATTTTGTTGTGTTGCATTTCCAATGGTAATTGTATTGAATTTAATATTTGGTCTGAGGGTTGATTTTGTGCCATAGCCTGCCTGGCAAATGTTTGGACTGCCATCTTGAAAATTAAAAACAGTAGAAAAGTAGGGAGTAGTGCTTTGGTTAAAAACCGAATTGGTAGTATATCCTGCAGCGCTGTATGAACAAGTATTCAATAATATGTTGGATAGTCCATCCCAAATAAAAGGAGTAGATAAATTATGACTGTTCCAACCAATAATTGGATTGTAATTTATTTCATTGAGCACATTTACAAAGCCCGAAATTGGTTTTCTGTCCTTGCCACTACAAAATATAACTTTGTATTCGCCTGGCAGCAAAATAATATTAGGGAGTGTCCATTTGTTTGGTACTGTTGCATCATCAGTTAAAGCATAATTATAGAGTTGCACTGTGTCAATCCCGCTGTTATATAGCTCAATCCAATCAGGAAAATCTCCATCTTCATCAACAATAGTTGAATAGTTTTTATTAGAGCCTTCGTTAATGGTTAGTTGACCATAGGCGATTGGCATTGTAAAAAATAAAACAAGTAGAACTATTCGAATGGCTTTAGCGCACATAATAATGAGTGTTGGTTTAACAGCATAAGGATAACTATTTTTTTTAAGTTCAACAAATTTGTTGGCTAAAAAAAACAGCTCATTAATTTCAAATTGGCAAGCTTTTATTTAACGGCTTAGCTTAGTTTAATTTAAAAAATTCAGAAATAACTTTAAATTACTTATTGAGTAATGCTTGAAATCAGAAAAAATAAAATTGTAAATAAGTACCCTTATTTTTAAATTATTAGTGCTATATTTTTTCAAACTTTGTATTAAATTTGAAAAAAGTTTTTTTTGAAAACCTGTTGAAATAATAATTAATTCCACCGCCAATGCTAAATCTATGCATTAAATTGAATACAAAAAAAGCAATTGTTTCAATCCTTTTATTGCTAAATATGTTTAACTTTTGTTTAGCTCAAACCTGCTCTCCAAGTGGCAATTTAATTGTTTTTTCAAACTATGATGGTGGGCAATTGAATATCAATGTTGATGTAAATATTCCAAATTTAAAAATTGGAATTGTTTCTTATGAAAGTGCTCAAATAAATTTAAGTGGTGCTTTTGCTGGTAATGTATCTCAAGTTATTTATGCTGGTGTGCAAGCAGCAAACAACAATTGCGCTATCAATATTCCTACTACAACAATTACCGGAATTGCTGCTTCAAATTATAGTATTCTTACAATTCCTCCTGTTACATCAACAAATGTAAATGGTTATAACTTTGGAATTATTTGTGGCTATAGCTGTGATATAAATACTTCGCAAGGCGGATGCAACACTATTGATCAAATTATAAATTA
>CAMBZU010000097.1 GCA_945872355.1 Chitinophaga pinensis
GCGCTGTTCATAATATTGCTTCACTCCTTAAACCAGGAGGCTACTTTGTGTATTCTGATAATTTCCTCAATGGTGAAACAATTAGAACAACACATCAAGTATCTCGTTCTAAAAAATATTTGTTTGATTTATTTGAAAAAGCAGGCTTAGAAGTAGTTTCACATAAACCTTTTATGATATTGAGCAATTATCCAATTGACAGTAATAACAAGCTTTTACATGCTTATTGGTACCTACTCGAAAACACAACTGCTTTGATTAAACCCTTAGGTCATTTATTTGGCGCCATACTTTATCCTATCGAAAAAATATTGCTTAAAGAAATAAAAGACAGCCCAAGCTCTGAGATAATTTTATTACGTAAGAAGCTAAATTAAAAAGTGCTGCCTTCGATTGTAAAACCTGCTTTAGTAAGGTGTTGCCAAAAATCTGGATATGATTTATTTACCACTTTTGGGTTGGCTATTTTAATTTCATTGAACCGAAGTGCCAAAAGCGCCATTGACATTGCCATACGGTGATCCTTGTAAGTTTCAAAAGCAACATCCTGTGCTAAAGTTGGCGACTTACATTGAAGGTAAAAATCATTGTCTGATTTCAATAAAATATTGCCTCCTATTTTTTCAATTTCTTTAGCAATAGCAGTTATTCTATCTGTTTCTTTATGCCTCAAATTTGCCGCGTTATTTATTTGCAAATTCAATCCTAAGGCAGCATGTAAAAAGGCAAATGTTTGCACTAAATCTGGATTATTTACAAAATCATAATCAAGAATAAATCCTGTATTTGCAGATTTGGTGATGGTTACACATGTTGGGCTGAAGTGGCTTTTTATTCCGTACAATCTAAATATTGATGCTACAATGCTATCGCCTTGAAAACTTTGTTCGTTTAATCCTTTCAAAACAATATTACATGCTTTAGAAAGCATGGCAAATGCATACCAATAAGATGCTGCTGTCCAATCAGATTCAACTCTATAAGTTTTTTTTTCAGTTTGGTAAGGCCCAAAACTTACATGAATAAATTTTTGATTCGTTTCAACAGTGGCACCAAATAACTTCATCAACTCCATTGTCATTTTTATATAATCCCATGAAACAACATTACCAATAAGTTCAATGGTTAAGCCTTTTTTAAAGTAGGGCGCAACAAGCATCAATGCTGAAATAAATTGACTACTTGTATTGGCTTCTAACTTAACATGACCGCCTTCAAGGGAGGAGCCTTTAATTAATAATGGACCAAAAGAATTATTATTTTTAGAAACAATAGTTGCACCTAAACTTCTCAATACATCAACAAGTGTGTTAATAGGTCGCTGCATTAATTTTTCACTTCCTATGAGTTCATAGTTTCCGGGCAATGTGGCTAACAGGGCTGTTAAAAATCTGTAAGAAGTGCCAGCTTCTCCAGCATCCACAAGGGTTGCTATTTCACTACCCCTATTTTTAGCAGTATGAATTTGATTTAGAGCTTCTATTAAATCATTGGTATCATTACAATTACTTAAGTGTTCAATTTCAAATGATTTTTGCATTAAAAATTGAATCACAAGCAGCCTATTACTTATGCTCTTTGAAGCAGGTAAATTTACCTCAACATTAATTATTTTATTTGGATGTGAAATTACTATCATGTGGCTGCAAAGTTCTATTTTTTCAGGAAAATGTTTGAGAATGCTAACAATTCACCTGTTGATTAACACTAATTAACGCGTTTTAACTTTATTAAAAGATTATTATTTTTGGATATGTAGATTGATTTTATAGCTTCGCAACGCAATTATGTAAAAGTAACAAAAAATATGTAATAACTAGCTGAAAAAGCGAACACTAAATTAAATCAATGACCAAACCAAAACACCTCATACTTGGCCTTCTGTTCGCAACGTTCAGCATCTCTGCATTTGCAGAGAAGGATGTAAAGCCCGATAAAAAAGAAACAATAGTTTCTACAGAAAAAGATACCGTTCCATTTAAATTTTCAAGTCCAGCAACATTTGATGTGCCTTTAATTGAGAATTTTGACGATGTAGATAATTTTGATTTTTCATCTTCTGAAAGCTATACCAATTTTGATCCTACATTTGATTACTATGGGATTTGGGATACGATAAGTGTAAATCCATACAAAATTGATTTAGCCAAGAAAGAAGACACCACAGAAATTGTGCTAAATGATCATTATCAATGTGATTACCAACATCCATTTTGTGGTAAAGTAACTTCTCATTTTGGTCCACGTGGCAGATACCGCTACCATTACGGGATTGATATCGACTTAGAAACTGGAGATAATGTTAAATGTGCTTTTGAAGGCACAGTTAGAATATCAAGAAGAAGTTCAACCTTTGGAAATGTAGTGGTAGTGCGTCATAAAAATGGTTTAGAAACTATTTACGCTCATCTTTCAAGATTAGATGTAAAAATTGGTGACCATGTTGAAGCCGGTGATTTACTAGGTTTAGGTGGCAATACAGGTCGTTCAAGAGGAAGTCATTTACACTTTGAAGTAAGATACAAAGGAATGGCTATAAATCCTGAAAATATTATTTCATTTGAAAATGGAAACTTACTTGTAGATAAATACCTTGTTGATAAACATTCGTTCAACTATGTAAAAGATTACACCAAATACAAAGGAAAATCTCATTACTATCAAATAAGAAAAGGTGATACCTTAGGAAAGATTGCACAAAGAAACAAAGTATCAGTAACCAAACTTTGTAAGCTTAATGGCATCAGCAAGAAAACTATTTTACGCCCTGGTAGAAAGTTAAGACTGGCATAATTGATTTAAATAATTTATTGAAAGCGCTCTTAGATTTAAAATTTGGGAGCGCTTTTTTTATATCATAACATTTCCTATTTATGCTTTTACATAAAGTAGTTGTGGTGAGCACTGTATTTGCAATAGTTTTATTAGCTATCGGATTCGGACTGGCATCATTGTGTAAAGGATAGGAAACAGAAATTAACCGTTGATTGGCAAGGTAAAATAAATCTCATACTATCAAAATTGGACAATAGACAAATAATGACAATCATACTCAATAAGTTGAATGGTCATTTGTTGAAGTATTTGGAAGATGGCGGATCAAGCCCGCCATGACGGAAAGAAAAAGAATAAAAATAGCATCTGAACGATCTCCGTGAAACTGAAAAAATCAAACCTCAAAAGTGCACAAGAT
This sequence comes from Chitinophaga pinensis, assembly GCA_945872355.1. Lineage (GTDB taxonomy): Bacteria > Bacteroidota > Bacteroidia > UBA4408 > UBA4408 > CAIKXD01. The sequence goes on from CAMBZU010000097.1 coordinate 3,194, forward strand.
CTACCTCAATATCTCTAACCTATATGCATCAAGCTTAATCAGAATAAACAACAAAATAGTAAAGCTCCAAAGTGATGAACCGCCATAACTAAAAAACGGCAAAGGAATTCCAATAACAGGAGCTAAACCTATTGTCATTCCTATGTTTACCATGATATGAAAAAACAAAATAGAAGCAACGCCATAGGCATAAATACGACTAAAAGGAGAACGCTGTCGTTCAGCAATAAAGAGCACCCGCAAAAGCAAAAGTAAAAACATAAGTACTACCAATGAAGCTCCTGCAAAGCCCCACTCCTCGCCTACTGTGCAAAAAATAAAATCGGTACTTTGCTCAGGTACAAAATCATATTTAGTTTGTGTGCCGTTTAAAAAACCTTTTCCATTTAAACCGCCTGAACCTATTGCTATTAAACTTTGGTTTACGTTATAACCAGCCTTCTTGATATCTGATTCTTTACCCAGAAAAACATCAATTCTTTTCTTTTGATGCGATTGCATGTGATTATAGGCATAGTCAACACTATATATTACACCAGCGCTTAAAATAAATAAAGAAATTAAAAGAACCATGTTTTGTTTTATTTTACGCATAAACAAAAACATAATTCCTGAAATTACGGCTAATACAATTATTAAAATTAATTTATCAATCAATAAAGCTAAAATAAACAACACCACAACAATTACCCCAAGTAATAGGAAATTGCCCGACAAGCCTTCACGATATAAAACTAAAATAAATGCAAAGAATACCAAAGCCACACCTGTTTCATTTTCAAGTAAAATAAGTAAAATAGGCAATCCTATAAGCATCGAAGAAATAATCTTTGTTCTATTATCCGTCATTTTAATATCTAATTGAGAAAGGTATTTGGCCAACACCATTGCTGTGGCAAACTTTGCAAACTCAGCGGGTTGAACGCCAAATTCTCCAAACTTGAACCAAGATTTACTTCCTGAAATTTCTGTACCTAAAAATAAAACAGCAACTAAAGAAATTAAAACTATTATCCATAGAGGCCAAGCTACAGCAGCATAAAAATTACCATCTACAATTAAAATTATCAATGCCAAAGTCAATGAAGTTCCAATCCAAATCATTTGTTTTCCATACTTCTGAGTAAGGTCTGTAATTAAATAATGTTCTTCATTATAAACAGAAGCATAAATATTAAGCCAACCCAGTGCTACTAAAATCAAGTACATGATTACAGTAATCCAATCAATATTTCTAAAAATACCTTCCTCCGTTTTTCTCATGGCCTAGTTGTCATCATCTTTAGATTTTTTCTCTGTTGAGAGCACCACACCTTCAAACATTCGCTTTTCCATGTCGGGCTTACTGATACTATCTCTTAAATATTTTTCTATCATCAAACCACCTATTGGCACTGCCCAAGTGGCGCCCCAACCACCATTTTCTACCAACACAGCTACAGCAATTTTAGGATTTTCGCGCGGTGCAAAAGCTACAAAAACAGAATGGTCTTTACCATGTGGATTTTGTGCAGTTCCGGTTTTCCCACACACTACCAAATCTTTAATCTTTGCAGATGTTGATGTTCCGTGATCTACAGCGCCTTGCATACCATCAATAATTGCATCAAAATACTGAGCTTCCACTTTGGTATAGTGTTTTACATTGTATTCAGGTCGTGGTTTTTTTTTCTCTCCTATTCCCTTCACAATATGAGGTGTGAAGTAATAACCTTTATTTGCAATTGAACAAATAATATTTGCCATTTGCAGCGGAGTTACCCCTAACTCGCCTTGGCCAATTGATAGCGAAACAATGGTAGAAGATTTCCAACCATTTTTACCAAAATATTTATCATAATACTTTTGAGTTGGCACATTACCCGGAAGCTCTTGAGGTAAATCGGTATGAATTTTTATACCAACGCCAAAGCTCAACACATATTCGCGCCAAGCGTTATAGCCCACCACAACATTGGGATATTTTTTATGATTATCGATGATACTTCTAAAAACATAACAAAAATAAGAGTTGCATGATGTTGAAACAGCACCAGGCAAATCCATTGGACTTGGATGAGGATGGCACTTTGGTTTGCCTCCCATTACTGGATATCCTCTATTACATGGATATCTAGTTTCCCTATTAGTAACTTGCTCCTGCTCACCAATTAAACCATTCAGCAATTTAAATGTTGAACCCGGAGGATAATATGCCATTAATGCCCTGTTAAATAAAGGCAATGATTTATCCATAAATAATTTCCCATAATTTTTTGAGCGTGCTCTCCCAACCAATAAATTTGGATTGTATGATGGCCCCGAAATACAAGCTAATATCTCGCCTGTTGAAGGATCAATAGCGACAATGGCGCCTGATTTATTTTGCAATAATTGTTCGCCATACTTTTGCAATCTTGCACTTAAAGAGGATATTAAATTTTGTCCTGATATAGCAGTGGTATCATACATGCCATCCTTAAACCTTCCTTTTGGTCTGCTAAAAACATCCACCATCATTACTTTAAGCCCTTTTTTTCCTCTTAATTCTTCTTCATATGACTTCTCTATACCGCTCACCCCAATGTAATCGCCCGATTTATAATAAGGAATTTTTTGTGTAATTTTTTCAGAAACTTCACCAACATACCCAAGCGTATGCGCTGCAATTTCTTGAGGATATTTTCTCAGTGTTCTTGCCTGAACAAAAAAGCCTTTGAATTTGTATAGTTTTTCTTGCAAAGCTGCATAGGTTTCTTTTGATAATTGTTTCTCAAAAATTGATTCTTTGTAGGGTGAATAAGCTTTCACCTGTTTCATCTTTTTGATAAATTGCGGCTTGGTAATGCCAATGGTTTCGCAAAAATCAAGCGTATCTATTTTTTTTACTTGGCGTGGTGTTACCATTAAATCGTAAGCAGCTTCATTATAAACCAATAAAACGCCTTCCCTATCATAAACTAAACCTCTGGCAGGATATTCAGTCATGTATCGCAATACATTGTTATTGGCAGATAGTTTATAACTATCATTCAATACCTGAATATAAAATAAACGCATCAAATAAATTAGGCAAACTGCTATAAATATAGCGGCAATTACATACCTTCTGCCTGATAATGCGTTCATAGTTAAAAAATATAATTTACAAAATTAAAGTGCGATAAGGTAATTTTGGCAGTGTGTTAAAAGAATTATACACAACTTATTGACTATTTTGGATTAGCTTTTTCTAATATCCTTGGGCTTGTAGATAATCATTTGACTAATAAAAATCAATGCCATTGTAAATACGATGCTTAAGCCCATTCTGCTGAGCGTAAATAAAAATTGATTGGTATTAAAAGCTTCTAAAAAAAAGAATACAAAATGATGTATAAATACTAAAAGCAATGAATAAGAGAAATACCAAGAAGCGCCTAAATAATGTAAGGTGGGCTCAGTGCTGCTATCATATCCATCTCTTGGAGAAAACAATTTGAGTATAAATGATCTTGAATATCCCATCATTACGCAAGCCGCTGCATGCATGCCCAAGGTATCTAAAAACATATCTACACTTAAACCTGTTACAAATGAAATGAGCATAACCAACCATACAGGTGTGGCAAAAGGCAACATGAGTATAATAAAAACATATAAGTAAGGATTTATATGTCCGCTTAATTGAACATTGCTAAGCACCAATACCTGTAAAAAGATAAGGAAAATAAATCTAGTTGTATGTTTTAATATTACACTAATCATGCTGCGAACGCTCCTCCAAAGTCTTTTTTTCTTCCCTTAAAATATTATTGATAATATATACATGCGTTACATTTTTAAGGTTGCCCGTATAACGTACTTGAATGTTATAAAACTCACCACCTTCGCGGGGTGCAAAACTTTCTATTGTTCCAATGGTGATATTACTAGGAAAAATATCAGAGAAATTGCTTGTAACAATTGTATCGCCTTTTGTAATCTTTACATGGGTTCCAATATCTTGCAATAGGCCATAGCGATAATCACCACCTTCCCAGATAAGAGAACCTAATTCGCCAAATCGTTTTATTTTGGCACTAATTTTTGCATCCTTATTCAATATGCTTAACACAGTACAAAAATTTGCTGAAACATCCTTAGTGTATCCAATAATTCCGTTTGAAGCTATTACAGCCATATCGGCAGTTATGCCTTGCTTGTAACCTCTATTTAAAGTTAGATAATTGTTCCTTCTGTTCACTGAATTGTTAACTACTTCTGCAGGAATATAGGTGTATTGCTGTTTAAGCATTGTATCACTTATAGTTTTGGGAGTAATGATATATTTAGCATAAGAACCTATGGATTGACTGTGCAAAAGTGCATTTTCAGCAGCAAGCATTTCATTAGTTTCCTTTAAGGCAAAGTATTGTTTAATTGAATTTACGGTTGTATATATATTACCTACAAACTCATTAGAAGAGTTTATCCAACCTGCCTTTTGAAATGAATTATTTTGAAAAACAAGGTATAAACAATACACCTCCATCAGTATAAAGAGTACAAAATTGGAGTACTTCCATAAAAACCGAAGTAGGTTACGCATTTGCCATTAGCAGCTTAAAGTAAATAAATTTCCTTATTTAATTAGGAATTGAAACTTACCTATATTTTTGAGTGCAATTCCAGTTCCTCTGGCAACAGCTCTTAAAGGGTCTTCTGCAATGTGCACAGGAAGCTTTGTTTTTATTGAAATTCTTTTATCGAGCCCTCTTAACAGTGAACCACCGCCAGCAAGATAAATACCTGTTCGGTAAATATCAGCAGATAGTTCGGGTGGTGTCATTTCTAATGCACTTAATATTGCTTCTTCAATTTTGGAGATTGATTTATCCAGTGCATGTGCAATTTCAACATAACTCACATGAATTTCTTTTGGGATACCAGTCATTAAATCTCTACCGTGAACGGCATAATCTGGAGGAGGATTATCAATATCAACAGATGCAGCACCCACTTCAATTTTAACACGCTCAGCGGAGCGTTCGCCAATTAAAATATTATGCTGACGTCTCATGTAATCTTCAATATTTGCGGTAAAGTCATCTCCTGCAATTCTGATTGATTTATCGCAAACAATTCCTCCTAGTGCTATAACTGCAATCTCACTTGTTCCACCGCCAATATCAATAATCATATTGCCCATTGGCTCTTCAACATCAATACCAATACCAATTGCAGCAGCCATTGGCTCATGAATTAAATAAACCTCTTTACCACCTGCATGCTCAGCACTATCTCTTACTGCACGTTTCTCTACTTCAGTAATTCCCGATGGAATACAAATTACCATTCTTAAAGAAGGTTGAAACAAACGTTTTCCAGGATTGATCATTTTAATCATCCCTTTGATCATTTCTTCTGCGGCTTCAAAATCGGCAATTACACCATCCTTTAAAGGACGAATTGTTTTAATGTTTTCATGGGTTTTACCATGCATCATCATAGCTTGTTTACCAACAGCAATTATCTTTCCTGTTGTTCGATCAATAGCTACAATTGACGGTTCGTCAACCACAACTTTATCGTTATGTATTATCAGCGTATTCGCTGTTCCCAAGTCAATGGCAATTTCCTGCGTTAAAAGGTCAAAAAAACCCATATTTTGTAAATTTAAGCTGTTATTCGAATAATTACAAAAGTAGAATTAATATTTGAAGCAAAGGCCATCTTACAATAATAATCAAATTTTATTTTGAACAAGAAATTGACAAACAAATTTTGTTGCTCTTTTAGGATAAAACAAAGCTGATAAATACTTTGAAGAAAGCGGTATTATTTTATCATTGCGTCAAATT
>CAMBZU010000098.1 GCA_945872355.1 Chitinophaga pinensis
GTCAGTTGGCCAACCATAGTGTGACAACCATTTTGGACAACCATTGCAGGCGAAGGCTTAAATAAATTTATCGTTTTATTAAGAAAGTTTAGTGCTAAACAACGCAGATCGTCAGTTGGCCAACCATAGTGTGACAACCATTTTGGACAACCATCGCAGGCGAAGGCATAAATGAATATTTCGTTTATTAAGACTGTTTAGTACTAAACAACGCAGATCGTCAGTTGGCAAACCATAGTGTGACAACCATAATGTAAAATCGGAATTTTTAATTTATGACGTTCACTCTGCTTAACTCACTGAACTCGGAGCAACAGGTGTGAGCAATTTGTGTTTTTAAGCACATAGTGTGTGCAACTAAAAATAACAGCAGCTAAAAAAAATTGGCTTCATTGTGCTTCTAATGAAATTTTATTTTACATTTGAAATGTGGTTTCCAAAAGAAAGTTTGTACTTCAAAATCGCCAACTTCTTTTAGCCGCAAACCGTTATAAGTAATAGGGCGGACGAGTTTTCGTTAGACAATAAACATTCAACTAGACAAAGATGATTTTACGAGAATATAAACCTGAGGACAAAAAAAAGTGCATTGAGATATTTCAAAGTAATTATCCTAAATTTTTCGACAAAAGCGAACTTAGCCTATTTATTAATTGGTTAGACCATCAAGTCGGTAACGGCTCGACATACCAAAGCCCGACATACACTAACTCTGAAAAAGACGCCTATTTTGTTGTTGAAGTTCCCGAGACTGGCATTGTTGGTTGCGGTGGGTTTTATATTGTAAAAGACAAAAATGAAGCTCGATTAGCTTGGGGAATGATTCATTGTAATTTTCATAAACAAGGTTACGGAACGGCACTTTATAATTATCGTAAAGAGATTATTAAAAAGGAATGGCCAAATCATATTATGGTACTTGGGACAAGTCAACACACTTATTCATTTTATGAGAAAATGGGAATGACTATAACCGCAAACATAAAAGCAGGTTATGGTCCTGACCTTGATAAGTATGACATGACACAAAAATAAATAGACACCAAAAGACAATGAACAAACAAGATGTAATATTCTGTGTGCAGCCCTACAACTTATAACAGCATGCTAGCGATAGCCGCTGGTTCAGTGCTAATTTGGAAGTTTATAATTCTTTTATAAATTTGTAATAGGTTTGCAGTTCAGTGCTTCGGTATCGCGGCCATCGCTAGCATGCAAATCGTTAGGCGCAAGCAACACCGTTTACAAAATGACACCGCATGCAAACATTAAACCGACAAATCAAATTGACAAAAAGACAAAAAATATGTATAAATAAAACTGGACTTGCCCCACATTTTTTTGCATTTTCAAATTCCTTTACGACCTTAATAATTACGACCTATTGCAGAAGATGATTAAATCAAATAAAAATTTGGTACCACATATTGTAATAAAAAGAACTACATTTATCGCTTTGAATGTCAATATAAATTCTGAATCATAATTAATTTAAATAGTAAATTTAAAATTTTGAACAAATGGAAAACGGGTATTTATTAATTATTTTAACAATTATAATTTCAAATTATTTTTGTAAACATTTTTACGCCAAAATGGAAGTTCAAAAATTTATTTTTCTCAAAACACTGGCATTTACATTAGTAGTCATTTATTTATTGAACATGCTTCTTTTAATTTTTCAGCATGGGACTGAAAAGTTAAATTTTAATTTCACAGGCCTTTCGAGTTTACTAGCTGAAACTCTTGGATACATTTTACCGATTGTAACAATTGTTTATTTTGTAATCCGGTATAAAAAGAAAAAATAAATTCATGCAGAATCTCTTTTCAATTTATGGAAAAAATATCCCAAAAAGTCTATTTCTTTCTTTTTGTTTATTGCTATTATTTACAAATATAATTTTTGCAAAAAATAAATCAAATGACAAAAAATATACAAGAGTTTTTCAAACCTATGGTTATTTACTTGGACAGCAATTCTCTTTAAATAGGATCCAAAATGAATTGCCAGAACTAAGTATGCAAGCAAATAATTTAGCCTTGCAGTTCGATTTAAAATATCCATTGATAAAAATTAAATTAGAGGATTATTTAAGAAATGAAAATGATTTTGAAATCATCAAGAAAGAACTTGAAAATAAACTTTACGCTCAGCTCAATGAGATTATTGTAGATAAAAAATTTGCAGAAGTTTTTTTTAGTGTACTTCTAGAAAGAATAAACGGAAAAATTCCCTCCCCATTTTTAGAAACAATTTTATCATTTCAGTACTCAAATAAACCACAAGCTGAATTTAATGAAAATTATATTTATACATTTAAAACTATCGGTCACTCAAAATCAAAGAATACAGACTGGCAGGTAAATTTACCAAAAAGTTGGAAAAGTATGGAAGCCGATAGACCAAATATAATTCAAAAATTTATTAGTGACTTTGGTGATGGACAAGAATCCATTATGCTATTAGTTAAAGATATTCCAGGCGAAGTGAAAAATAGAATTTCAGATACGGAAGTTGAAGAATTCTTCAAGGAAGATAATATTAAATTATCAATTCCAGATGGTAGCAAGTTTGTTTCATACAAGAATATGACATTTGATGGATTAAAAGGCGGAATGTTAGAATTAGAACAAAACGTTCAAAGATTAGAATTTAATTTTAAAATGGGATTACTCCAATATTATTTTATTTATGATGGTCAATTATACTTATTACAATGTTTAGTAAATCAAAGTGAATTAAATAAAGATGACGTTGAGGTAAAAATGAAAAAATTTAAACCACTTTTTCATCAAGTTGCAAATTCAATTGCCGTTAATTCAAAATATTACAAGTTTGAAAGTATTAAAGAAGCAATTAACAAAGTTTCAGGAACTGGTTTTGCAATTTCAAATGAAGGTTATATAGCAACAAATTATCATGTCGTGAAAGGTAGTAAAAGCATTAAAGTAAAAGGTATAAATGGTAATTTAAATTCTGAATTCAATTGCAAACTAGTTGCAAAAGATGAAGAAAACGACATTGCAATAATAAAAGTGGACTCATCAAATTTTACATTCCAAAGTAAGATTCCATATGAAATAAAATTGAAAGAATCAGATGTTGGTACTTCTGTATTTGTATTAGGTTATCCTTTGAGGCAAAGTATGGGTGATGAAATAAAACTAACAAATGGTATAATCAGTTCTCAATCAGGTTATGGAGGAAATGAAGTAACATACCAAATTTCAGCTGCAGCTCAACCAGGCAACAGTGGCTGTCCTCTTTTTGATACTGATGGGAATATCATTGGAATAGTGAGTGCCAAACATCCAGATGCTGAAAATGCAACTTATGCTATAAAAGCAAATTATCTCTCAAACATAATAATGAAAAATCAAGACATTGAGAAATCCCCTACTACAAATATTCTAAAAGGAGTATCACTTTCAGAGCAAGTTAAATTACTGAAAAAATTCATTTACATTATAGAAACAGAAACTTATTAAGTTGCCGCGACATCATCACCTAAGATCCTCCAAAAGATAAGCAGATAGACTTGCCAGCGCCTAACAGCTAAGGTTTCGTTGCGCCCAAAGGGCGAACAATGAAACCGATGTTGCACGGAACCACTTGCGGTTGGGGATATAACATTATGGGGAAAGCGTCTTTTAAATCAAGGCGCTTTTGTTTTTCAGAAGATTGTATCGGAGCAATACCCATTAAAAACCTTCTCTTTTTTAAAAATTGTTGTGTTGTGAAAACTACAACAATTTTAAATTTTAATATTTTTTAATCAAAGCTCAAAGCGCGGCCTAGCTGCTGTTTAACTGCAACAAATTAATTCATCATTAAGTTTTGTATTATAAGTTTATTTCGCGAATGCCATTGTTTTGGTGGTCCACGCTGGTCGAAATTCATTAACAAAATCATGGTTTCTTTTTTACAACATTTGCATTGTAAAGGATTGTAAGGAATAGCTTTGGGTTTTGATTTTTTGATTTTTTGTTTGGGTAATAATTTTCTGATTCTATCAATTGCTTTTGTTTTTGAAGTACTGCTTAGTATTCCAAAATGCCTTATTCGTACAAATGCTTTTGGTAAAATATGTAAACTAAATCTGCGAATAAATTCCATCGAATTAAGCGTTAATTCTTCCTTGCGTCCATTCTCTTTATAATCTTTATACTTAAACGTGATGGTATCGTTTACCTTATCAATAGCTAAAATACGGTGATTACTGATGGCTACTTTATGTGTATATCGTCCTAAATATTCCACAACACTGCTTACTCCACTAAATGGTTTTTTAGCAAATACAACCCATTGTTTTTTAAAACAGGCATCAATAATAATTTGTGGCAATACAATTTTATTTTCAGCAGTAGCATTATGTTGGACAACATGTTTACGTAAGTGATGAATATATTTTGCTCTGTAAACTACACTCAATGCTTTAACAGGAAATAAATAATTACCTTTTGTTTTACAATGTTTCCATTGCTTTTGTTTGGTTAAACCACCTGCCGGAATGATACAATGCAAATGCGGATGCAGCGTAAGCTGCTGTCCCCAGGTATGCAATATGCTAATCATCCCGGTGGTGGCACCCAAATGTTTTTCATCTTTCGAAAATGTATTAATGGTATCCCAAGCTGCATCAAATAAACTCGCATACATTATTTTAGGATATTGCATACACAAACTATTGAGTTCGGATGGTAATGTAAACACCACATGAAAATAAGCTACCGGAAGTAATTCTTTTTCTCTAGCCTGTATCCACGCTTCTCGCTCATTCCCCTGACATTTTGGGCAATGCCTATTTCGGCAACTATTGTAACTTATCCGTAAACTACCGCAACTGGTGCAGCCATCAACATGGCCACCCAATGCAGCAGTACGGCACTTACTCAGTGCCGATAAGGTTCGTAGTTGCCAAGTGTTGAGTGTTTTGTTTTTTACACTTTGCTCAATAGAATCCCATTGCTCACGTAGTATGTGTGCTAATTCGTAGGCTGACTGCATAAAACTAAATCAGCTTATACAATTTATCTAATGGACAAAACGGAGCCTTACGCCCCGTTTTTGCTATATGCAAATACACCATTGTGGTTTCGATATGTGCATGACCTAACAATTCTTTTATCGATACGATATCCAAACCATCTTCTAAAAGGTGCGTTGCATAGGTATGACGAAGTGTATGTGTATTTACTTCTTTTCGGATTCCAGCTTTTTTACATAAGGATTTTATTACCCATTGAACTCCACGCTGAGAATACCTGCTATCGAAATCTGTTCCTGTAAACAGATAATCGGTGGCACCTGTACTTTCTATGTGCTGCTGAATACCTTTAACCAAGAGCTTTCCGAGTGGTACATATCTATCGTAATTGCCTTTTGTTTTTCTTACAAGTAGCATAGCTCTGCTTAAATCAATATCACGTAAACGGATTGTTCTTACTTCGCCACAGCGTAATCCACAACCATAAAGTAATCCAACAAGTAATTTATGTTTCACATATTTGGCCTGAAACATCAAGGCTTTTACTTCGTCTCTACCAAGTACAATAGGTAGTTTTTTATCGTTTTTAATATTTGGTAATTGAATGCGTTTAGCATTCAAACCTTCTAAACGAAACAAATACCGCAAACTATAAACGGTATGTTTAAAATACGAAGCACTTGGTGGACCTTTTAAAATCAATCCTTCCAGATAATCTTCTATCTGGTCGTCAGCTAAAATTGTTGGAAGGCATTTGTAATGAAGCGCAATTTGTGCAAGATGCCGACCATAATTTTTCTTGGTACTATCGCTTCTTCTTTGTGTATGCATCCTGCGTTCCAGTCTACGATACAATTCTTCAAAGCCATGCACTTCTGCGCATGCTTTGCTCAGCAATGTTACTACATCACTGTTCGGGGGTATGTTGTTTGTTTCCATTTAGGAAATTACAACATTCATTTATTTGTTTAGCTTTGATGAGTTTAAATTAGGTTACGATAGGCTCCGCGCGAAGCGTGGTTTAGTGCAACAGCATGCAAGCGATAGCCGCTGGTTCAGTACTAATTTGGAAGTTCGTATTTCTTTTATAAATTTGTAATAGGTTTGCAGTTCAGTGCTTCGGTATCGCGGCCATCGCTAGCATGCAAAACGTTAATGGCAAACCAATTTGGAGTTTTTAGATTCGGTAATTGGTTGGCGTCCCCGCCAATCCAATTGTTATGCCCAATATTACAAAGACAGTAAAGATAAATTAAGTCTTAACGGTCGGCTTTTAGTCAAATGTCAATAAGTCAGATGGATTGAAGTGGAATAAAAATTGATTAACATTTCATAAAAAGAAAATGAAAAAGAACCAATTAACAATAACTAGCTCCAGTATTGTGTCATATGCTGGGATTAAAACGCTTGAAAATAAGATTGATCCTTATACAAGAATGTTATTAGGACTTCTTGCAACAGTAGGATTATCACTTTCAGAAAATCAAACAACCAGAAATATTGGATTAGGGCTTGGTATAGCATCTTTGCTGCAGTTATTAGAAATAAAAAAAGGAGGAAAAATAACGCGGAATGATTCAAATATTCAATTTTATATTTTAGACGAGAATCAAGGCGTGACAATATTAGAGCCTGGTCAAACGCCAAGTAATTCCATCGATGGATTAACATTCAAAGGTTTAAATAGTGTTTTTAAAGTGTCTAATGGTGTATACGTTGAATTAGGAAAGGACAATAGTATCAATTATTCGTTTGGATTTGGGAAGCTAATAAATCAGAATTTTAAAAGTGGGGGCTATAAGTCAAAACAATGGGTTGACCAGCAAACCGATCTTCGTTGGAAGGAATTATACAGTAAATCAATTTCATAGCGTTATAGGTAAACCAATTTGGAGTTTTTATATTCGGTAATTGGTTGGCGTCCCCGCCAATCCAAACGTTACAGGTAAACCAATTTGGAGTTTTTATATCCGCTAATTGCATAGCGTACTCGCCAATCCAATAGTTATGCGTCACCAATGGCAGCACAGCGAACTCGAACATTCGGAATTCTAATTTGCTTTACTTTGGTGCTAATTAAAACTTGACAATTCTAAACAATAAGCCACAAATGAAAAACATTACTTATTTTTTTTTAGCAATCTTTTGCATTTTTTCTAATCGTTTGTTCGCCCAAGACACTGCTGAGAACTATTTTAATAGCGGTTCTGAAAAAGGTGCAGCAGGAGACTTCAAAGGGGCAATAAACGATTTTACACAAGCAATCAGATTAAATCCTAAATATGCGGAAGCATTTTATAGTCGTGCTGTTGCAGAAAGGTATATTGGAGATTACAACGCTTCTATAAGTGACAATTCAAAAGCAATTCAACTCAAGCAAGATTATCCCGAAGCTTTCTTGAACAGAGGATTTTCAAAATCGCTACTATTAGACCACAAAGCTGCTATCGCAGATTATAATAAAGCCATTCAACTTAATCCTGATTTTACTATAGCGTATTACGACAGAGCTTTATCAAAATACTCAATAGGCGATACTAATGGCGCAGCTCTTGATTTGGATAAGGCAATTAAACTTGATAATAAATATTCAGAGGCATATTATAGTAGGGCTTTAATTTATTTTCAACTTAATAATTTCAAAACCTCAATTGAATATTACTCTAACGCAATAAAATATAATCCAAATTATACAGACGCATATTATAATAGAGGACTTGCTAAATTTTCACTGTTAGATTATAATGGAGCAAAAAAAGATTTCGATGTAGTTATTCAAAAAGATGCAACTCATTCTAAAGCATTTTATTTTCGTGGCACAGTAAATTTTTCTCTGAAACAATTTGACAAAGCATTGTATGATTCAAATCAAGCGATAAAGTTAGACCCAAAGTATGCTCAAGCATATTGGCAACGTGGTATAATTTTCATCACTGCCCTCAACGAGGAAAAGAAAGGGTGTGAAGATTTGCAACATGCAAAAAACTTAGGATATTTAAAAGCAACTGAAACCATTCAAGAATTCTGTAAATAACTTTATTCAACATTATCAAAATGAAAACCACTCCTATTGTGCCAAGTAATGCATTCATTGATTTTTTAGTAAGCATTGGAATTGCACTACTAATTGGTTATTTGATAACTAAGATAGTTTCAAACAATTTTAGTCCCAAAAAGAAAAAATCTGTTCTATTAATATCAATATTATTACCAATTGCACTTTTCTTTTTAAACGTTCTGCTAATTTTTTCTTTGAATTTTCCATTAGTAATTGGTGGAGTTGGTTGTTTAATTGTTGGATTGTACATGTATAACGGACTCATCAAAAATGTATCCGATGCTAAAATCAAAATTGAAAACTACCACTCAAATGGAATTACGAAGGAAAGGGGATTTATGCTTAAAGAAATGAAAGTTGGTGTTTGGGAATATTACGATGAAGCAGGGCAATTAATAAACGAAGAAAATTATGACAAGGAATAAACTTGGTGCGGACTTCAAACAGATATGCTTCGTAGTAACAACTTGGCGAACGCATAACAGCACATTGGCAATAGGCGGGGTTTCGTCTCCGCTTGACAGTTTTGTTGTAGCCGAAAGTTCAGTTCTCCGAACTAACTTTTGTGCTGAAAAGCCCGCCCATCGCCAATCTGCAAAACGTTATGGGCAAGTTTAAAAATTGTCTCGTCCTGAAATAGGTTGACAAAAAATCGACCTAAATGACACCAGACAAAGCCAAAAACAAATCGGAGCCTGCCGAAAAAAACAGGGTTATGTTCGAGCATCTTATTCTTTAAAAAGGAAAATAGTTGACCTCGTAAGTAATGGACGTATTTCAAAAAACGCGGCAGCTAAGAAATACAATATTTCACGATCTAGTCTTGACTATTGGATTACAAAATTTGCTA
>CAMBZU010000099.1 GCA_945872355.1 Chitinophaga pinensis
ATTGTTGTCCACTTTGCAAAGATAACAAAGTTTCCCTAAAGTGAAACATTAAATGTTAAATACTTTCAAATTTTTCCTTGCTTTTCCGTCTACGAAAATCGCTTATAACTATTGGATTGGCGAGAACGCTAAGCAATTACTGAAATTAAGCACTCAGTATGTGTTTTGGATTGATTGAACTGCGCGCTATTTTTAAATTTAATACCAATTGTATTTATTAAATAGCCCAAAGCTGTTTAATAAATATACAATGTTTAATGCCTATACTGCTTGAAATTAGTACAATAAGGCTTGGCCGCAATTGGACTAAATTGAAAGTGTAATCGGTATAAAATAGGTTAAGTGCTCTGGATTGAAAGAAAGTGATTTGAATAGTTTTGCAATACGGAATTTAGGTTTAAAGCCAATTACGCAATAGGGACAGCAGCAAGCTACCTTGTAGCGCGGATGGCCCGGCCTTGAGCAAAGCGAAAGGATTGCCCAAAACAGTTTGATTGTTTGCAAAAATACATGAGCCAAAGAACGCTTGTAATAACAATGTGATTTATAAATTATGCCACTAATTTAAAATCTTACATTGGTAAATGCCGATCGGAAAAAAGTTTGGGACAAATGAAGTGAAACAAATTTGGTCCATTACTTATTTCACATCGGTATAAGCTTTTACCTGAATAGCTTACATGAAAAACAGAGCAAAAAAAAAGCAGCCCGAGAGCTACTTTTTTAATAATTTTTATTGCTTTTATTAGGCCTTATCCATTGCGGCAATTTTCTTTTTAATACCTTCGGTGGTAATAGAACTTGGTCTTTCTAATGGATGACCTAAAGCTCTGTCCCAAATTAGTGATGATAATACGCCTAGTGAGCGAGAAACACCAAACAATACGGTATAGAAATCAAATTCCACTAAGCCGTAATGCATTAATAATGCGCCAGAATGGGCATCAACATTTGGCCAAGGGTTTTTAATTTTACCAATAGAGCCTAAAATTGGCGGCACTACTTCGTAAATGCTTTGTACAATTTCTAACAAATCATCATCGCCTTTTGGCTTGATATGACGGTTATAGAAATCTTGCTGTGCTGTAAATCGAGGATCGGTTTTACGCAATACTGCATGTCCGTAGCCCGGAATTACTTTTCCTTCTTCGATAGTTTTCTTTACATAATCGGCAATTTGCTCTTTGGTTGGCAAACCACCACCTAATTCTTGGCGCATATCTAAAATCCAAGCAATTACTTCTTGATTTGCTAAACCATGTAAAGGACCAGCTAAGCCAGCCATACCAGCAGTAAATGCCAAATAAGGATCGGCCAAGGTAGAACCTACTAAATGCGTAGCATGAGCAGAAACATTTCCACCTTCATGATCGGCATGTATGGTTAAATACAAACGCATCAATCTTCTGAAATCAATTTGCTCGAAACCTAACATATGCGCGAAGTTGGCTGCCCAATCTAATTTTGGATCTGGTTCAATATGCACATTGTTGTGATACATTTTTCTGTAAATGAAAGCAGCAACACGTGGTAAGCGACCAATAAGATTCATTGAATCTTCGTAGGTATAATCCCAATAATTTTTTTTGTTGATTCCTTTTTTGTAAGCTGCAGCAAATAATGATTCGGTTTGTAGCGCGCTGATGGCAATACAAAACTGTGTCATAGGATGCGTGTTGGCAGGTAGTTTTTCTAAAATATCAAATACGTGCTTTGGCACAATACTTCTGCGTGCCCAGTTATTGCTGATATTGAGTACATCATCATACGTTGGAATTTCGCCTGTTAACATCAAGTAAAAAATACCTTCAGGCAATGGCTCTGACCCTTTTGGGGCTTTTGGTAGCTTTTCTCTTAGCTCGGGAATTGAATATCCTCTAAAGCGAATTCCTTCTTCAGGATCTAGCTTAGATGTTTCGGTAACCATACCGATCATTCCCTTCATACCTTGATAAACAGAAGCAACCGTATATTCACCTAATTTTTTATCTCCGTGTTCTTTAATTAAGTTTTTTACTTCTTCCTTCATAGGAAGAGCTAAGCTGGCAAACTTTTCTTTTAAGGTATCCATAATTATTCTGTTGTAAGGTGTTATTAGTCTTTAATATATGCTTGATTTAAACATTTTTTGCTGCAAAGTTTAAAACAAAATATTTTCGTTACGAAGGTATTGATACTTGTTGAAAAAGCAAATAGTCTTGGCTTCAAATTTATTTTTGTTTATTGAATTAACGTTGTTTCACAAATTTAAGGTTGTTACCGGGGTAAATGGCAGTTTCACCTAAAATTTCTTCGATACGTATTAATTGGTTGTATTTAGCGATCCTATCAGTGCGGGAAGCAGAGCCCGTTTTAATTTGCCCTGTATTTAACGCCACCGCTAAATCGGCAATGGTTGTATCTTCAGTTTCACCGCTTCGGTGACTCATAACAGCTGTATAGCCATTGTTATTGGCTAATGAAACGGCATTTATTGTTTCGGTGAGGGAACCAATTTGATTTACTTTAACAAGGATAGAATTTGCAATATTATTATCAATTCCTCTTTGAAGGCGGTTTACATTGGTTACAAATAAATCATCGCCCACCAATTGAATTTTGCTACCTAATTTATCGGTCATCATTTTCCAGCCATCCCAATCGTCTTCGGCCAAGCCATCTTCAATAGAAATAATTGGATATTTTTTGCACCAATCGGCCCAATAGTTAACCATGTCTGATGGACTTAGCTTATCGCCACTTGATTTGTGGAAATGATACACTTTTTCATCAGATTTATAAAATTCAGAAGCAGCGGCATCCATGGCAATAAATACATCAACACCTGGCTTATAGCCTGCCTTTTCAATAGATTGCAATACAACTTCAATAGCTTCTTCATTTGACTTAATATTTGGTGCAAAACCACCTTCATCACCCACATTGGTAGAGTAGTTTTTGCTTTTAAGTACATTTTTTAAATGATGAAATATTTCAACCCCCATGCGTAAGCCTTCGCTAAAACTTTTAGCACCTGTAGGCATCACCATAAACTCCTGAAAATCGATACTGTTATCGGCATGAGAGCCCCCGTTTAAAATGTTCATCATAGGCACAGGCAAGGTATTGGCATTAACACCACCAACGTAACGAAACAAAGTTTGACCGGCTTCTTGTGCAGCAGCTTTAGCCACAGCCATTGAAACACCCAATATTGCATTTGCACCAAGATTTGCTTTGTTATCAGTACCATCTAAAGCAATCATTTTTTTATCGATAACATTTTGATCAAAAATATATTGACCATTTAACTCTTCGCGTATAGCTGTATTAATGTTATGAACTGCTTTTAAAACGCCTTTTCCGAGATAGGCACTTTTATCGCCATCGCGCAATTCTACTGCTTCGTGCGTACCAGTTGAAGCACCTGAAGGCACTGCGGCGCGCCCAACAGCACCTGTATCGGTAAAAACATCTACCTCAACGGTTGGATTTCCTCTAGAATCTAAAATTTGTCTTGCGGTAATATTGGTTATGAATGCCATGATAAATTATTTATGTGAATTAAAAAGTTTTCAAAAATATTGATTTATGTTCACTTAATTGCATGTTATAAATAATTATGTAAAAATTATCATTTAAAATTACCTTTGTGCAAATTGAATAAGGAGGACAGACCACATGGAAACGAAAAGACAGCTAAAAGTAGCACGATTATTACAAAAAGAAATGGGTGAAATGTTTCAACGTGAATTGGGGCATCATTATGCTGGCGCCTTTATTTCAGTTACAAAAGTTAGAATTAGTGCTGACTTATCGCATGCCAAGGCTTATTTAAGTATTTTTGGAAATAACGACAAGCAAGGAATTATGGATAAAACCAAAGAGATATCGCGTGAAATAAGGGGAAAGATGGGAGATAGAATTGGCAAGCAATTGCGGATTGTACCAACTTTTGAATTCTTTTTAGATGACAGTGCCGATTACGTTGCTAAAATTGATGAATTATTAAAGAAATAATTCATACTAAAGTAAGCGCTGTAGCATTGTTACATCAAGTAACTTATCAAACTTTACGCCCACACTTTTCATTACGCCTACTAACTTAAACCCATTTTTGTTATGTAAATAAATGCTATGTTCATTGCCTTCGGTAATGCGTGCTAGTATTGACACAAGTTCTGTATGTTGTGCTTCTGCTAAAATTACTTCTAATAATTGTTTTCCAATTCCGCTGTGGCGAAAATCGGGTAAAATATATAATGATATTTCGGCTGTTACATCATAAGCTTTGCGCTCGCTCCATTTGTTAAGTGCTGCGTAGCCCACAATTAATCCGCCTTTTTGCGCCACAAAAATTGGGAAGTTCTCATCGCGGTTTGCAAACCAATCCATTCTATCATGTAATGATTTTGGCTCTGTATCAAATGTTGCTGTGGTGTTTACTATGGCTTCATTGTATATTTCCATGATGGCAGGCACATCTTCTTTAATGGCTTTTCTTATACTTAACATGAGGTATTTTTTTTCAAAGTTAAGGGCAATTTTAGGAACTTAATGTTAATCAATTTTAAATTTTTTGCTTTATTCCATTAATCGGCTTGCAACGTTTTTTATTCCAAATTAGATGATGGTATAATTTATTCAGCGGCCGTATTTTTCCTCATAATGAATATTGGATCAATAGGGTGTAAAATATTTTTCAAGTATCAATCAAACACTTATGCAGTTAAAACTGAATTATAGGTTAAAATTAAATAATAAAGATTATATTGGAATCATATTAATTGACTTTTATTTAATCATTTTATGTATATCAATTGTCATACTTATTACAGTTTTAAATACGGCACATTGAGCGTAGCCCAATTGTTGGCGCAGGCCCAGCAGTTAGGAGTTACACAATTTGTATTAAGCGATATCAACAACACATCGGCCGTACTTGATTTTGTGCGGCTTTCGAAAAAATACAATGTAAAGCCAATTGTGGGCATCGATTTTAGAAATGGCGTACAACAACAATTTATAGGCATAGCCAAAAACAATGAAGGTTTTGCATCCCTCAATACATATTTATCGGATTGTTCGGTGAGTGGCAAAACTATTTTACCCGATTATTTCCCTGCCAGTGATGATTGTTTTATTGTGATCCCCTACCCTGCCTTTCAGCAAAGATTTCAGCAAGATGAAAAAAAAACTATTTCACTATTTAAAAACGATGCGCGCATTTACATCGGCATAAAGCCCAGCGAGTTAAATCATTTTCGTTTTTCGGTTTACAAAAAATGGCATACACGCATGGTGATTTTACAACCAGTAACTTTTATCAACAAAACAGGATTTAACATACATCGCTTACTGCGCGCGGTTGATAACAATACGCTTTTGAGTAAATTACCTTTGAGCGAGCAAACTACGCCTGATGAAATCATGTTGCCGCCTTTAGATTTACTGACCATTTATTATGATTTTCCTACCATCATTTACAACACGCAAAAAATAGTAGAGCAATGCCATATCGATTTTGAATTTGGTACCAATAAAAACAAAAAAAGTTTTACTGGCAGTCTAAAAAAAGATTATCATTTATTGATGAGTCTTTGCTATGATGGTTTAAAATATCGCTATCCTCAAACAGATGATGCTATTATTGACCGCATGGAAAAGGAAATTAAATTGATTAGTGAGCTTAATTTTTCATCTTATTTTTTGATTAATCATGACATTGTGCGTTATGCGCAACACAAAAATTATTTTTATGTAGGGCGTGGTAGTGGCGCCAATAGTATGGTGGCTTATTTACTGCGCATTACCGATGTTGATCCTATTGATTTAGATTTATATTTCGAGCGTTTTTTAAATCCATTTCGTACGAGCCCGCCCGATTTTGATTTAGATTTTAGTTGGAAAGATCGTGATGATGTAATACGTCATATTTTTGAAACACATGGCGAGGCGCATACTTGTTTGCTGGCTACCTACAGTACTTTTCAGGCCAATGCGGTGATGCGCGAGTTGGGAAAAGTTTTTGGCTTACCAAAAGATGAAATAGATATCTTGTTAGAAGATAGAAAACTTAAAAACACGCCCGATCACATCACCAAATTGATTTACGCCTACAGCAATCAAATAAACGATTTTCCAAATCATTTAAGCATACATGCAGGCGGTATTTTAATTTCAGAAAAGCCTATTCATTATTACACCGCCAATAATTATCCACCCAAAGGATTTCCTACAAGTCAGTTTAGCATGTTGGAAGCCGAAGATGTGGGTTTATATAAGTTTGATATTTTATCGCAACGCGGCTTGGGGCATATTAAAGATGCGGTTGAATTGGTAAAAAAAAACAAAGCCATCAACATTGATATACATGATGTAAAAAAGTTTAAAGAAGATATTGAAATTAAAACTTTACTGCGTGAAGCGCGCTGCATTGGTTGTTTTTATGTAGAAAGTCCTGCCATGCGCATGTTATTAAAAAAATTAGGAGCCGAAACTTACAAAGCTTTGGTAGCAGCAAGTTCTATTATTAGACCCGGTGTGGCCTCATCGGGCATGATGCGCGAATATATTTTGCGCTTTAAAGGTCAAAAACCGAGCTACGAAACACCTGCGCCCATTTATAAAATTTTAGAAGAAACATTTGGCGTAATGGTGTATCAAGAGGATGTGATTAAAGTGGCACATTATTATGCTGGCCTTGGGCTTGGCGAGGCCGATATGTTGCGGAGGGGCATGAGTGGCAAATATCGCGGAAGAGAGGAGTTTGAAAAAGTGAGAAACCTATTTTTTGATAATTGTAAAGCCAAAGGTTATCCCGAAGAAGAAAGCAAAGAAGTATGGCGACAAATTGAAAGTTTTGCAGGTTATGCTTTTTCTAAAGGGCATAGTGCTTCTTATGCCGTAGAAAGTTTTATGAGTTTATATTTAAAAGCATACTTTCCTTTAGAGCACATGGTGGCTGTGATCAACAACTTTGGTGGTTTTTATCGTACAGAATATTATGTACACGAAGCACGCATGCATGGTGCCGAAATTATTGCGCCACACATTAATAAAAGCAGCTATTTAACCGACATTGAAGGCAATGCTATTTATTTAGGGTTTATACACATTGCCGAATTGGAGCAAAACACCGCAGAAAATATTTTAACCGAACGCAATAAAAATGGTGTATTTACTTGCTTAACCCACTTCATGAAAAGGGTGGCCATTAGCTTAGATCAATTACGTTTATTGATACGCGTGGGTACTTTTAATTTTACTGGTCGTACTAAAAAGCAGTTGCTTTGGGATATTCATACCATTATGGGCGATGATAAAAAAACACATGTAGAAAAAGAATTGTTTGAACCTGAGTATAAATTGTACAACATGCCCGAGTTGTATCATAACGATAGAGATGATGCCTTAGATGAAATGCAGTTATTAGGCTTTCCATTATGCAGCCCTTTTGCCTTTATTAAAAACTTACCCCAAACTACTTTAAAGACCACAGATTTAGCAACATTGGTGGGCAAAACCATCAGCCTGGTTGGTTATTTAGTCACCATCAAATACACGCGCACCAAGCACAAGGAAGAAATGCTTTTTGGAACTTTTATTGATACAGAAGGGCGCTTTTTTGACACTACGCATTTTCCTAAAATAGCAAAGGAGTTTCCATTGCGGGGAAAAGGATGTTACTTAATAAAAGGGCGTGTGGCCAGTGAGTTTAACTTTTGCAGTATTGATGTAGTTAGTTTAGAGCGGTTGGAGCATTACGCTTTTGATTAGCTGATGACGGTGATGAGATGATTAGCTGATTAGCTGATGACGGTGATGACGGTGATGACGGTGATGAAATGATTAGCTGATGACGCTGATTAGCTGATTAGCTGATGACGCTGATGAGATGATGAGATGATTAGCTGATGACGGTGATGACGGTGATGAGATGATTAGCTGATGACGCTGATGAGATGATTAGCTGATGACGGTGATGACGGTGATGAGATGATTAGCTGATGACGCTGATGAGATGATTAGCTGATGATGGTGATTAGCTGATGACGCTGATGAGATGATTAGCTGATGATGGTGATTAGCTGATGAGATGATTAGCTGATGGGTTGAATATTAAATTGATGATTTTTAAGATTGCTTGCGCCGCGCCTTCTAAAGATTGGGGACTTTTGATGGGTATTTAATCTGTGGCAATAAAAAATGTGCCAATGTGCCAATGAAGCAATGTGAAAATGCA
Organism: Chitinophaga pinensis; assembly: GCA_945872355.1. Lineage (GTDB taxonomy): Bacteria > Bacteroidota > Bacteroidia > UBA4408 > UBA4408 > CAIKXD01. The sequence goes on from CAMBZU010000099.1 coordinate 8,225, forward strand.
ATTTGAAAATGAATATTATTTTACTTTGCGCGCTCTGCGTCTTCTTTGCGTGCTTTGCGGTTAAAACAAATGTGCCAATGTGACAATGTGCCGAGGAAGCAATGTGCCAATGAAGCAATCAAGAAAAATAAGCACTTTTAATTTGTGCAATATAATTAGTTACATCAATAATTATTTCGCTGATTTGATTACTTTTGAAGGCTGATTAAACAACACCAAAACACCATGAAAAAGTACATTTTAACTATTAGTTTACTATTATGCTACATCATTAATTTTGCGCAAAACTTTGAGCCATTTAATTGGCAATA
>CAMBZU010000100.1 GCA_945872355.1 Chitinophaga pinensis
AGATTTACAGTCTGTCCCATTTGGCCACTCTGGTAACTCCCCTCGCTAATTTCACAAATTAGAAAATCTTTTCAAAGAACTTTAAGAGCCGATGGAGGGATTCGAACCCCCGACCAGCTGATTACAAATCAGCTGCTCTGGCCAACTGAGCTACATCGGCTTGATGCTTCCTTAGTCTATCGAGGCTTGCCCATGAAAACAAAAGCAGCCCTTTTCAAAAAAGGACTGCAAATGTATAAATCAATTTTCTAATTACAAAACTTATTTTAGTTTTTTTCTCTAAAAATAAGCCATTAAGGGTAAAAAATTACACCCCTCTTACTTTTTCTTTGTGTTTTTTTAGTTGTTTTGTTAAGGCTTCAATTGACGTATCAACTGCTTCCTCAAAGGTTTGGCAGTTTCTTTTAGCAAAAAGATCTTGCCCCGATACATGTAGTTTAATTTCTGCTACTTTATTTTCTGCAGCATGCGCTTTTTCTATTTTTAGAAACACTGTTCCCTCAATAATTCCATCATGAAAGTGATTTAGCTTATCAACTTTTTCTTGAATGAATGATAATAATTTTTTGTCTGCATCGAAGTGAATCGACTGAATTTGCACGTTCATAGCTTGTTTCCTCCAATTATTAAATGAATAAAATTTGTTTAAATTATTGTACTGAAAATTAACTTATCACTGAAATATTTCCAAATTTAAGATTTAATAACCTATCAAACAACATATTTGGTTAATAAATTTTTAAAAATAAATTAACGAACACAAAATTTGCTCAAAATAAAGGGGTTATATAATTTATCAACATTTTGAAACTTTTACAAATTGGCTTTTTTATATATTTGCAACTATACCTTATTGAAAATGATAAAACCTGAACCAAGTGAACACCCCCCTTATTATACCTACTATATTAATCTAGTAAAGGAAAAAAATGGTATTGAAGCATTAGATCATCAAATTATTGAAATGCAGCAGTTTATTGGCATGGTGCCGGTTGACATGGAGGATTTCAGCTATGCTGATGGAAAGTGGACTATTAAAGAAGTTTTAGGTCATATTTGCGATGTAGAAAGAATTTTAGGCTACCGTGCGCTTTGCATAGCAAGAGGTGAATTAAAAGCGTTGCCAGGTTTTGACGAAAACCAATATGTTGCGTCGGCGAACTTTAACAAACGAAGCCTTTACGACCTTGCTCATGAGTTTAGTATTGTAAGAGAATCAAATATAACTATGTTTAAGAGCTTTGATCAACTCACTCTTAGCAAGATGGGATTGGCCAACAATAGTAAAATGAGTGTTCGAGCTATTCTCTTTATGATTGCCGGACATGAAAAACATCATATTAATATCATTAAAGAACGTTATTTAAAACTCGAGTACTAATAAAAAGCAAAGTCGCCTGTTGAGTAAATACTCAGCAGGCGACTTTTATACTAGAAATAGTATTCCTAATTTTTTCTGCCGCCAAAAAGGCGAAGTAGCATTAAAAATAAATTGATAAAGTCAAGATACAAAGTAAGGGCTCCTAAAATGGAAAGCTTTTTAGTGTTCTCTTCGCCATAAGTTGTGCCCTCTCCAATCATTTTAAGTTTTTGCACATCATAGGCTGTTAAACCCGTGAAAACAGCTACCCCTACATAGCTAATGATATAATGCAACATACTGCTTTGCATAAACATATTTACTATTGTAGCTATTAATATGCCCACAAGGCCCATCATCATAATTTTACCAAAGGAGGTTAAATCTGTTTTGGTGGTGTATCCTACTACTGCCATTGTTCCAAACATTCCTGCTGTGATAGCAAAAGTTAAAAATACTGAACTGAGTGTATAAGCCAATAAGATAAAACTCATACTTACACCTACTAAAGCAGCATAAGTTAAAAATAATATAATTAATGTGGTATAAGACAATCTATTAAAAGCAAACGACATTAGTAATACAAAGCCTATAGGGGCTAACATTACGACCCATCCTAATATAGACATTTTACCTTCTTCGGTAACTAACATGCTAAGCAAACTTAAATCGGTGGCGAACCACCACGCAGTTACAGAAGTAACTATTAATGCCAAAAACATCCAAGAAAATACATTGGACATGAAAGTTTTAACATTGCTATTTGTTTGAGCGTAGTTACTATTGCCAGAAAGATTGAACTGATTGTTTTCCATAGTTATTGTTTATTAGTGATTACAAAAGTATATATTTAAAAGTAAATTTTAATGGTTTGTTTCAATTTATATACCATTATCAAAATACATGACAAACTTTCACAAAGATATTTTCTTTTTAACTACTTAGCGCTTCTTTATAAGTTCTTAACACCCGTTCGCGAGCAAACTTATGTTCTATAATTGGATTAATATAAGTCAACTCATCGTATTCTGGAATCCAACGTTTGATGTATATTAATTTTGGGTCGAATTTTTTTGTTTGTTCATAAGGATTAAATACTCTGAAATAAGGAGCTGCATCGCATCCACTGCTTGCGCTCCACTGCCAACCACCATTGTTACTACTTAATTCAAAATCTAAAAGTTTCTTTGCAAAATAGGCTTCGCCCCAACGCCAATCAACAAGCAGGTGCTTGGTTAAAAAGCTTGCAGTAATCATGCGCACTCTATTGTGCATAAAACCCGTTTGGTTCAATTCTCTCATACCGGCATCAACAATTGGATAACCTGTTTTTCCTTCACACCAAAGCTTAAAATGTTGTTCATTATTTGACCATGGTATAAAATCATATTTTGGTTTAAATGCATTATGGGTTACCTGTGGAAAATGGTGTAAAATCATCATATAAAACTCACGCCAAATTAACTCATTAAGCCATGTTTCATTTATGATTTGAGCATGGCGCAGTAATTCGCGAATGCTAATGGTACCAAAGCGCAAATGAATGCTTAATTTGCTTGTACCATTTACTGATGGAAAGTCTCTTTGTTCTTTATAGTTTTTAATGATTTGCGGATTTACAATGTTTGATGGGAATAAGCTTCCTGAGGAAGTAAATCCAATTTCGATGAGCGTTGGGATTGTAAAAGCCGAGGTTTTAATAAAGTGATTATAGTACTTTTGTGTTGGATACTGTTTAAGATAGAATGGGCTTAATTTACTTTTCCATTTTCGCATATAAGGTGTAAAAACAGTATATGGCTTATTGTCATCTTTTACTACCTCGTTTTTTTCGAAAATTACTTGGTCTTTATAAGTTTGAAATTCAATTCCTTGACTGTTTAAAAAGGCGGCAATCTCTTTATCTCTGGTATTTGCATACGGTTCGTAATCGTGATTGGTGATTACTTTTTGGATGTTGTATTTCTTTATTATATTATTAAAGACATCGATTGGTTTACCTGACAAAACCAACATTGAGCTTTGAAGTTCGGCAAGTTGAACTTGTAATTTTTCTAAATTATGATGTATAAACTCGATTCTTTTGTCTTGCTTATCTTCTAGTTTTTCTAAAATTTCTGAATCAAAAATAAAGAGCGGTAATACACAAGGATTTTCTTTGAGCGCATGATATAAACCCGCATTGTCGTTAATCCTTAGGTCTCTTCGAAACCAAAATATAGCTATTTGCTCTTCATTCATTCATTTGTAATTTGAAAGTATTAAACAAACAAGTGTTTCATTAGTTCTTAAAAGTAAAGGAAAAAGTGAAAGTGTTCTGTTAGTTTAACGAAAATACTTCTCCTTCTTTGGCCAAATAGGTTTCTTTAAATCCTTTTCTTGCTTCATCTAATAGTGGTTCTAAATCGTTGTAGCGCGCAGAGAAATGACCGATGAGTAGTTTTTGCACGCCGCATTTATCTGCTACATCTGAGGCTTGTTTGGCAGTGGTATGAAAAGTTTCATTGGCTCTCTTGAGCAGTTCATGTAAAAAAGTAGCTTCGTGATAAAGTATTTTTACCCCTTGTAACTGTGGAAAAATACTTTCATCATATTTTGTGTCGGAGCAATACGCATAAGACTCTGGTGACTTTGGAGGATAAGTAAGTTCTTTATATGGTACCAACTTTCCGGAAGGAGCTTTATAGTCGTTTCCTTTTTTAATGCTTGGAATATCTTGAGGTAAAATTTGATAAGCCTCTATTTTATCTTTTCTAATAGATAATAAAGAGGGTTTTTCTCTAAAAACAAATCCACAGCATGGGATTCTGTGATTTAAGATGAGTGTTTCTACAGTTAATTTATCATCTTCAAAAATAATTTCACTTTGTTTTTCTTCAAGAAAATGATAAATTATTTTGTAGCGTAAATATGTTTCACTGTGTTTGAACTGAATTTCCAATATTTCTTTTAGGGGTTCGTGACAATATATATGTAAGTCGTTGGTTCTGTTCATTAGGTGTAAACTAGAGAGAAAGCCAGGTAAACCAAGGATATGATCGCCATGCAAATGGCTTATAAAAATGTGATTAATTTTTGCAAATTTAACTTTGTATTTACGCATTTGCATTTGCGCTCCTTCGCCACAATCTATTAAAAAATAGCGGTCGTAAATTGTAACTACCTGTGAGGTAGGGTGCCTATTTATTGTAGGTGTAGCGGAGCTGCTTCCCAATATTGTTATTTCGAAAGACAATTAAATTTATTTTAGGATATAAAATTACTTTCTGGGTTTATTCAATGACTTGAATTCCTAAATTGTTACTAACAAGGAAATGGTAATTATTTTATTGAGGTTTAAATACAATATTGAACATGAGTAATGTTGCATAGCTTTACCAACTTTAATTCAATCCATCGCGAGCTTTCGAGTGCTGGGGTTCGAGAATTTGTTGAGGTAAATTAAACTCAAAATATAGTTCACCACTAAAATTCAGGAATTAATTAAATGGGCTGAAATGAAACATTGTACATGTGCATTCGTTAAGACACTGGCAGCTTTTTATCAATTGGCTGATTTCATATTTAATTCTCAACTAAAAAGAATGATTTAAACCTTTACCTGAAAACGTCCTTAAAAAACCTAAGGGCCTTCTATATAATAATTAGAAATCAGCTAGAACAAGCTTTTCAGGTAAGTTCCGCTATAAAATTATGATGTATGAAAAATATAACCCTTCCCTGTACAAGAGATCATTTATATCTCATTGCAAAAATTAGTTGGTTAACTTGCCACAAGTATCTGAACTTTTTTAATCATTACAACAAGGGCTACAATGAAAATTTCCTTGCGCAATGTGAGTTAGAAATTGAGGTGGCGGAGCAAGAGCTCGACAAAAGTTTTTTAAGTAGTGTAGGCATTTGTGGAGCGGGCTTGAGTGAGGCCAACGACCAAGTTATTTTTAATCGATTAAACCAGTTGTACCTTGATGCGAAAGTTGTTTTTAAACATGACCCTCAAGCTTTGGAACAGTTTAACTTTGAGCACATTTTAGCCATTGTGGCTTCAATATAAAAACATTTTGGAAAACCATCAACATTTTTTGTTTCTATGTTTTTGAGGCTGCGTTTAGTAACCGAAATAACAGCAATTGATGTCGAGTTTTAACTTAAAAGAGTATCTCTTAACTTAATCACATTGCGCTGTTACAATCTATTGATTAGTGCTGGCTTAAGCTGTTACCAGTTTTAAGATGGATTGAAAAATATTTAAGCCATCTTTATTGCCTAGGTTAATATCTGCAGCTCTTTCTGGATGCGGCATCATACCAAAAACATTTTTTTGCACATTGCAAACACCAGCAATATTTTCTAACGAGCCATTAGGATTAGCCATTGGTGTAATATTACCTTCTGCATCGCAATACCTAAATAAAATTTGGCCATTTGCTTTTATTTCTTTAAGTGTATTTTCATCTGCATAATAGCGCCCTTCGCCATGTGCAATAGGAATTTTTAATGGTTGCAACACCTCGCAGGCTTGTGTAACTATGGTGTTATAATTTTCAGGAGCAATAAAAACATTTTTACAGTTAAACTTTTGATTATCGTTATGCAGCAAGGCCCCTGGGACTAATCCTGCCTCACATAAAATTTGAAAACCATTGCAAACTCCCATTAATAAACCGCCCTTGTTAGCAAATTCAATTACTTTTTCCATGATAGGAGAAAAGCGAGCAATTGCGCCAGAACGCAAATAATCACCAAAAGAAAAACCGCCAGGTAAGATGATAAAATCACAACCTTGCAAGTCGGTATCTTTATGCCAAAGCTTTACCACTTTTTGCTTAAGAATTGTTTCTAGTACATAAATCATATCTGCATCACAATTGGATCCAGGAAATACTACTACACCAAATTTCATATTCATCTTTTTTAAATTTATACGTGAGCCAAAGTTTCAGCTTGACTGTAATTGTTTTTAATTTCTTCTAAAGTTTGATAAATTTCATCAATATCATTTGTAGTTACCAAGCGCATTCTGTATTCCTTAAAATCAGAAAAACCTTTAAAGTAATTGGCATAATGCCTGCGCATTTCTAAAATGCCTAATACTTGTTTTTTCCATTTTATTGAAAAATCTAAATGTTGTTTACAAACAGCCACACGCTCAGCTACCAATGGTTTTGGCAAATGTTCGCCTGTTTTTAAAAAGTGTTTTATTTCATTAAAAATCCAAGGATAACCAATGGAAGCACGACCAATCATAATGCCATCTACACCATAAGTATTTTTCATGTGCAAGGCCTTCTCAGGACTATCTACATCACCATTCCCAAAAATTGGAATGTTAATTCTTGGGTTTTGTTTTATTTCTCTAATCAATGTCCAGTCGGCTTCGCCTTTGTACATTTGCACACGCGTTCTGCCATGCACTGTTAATGCTTTAATGCCTATGTCTTGCAATCTTTCGGCTACTTCGGGAACATTTTTTGTATCATTGTCCCAACCTAAACGTGTTTTTACGGTTACCGGAATGTTTACTGATTTTACAATTTCGGCAGTAATAGCTACCATTTTAGGAATATCGCGTAATAGCGCAGCGCCAGCGCCTCTACAAGCAACATTTTTAACAGGGCAACCATAATTAATATCTACCAAATCGGGACCAACACTAGCCGAAATAATAGCCGATTCGCGCATGCTATCGATATCGCCACCAAAAATTTGAATACCAATTGGTCTTTCGTAGTCAAAAATATCGAGCTTTTGCATGCTTTTAGCAGCATTGCGAATTAAGCCTTCTGATGAAATAAATTCAGTGTACATTAAATCGGCCCCGTTTTGTTTGCAAACTGCTCTAAATGGCGGATCGCTCACATCTTCCATGGGTGCTAATAGCAGTGGAAATTCACCTAAATCAATATTTCCTATTTTAACCAAAGTAATTTATATTTTTGTGCAAAAGTAAGCAATTGCTTCTACTTTTTTTACCTAAAAAATCAAATAAAAATCATGGGCCAAAGAATCATACTCGAACAGCAGTCTGCCGCAAGCAAATTACTTATTTTAACGGGTCTTGCCTTAGTATCAATTGGTATTTTTTCTGTACTCTCTATTTTAGTGGCCACATCTGTTTATCAATTACCTATACTTTCTAACCCCGGTATCTTAAAAGATACAGCCAACCCAAACGTGATTCCTGCGCTAAAAATGATGCAGGTGATGCAGGCTTTAGGATTATTTATTGTGCCCACTTTTATATTTGCTAAACTTGATAGCAACAAAATATTGGCCTATTTATCATTAAGTAAAAGGCCTTTGTTGTACTCGTTTTTATGCGCTGTGTTAATTATGCTTTGTGCGCAGCCAATAATTAATTGGATGGCCGAATTAAATAGCCAAATGCCGGCTCCAGCATGGATGCACGAATCGGAGAAAGAAGCTGAAGCAATTACCAAAATATTTTTGCAAATGAATGGCACTTCCGACTTACTTATTAATTTATTTATGATTGCACTTATTCCAGCAGTAGGAGAGGAGTTATTATTTAGAGGATTATTTCAACCTTTATTTCATAAATTAACCAACAACCCACATGTAGGCATTTGGTTATCGGCCATTTTGTTTAGTGCATTGCACATGCAGTTTTTAGGTTTTTTTCCACGCATGTTTATGGGAGCTGCTTTTGGCTATTTATTGTTATGGAGCGGTAGCTTATGGTTGCCCATTATTGGGCATTTTGTAAACAATGCTGGCGCTGTTTTTATTGCTTATATGATACAAAAGAACGGAATGTCTCAAGCAGTTGAAACAGTAGGAGTTGGACAAGGTGGAACGCTTTACGTGCTTGTAAGTGCGGCAATGCTTGTTGTGTTGTTTTATGTGGTAAGGAAATATGAAAAGGAGCACAAAGAAGTAAGTGTAGAATAATTTACTACTTTCGCAGTCCAGTTTTTGGAGACTTGTCAGAGTGGTCGAACGAGCAAGCCTGGAAAGTTTGTATACGCGCAAGTGTATCGAGGGTTCGAATCCCTCAGTCTCCGC
>CAMBZU010000101.1 GCA_945872355.1 Chitinophaga pinensis
AATAAGTAATGGCCCAAATTTGTTTCACTGCATTTGTCTAAAACTTTTTTCCGATCGGCATTCACAAATTTAAGATTTTAAATTATTGGCGTAATTTATAAATCACATTGGTATTACTTTTTTAAACTATTTACTGCTGCTAGCAAAGAGTTAACTTGCAGTTTATTGTAAATTCTTCGGATATGTGTTTTTACAGTATTTATTGAAACAAAATTTTGTTCAGCCACTTGCTTAATGCGCATTCCTGATGCCAACTGCTCTAAAATACGATTCTCTCTCTCAGAGAGCATCTCTGCAGGTGATTCATTCTTTTTGATTTGGCTAAAGGAGGCCACTACGATTCTTGCAATAACAGGACTCATTGGCGATCCGCCATGCAATAAATTTTCAAGTGCATTAAATATATCTTTTGAAGTGTCTTGTTTTAAAATGTAGCCACTGGCCCCAGCTTGCAGCGCTTTAAATATTTTATCATCATCTTCACTATTGGTGCACATCATTACCAAAGTGTTAGGATACTTATTTTTGATGATTTGTGTGCATTCTATGCCATCTTTACCCGGCATGTTAATGTCCATCAAAATTATTTGAGGGCAACTGTGCGTTTCTTTTATGCGCGACAAAATGCTCTGACTATTTGGAAAAGCTGAACATTGGTAGGCCTTGTTGTTGTTAATGTATTCGCACAAGCTGTTTCTAAATTCAGCATGGTCTTCTACTAGCGCAATGGTAATTATTTCTGATCCCATAAAAAATAATTTTTAGTTTTTATCACTTTCTTAAGCAAATATATTGTTTTGAATTTTTAATTCAAATTGAACAATACTTCCATTTGGTAGCTTAGGCAAAAAGTACAAATTGCCGTTCAATTTTTTGATTCTGTTTTGCATGTTATCAATACCATTGCCTCTATTAATTTCGTTCAAGTTAAATCCATTCCCATTATCAGCAATACTTATTTTTAATTTACGTTTGATATAACTTATTTCAACATTAATTTCGCTCGCTTTTGCGTGTTTAATAGCATTGTTTAAGGCCTCTTTAAATAAAAGATAAATGTGCTTTTTAGTTTCAATGTCTATTTTTAGTTTAGGAATATTGGATGTAACCTTATAATTAAAAGCCATTTTAGTAGTTCCTAAAATATCTTCAGCATAGTTTACTAAATAGTCAATTATGGCAGGTAGGTTTGTTTTTTCTGTTTTGAGTGACCATACAATATCATTTACTTTGGTAATAATTTGTTTGGTGCTATTTTGGAGCTGATCATATTCGGGTGACGCAATATTCCCATTTTTACTATGCCAGTTAGTTATTTTAAATTGCAGTGCATTTAAATCATTGCCAATGTCTTGGTGCATTCCATAAGCAATTTTTGATTTAACTAAATCTAATTTATCTTCATTCTCTTTGCGCCAAAATTGCCTTTCTAAATAAGCATAATAAAGAAAGCGTAGTAGGAAAAATAATAAAACATATTGAGAAAATGTTTGAATGAATTTATGTGTAAAACTATCGGCATAATCAAATTCGTTCATTTAATTTATTATTTGTATAGGTTTTAAATGCAGCAATTTAAATGGCTGTCAAAAATATAAATTTTCATCACCTAATTTTAAAAATTGTATTTAATATTTGTAATTTTCATACAAAGTTTGATTTTATAGGTTTATGGTAAAAATCAACTCATTATTTTTACCTGCCTCTTTTTTAAGCTCCATTTTTCCTTTTAATAGAGCTATTCTATTTTCGATGAATTGAAATAAGGCTTGGTATTGTATCAATTCATTTTCTTGTCGTAAAGCATTGTCCATAATTATAATAATGATGTTATTTGCTGTATAATCTATTTGCACCTCTAAATCATTGAGGCCTGAAAACAGCGTTACATAATTGATTGATTCTTTAAAGAGATGATAAATATTGCTTCTTATTTCAACAGAAATAGGAACCTCTTGCAAATTGGAAACTTTAATGAAACGGTAATTAATTTCGCTACTGCTAAAAAAATCATCTAAATATTTAAGCAGAAAATTATTTAAGGAAACTAAGTTGTCTTTTTCACTGTTTAATGTCCAAATGGTTTCATTTACTTTTTTAATTATTTCTTTGGTAAAACGTTCAATTTGATGATACTCTTCAATATTTTTTGTTCCGAATGTATTTTGATAAATTCTTAGTTTAAATAGCAGGTTGCTGAGGTCGGCCCCAATATCATCATGCATTTCAATAGCAATACGCGTTTTTTCTTCAGCTATTTGATCATCATTTGCTTTTTCAAGCAATTGTCTTTCCTTTTTTTTTCCTAAAACATTAGCTCCAATTAATGTAAAGTAATAAAGTATAGTAGTAATAAATATTCCATAAAAATAATCCCCAAAATAATGAAAGCTATTCATGTCTCTTTTCTATAATGCTATTGAGGGTATTCAATTCGTAAATGATAAATATTACTTAATTTCTTTTTAAAGATGCGTTTAATGACGGTAATGTTTTTAAAAGTAATATCGGCATTGGCAAATTGGTTTTGGGCTATTTGGGAGTCAATCACACGGTCTACCAGTTTTTCGAGGCTATCGGCATCATAATGCTTAAGGCTGCGCGAAGCCGCTTCTACGCTGTCGCTCATCATGAGTACGGCAGTTTCTTTACTAAAAGGAATGGGGCCTGGGTATTGGAACACGCTTACATCTATTTCTTCGTCGGGGAAATTTTTCAAAAAGCTTTGGTAAAAATATTGGGCCTTTGTGGTGCCATGGTGGGTTCTAATAAAATCTATCAATTGATCGGGCAGGTTATTTTCTTTGGCTATTTCTATGCCTTTAATCACATGGCCGGTAATAATGGCTGCACTGTCTTCAAAGCTGAGTTCGTTATGTGGGTTCACACCCTCACTTTGGTTTTCTATAAAATACATGGGCATGTCCATTTTGCCAATATCATGATAAAGCGCGCCAGTACGCACTAGCAGAGAGGAACCGCCTATAGCTATAATGGCTTCTTCGGCCAAATTAGCTACTTGCAATGCGTGTTGAAAAGTGCCAGGCGCCTTTAATGCCAGTGCGCGCAACAAAGGGGAGTTAATATCGCTAAGCTCCATCAGCGTAACTTCAGATACAAAACCAAACAATTTCTCGTAAATAAAAATGGCAGGGTAAACAAACAGCACAGATACAGCGCTTACACCAAACCATTGCAAGGTGGTCCAATCTACATTGTTTAGTGTTCCTTCGAGCATAACAGAGTAGGAGATAAATGCCAAACTATAAGTTAAGAAAATAATACCTACTGTAAAAAACAATTGAGAGCGGTGGTGCATATCTAAAATACTGAACACAGCAAAGAAACCGGCTACAATTTGTATAAAAATAAATTCAAAAGGATTTGGTGCAATAATTCCTACAATTAAGGTGCTCGAAAGGTGCATAAACAACGCTACACGGGTATCAAAGAAAGAGCGCACCAAAATGGGGAAAATACAAAAGGGCAAAATATAAATACTTTCAATTTTAAAACGAGATGCAATACCTACCATTGTAGCAGTGAGCATGATGTTGAGTAGAATAAAAAATAAAATTTTACTATCGGCCAACATATCTTTTCGGAAGAGGGTCATGAAAATAATCATCATTAAAATGCTCATTGCCACCATAATAAATTGCGCCCCCATAATGTAGTACAAGTTTGATGTGCCGCCAGTTTGGTTAATATACTCAGCTTTTAGTGATTCTAAAATTTTAAATTTATCTTGGTCTACAATATCACCGCGCGAAATAATGCGCTCGCCATGTTGTTTCATATCTCTGCTCAAGGAGATATTCTCTAACATTTCTTTTTGTGTTTTGGTGGTAGTAATGGCGTCAAAAATGATATTTTGTTGTAGCAGATTTTCAAAAACACGCATAACCAATGTTTCTGAAATATTTTGCGATTCTACCAAATTGCTTTTTAAGTATTCAAAGGCAGAAACAATAGTAAATAGTTGTTTAATTTCAACTTCTTCGGCAATGTTGTTATTTAAAATATAAATGGTGTATTCCGGTGCTTTTTTATCAAGTTGCGCATTGGTTTCTAAAATACCTTTACCGTATATATTATTAAGCACACGTTGGCAAAATTCTTTATTTAAGAGGTAATTTTTTTCGTTAGGTTTTATGCCTAGTTTCTCTGTTTCGATGTCGAAGACGGTAGGAAAACTTTTAGCTAATTTTGTAAAAATGGCATTGTCTATTTTAAAATATGGTTTGCTGTTAAGCACCAAATCAGATTGTTCCTCTTTAATTTCATTATCAGTTTTATTGATGCCAAAATCAAAAGGAGCAATGAGGTCCTCATGAAGCCAAGGTTTATTTTTTTGATAGCTGTATTTAAATTTTACAGTTTTAGGAAAAACATAAACTATTACCGAAACGCACATCAATACAAGGGCTATCTTGTAAAAAACATCATGTTTGGAACTGATATAATTTTTTAGGGGTGCGAACATAGTTTGGTATTACGCCCTAAATGTAAATAGAATTTTTAAAAAGTGAACGATACACTAATATTTTTGACTTTTGATTTTGCTTAGTTTGCACAAAGAAACACTGTTAGACAGCTTTGGTGATTTGTTTATAGTTCTAAATTTTTTGATTTCCATTGCCTGCATAAAAGTTAATTTATTTTTGACAACGATGGTGTAATAAAAAGAGAAAGCAAAAAGCACTTCTTTATATTATAAGACAGAGACCCAATTATTTTAACCATGATTTATTTACATGCTTTTTGCAGTCTTTTATAGATGTATACAGTTTATGTCACAAACTTTCAATACGCAATGCCCAAATAATAACATTGTTTATTAAGATTGACTATTACACCAAATATACCTACATTTGCACCGCTTTTTAAAAAACAATATCAAAAAACAATTTATCATTATGAATGAAGTTTATATAGTATCGGCAGTTCGCACTGCTATTGGTAGTTTTGGAGGTAGTTTATCATCGATACCTGCTACAAAATTAGGTGCTGCAGCCATCAAGGGTGCTTTAGATAAAATTAATTTATCACCTGCTGAAGTGCAAGAAGTATTAATGGGTTGTGTTTTACAAGCCAATGTGGGTCAAGCTCCTGCGCGCCAGGCAGCTAAGTTTGCAGGTTTGCCCGATAATGTGATATGCACTACCATTAATAAAGTTTGTGCTTCGGGCATGAAGGCTGTTACTTTAGGTGCACAATCAATTATGTTAGGTGAACATGATGTTGTAGTAGCTGGTGGTATGGAAAATATGAGTCAAGTACCATATTATTTAGAGGAAGCGCGCTATGGCTATAAGTTTGGCAACGGTGCTTTAATAGATGGTATTTCAAAGGATGGTTTGGTTGATGTTTACCATAATTACCCTATGGGCGTTGCTGCTGAACTATGTGCTACTGAGTGCAATATAACGAGAGAGGATCAAGATGCTTTTGCAATTGAATCATACACTAGAAGCGCAAATGCTTGGATTGAAGGTAAGTTTGATGCTGAAGTTGTTCCTGTGCTTATTCCACAAAAGAAAGGCGAGCCATTAGTAGTTGCGCATGATGAAGAGTATAAAAATGTTAAGTTTGAAAAGATTCCGGGCTTAAATCCAGTATTTAAAAAGGATGGAACTGTAACTGCTGCTAATGCATCTACAATTAATGACGGCGCTTCTGCATTAGTATTAATGAGCAAACAAAAAATGGAAGCATTGGGTTTAAAACCTTTGGCTAAGATAGTAAGTTTTGCTGATGCTGAGCAAGCACCTGAGTGGTTTACCACAACACCTAGCAAGGCTATTCCAAAAGCATTAAGCAAAATAGGAAAAACGCTTGCTGATGTTGATTATTTTGAAATTAATGAAGCCTTTGCCGTAGTGAGTTTGGCAAACACCAAAGAAATGAAATTAGACGCAAATAAGGTAAATGTGAATGGTGGTGGAGTTTCTTTAGGTCATCCGCTAGGTTCATCTGGTTCAAGAATATTGGTTACCTTAATTAATGTATTGCATCAAAACAATGCAAAATTGGGCGTTGCTGGTATATGTAACGGTGGCGGTGGAGCTACTGCGGTGGTGATAGAAAAATGCTAAAATAAATTAAGGTATGATAATTTAAAGGCAGGTTTCTATATCTTTGAAACCTGCCTTTTTTAATTAAATAAATGAGTATGTACGGTATTTGTAATTTAAGCATTGTTCCTGTTAGGGCTGAACCAAGCGATAGGAGCGAAATGGTAAGTCAGTTGCTGCTTGGCGAGCATTTTACAATACTCGAAAATCACGTGAAATGGATGAAAATACAAATTGCATGGGACAATTACGTAGGTTGGATTTCGAGCAAGCAATATGATATTATCAACCAAGCGCAATTTGAAGCATTGAATGTGGCATATCCATCAATGGTGGCTGATATTGCGCATGTTATTGTACATCAATATACCAAAGAAACAATGGCAGTAGTGATGGGAAGCGTGTTGCCACATTATGAAAAAAATGCATTTTTTTTAGCGAAAGAAGCTTATAAATACGAAGGTTCATTGCAAGAGCTAGCACCAAAAAATGTGCGTCACGCTATTGTTGAAGCGGCTTATTTATATTTAAATAGTCCGTATTTGTGGGGTGGAAAATCTCCTTTTGGAATTGACTGTAGCGGCTTTACGCAGATGGTTTATAAGTTATGCGGTGTTAAGGTTTTAAGAGATGCTTCACAACAAGCACAACAAGGTATTCCATTGAGCTTTATTGAAGAGGCCCTGCCGGGCGATTTGGCATTTTTTGATAATGAGGAAGGTAAAATTACGCACGTTGGCATTGTACTAAAAGACAACAAAATTATACATGCCAGTGGGAGCGTGCGCATCGACAACTTAGATCATCAAGGTATTTATAATGTAATCAGTAAAACTTACACACACAATTTAAGAGTAATTAAAAACATCATTTCCGAATAACAACAACAAAACTATGCGCGAAAAATTATTGATTATTATTATTTTAACTTCATTCGCACAGAGCCAAGCGCAAGGTTTACAAAAAGGATTTGATAAAAATGAGTATATTAAACTCATGCAAATTTCGGCCAGACAATTAGATACTCCTTGGGTTAATTCTAAATTTCCTTTACCAAATGGCTATCAGTTAATATATAGAAGTGCTGTTGTAGGGCTCGATAACCGCTGGGATTTGTGGTTAGGAGCAGATAATATTGCTGTAATAAGTTTAAGAGGTACCACAAAAAATAGTGTCAGTTGGCTAGAGAATTTTTACGCCGCCATGCTGCCTGCACAAGGGAGTATTCAAATTACAAAACAATATACTTTTAATTATAAATTGGCCCAAAATCCGCATGCTGCCATTCATACAGGATGGTTGATTGGTACTGCTTGTTTATCTCAAACAATTATTCCAAAGATAGATTCGCTTTATAAAAACGGTATCAAAAACTTTTTAATTATTGGGCACAGCCAAGGTGGCGCACTGGCTTATTTGCTTACAGCACATTTGCATTATTTGCAAAAAGCAGGGCAATGGCCTGCTGATTTATTTTTTAAAACTTATTGCAGTGCCGCACCTAAACCAGGTAATTTATATTTTGCTTATGATTATGAAAGCTATACGCAGCAAGGGTTAGCTTATAATGTGGTGAATGCTGATGACTGGGTGCCTGAGAGCCCTGCTTCTATTCAAACAATTAATGATTTTAATGAAGTAAATCCCTATATTGATGCAAAAAGTACCATTAAAAAACAAAAATTTGCAATGAAAATAGTGTTGCGTGTGGTGTACAAAAATTTAGTAAAACCAACCAACAGCGCACAAAGGAAAAATCAAAAATATTTAGGTGCTAAAGCTACAAAAATAGTTAAGAAAACCTTGCCAGAGTTGGTAGTGCCAAAGTTTGCCAAAACAAGTAATTACGTAAGAGCAGGCAATTTTATTACACTGCAAGGTGATGCAGCTTATTATAAATTATTTCCTAATGATAAGGATAAAGTATTTATGCATCACATGTGGGAGCCTTATTTTTACTTAATAGCAAAGTGGCATGATTAATATTTTTAATTTTAATAAATGAAAGGAAGAATATTGCTTGTTGAAGACGAAGAGAATTTGCGCAGCACCATTGTGTTGAATTTAGAATTGGAAGGCTATGATGTGCAATTTGCAGTTAACGGTAAAGAAGCGTTGCAAATGTTTAGGTCCAATAGGTTTGATATTGTAGTTTTAGACATTATGCTTCCTGAAATTAATGGTCTTGATGTTTGTAGAGAAATAAGAAAAGAAAGTAGAAATGTTTTTATC
>CAMBZU010000102.1 GCA_945872355.1 Chitinophaga pinensis
CGATATATTGCTATACTTTGATACAATTTCCATCGGTAATTAATTTTACTTCCTATGCCAATTCTGTAATATTGTCCTAATCTACGATCCTCAGTACTATTGGATTTAAAACTAGATTCAAAATCCAAATTTTGAACAGCCTTTTTATCAATCATTCCAAGTTGTTTCTTGGCCTCAACATTTAAATTTTTTGACATAAAGGAAGCAGCTTCATTTCGTGAAAGCAAACTGTTGTTTAGCGCAACAAAATAAAGAGCATCTTGGTTATAACTATTCCAAGCTAAAGCTTTGTTGTATTGCTGCAACGATAAACTGTGATTATTTTTCATAAGCGCCGCGTAACCTACTCTCATATTTAACAGTGGAAATGCAATGTTGGCTTTTTTGGCCATATTACTCGTTTGCAATAAACTATCCCATTGCTCATGAATATATTGCTGGTAACTTAAGCTATCAATATAATTGTAGGTCAATTGCTGACTTTTTACTTTATTGATTAAACAGAATGAAACAACTATACTTAAAATTAATCTATACATGTAAAAACCCTTTCCTTGCCCCTTTGATTAATAATAAATTGACTTATTTTATCATGAATTAATGATATTTTACTGGTTCTTACAACGCTCTTTTTTCCAAATAATGCAATCTCCAAAGTTGTTTCTAAATTTATTTCAGAAGTAAAATGTTCGTCATCAATGCTCATATAATTAAGCATGTAACCAGGTTTAATGAGTTGAACAAATGGTGCAACAAAATCCTGAAACCATTTAAAAAAAGGAGCACGAACCACACTTAATGGCAACACATCTTTGATGGTTAAATGAGGCATAAAACTCAATACTACTTTAAAAGCTGATAAATAAAATTCATAGAGCATTGATTCCTTTGCGCCGTAAAAATTAGTGAAGTAAAAAACGGTTTCATTGTTTACAAAATACGCTACAGCATTGTTTTCTAAACAACTAATATAGGTTTGATTTAGCGCATTGGTATATACCTCCCACGTTTCTATATTATTTCCTTCTTTAAATTTTATGCGATAGCCAGGTTGGAAAGCAAATGCTAGTTGCAATAATTTATTGGGATTAACATTAGAAACAAAACTTCCTTCATTAGGAGTTGAAAAGGTTTGCAATTTATTTGCTTTGCCTTCCTGCTGAAAATAATAACTCAGTGGGTAGGCAAAGGTTTTACTTCCAATATAGGGTGTGCTTTGTATTTGAAAATGTAAATGTGGTTCTGGTGATCTCCCTGAATTACCGCAGTAAGCTATTACTTGCCCTTTTTTTACATAATCTCCTTGGCTAACTGTAAATGAGTTTTTCTTAAGATGTGAAAGTTTAGCATACAATCCGGGTAAATGATACAGTACAATAGTATTTCCCCAGTTTTGTTCTCTATTAATTTCTCCAATTTCGTTATCCTCAATAAAGTCGGCAATTTCCTGAACGTATCCATCAGCAGGAGCTAGCACAGGTTTATTATAACAGTAAAAGTTTTCTAAGGAGGTGCCAGCGCCCGAATATGATTTAAGTTCATTGTCTAAAATCATAAAATCTAAAGCCTTGCTCCAATCATCTTTGTGAGTTATACTTCCTTCATAACCTTGTGTCACTGTCCATGTGCCCATAAAGGGTAAATAAAATTTAAAATAATACTCATCCTTTAAACGTTCGTTGTTATTCTTGTATTGATATAGATTTATTTCTGGTGAAAAATGTTGTATTGGAGTAAGCACTAATTTTCCAGTAATAGTGCGCATCTTAAGAAAATACAAGTACAACAAAATCATTAAACAAAAAGGCAATGAAAATACGGGTAGTAAAAAAACACCAAAGATTTTAGAGAGTGAAATAACCATAATATTGGTAATTGGAATACTGAAAAATGCCCATATATAGCTATATACACTAGGAATGGCAAAGAAACCTCCAATGGCAATAGCCACCATCATATAATTACTTCCTAAGTGATAAGGGTTAATACCTGCTTGAAAAGCTCCTGTAAAATCATTAAATAAATAAGCGCCAAAAAAGCCAATCAAACTCAAAGAAAAAGCAATGCGCGAATAGAGTACAAGGCCTATCGAAAGCAATAATCCAGCTAAAATATTATCTTGAAAAAATATAGCGCTCAAGGCCCTGAAATAGGCAGCTAACCATTTTGGGAACGGAATGCTTTCAATACTATTGAATATACTCAACAATGGTTTGCCACCTGCTGCATACATTTCATTAATCCAATAGATGTTTCTTTGGCTTAAGCCTAAATTGCTGAATTCCTTCGACGCTAATAAAATCATCCAAAATGTAATGATAAAAGGAAGTGATAAAAAGGGCAAACCATATTTTCCTAATAAACCATTAAATGTAACCGATAATACTAAAGTAAATAAAGCACCAACAATTAATAATAGGTAAAAAACTGGGGAGGTTTCAAAGAATGATCCAAAGCCAATACCCAATATTAGTGCATTAAAACTAAAAATACCTGATTTAGTTTGCGATGTATTAAATCCCATAAATTTTGCCATAATAACAGCTGTAAAGGCTGCAATAAAACCAGAAAAGCCGGCAACAGGATTAAAAAAACTTATCAATAAAAGTAAAAGCGAAAATACTTTATGGTTCGAAAAAAACAGGATGGAGTAACTGTTGGTTACTGACGCTAAAATAAATCCTATTTTCTTAAACATGCGTGTTTTATTTTACAGTTTGAAATCCTTTAAATGCTGAGGTGTTTCTTCAAGCATTTCCATGTATTGTAAGGTTTCTTTTTGTCTTATAACATGGTTTTCTCCTTTCATATCAATCATAATTACATTTGGACGCATGGCAATAAACTGCATCCACTGCGTCATATTATAAGCACCTACCTTATGCACAACAACTTGGTCTCCTTTATTTAAGACCGGCAAATTTACACTTTCTCTTACAACATCAATATTCATACAAAGTGGGCCATATAAAACTTGATCTTCAGAATGATGCGTAAAATCTTGCGCAGGGCTAATTTTATGATCGTACCAAAAACTTGTGAAAAGTATATTTACACCAAAATCCATGATGGTTGCTCTTCTTCCATCACTTAATCTTTTGTTAGCTAATACAGATCCTAATAAATAACCTGCATCATCAATTAAAGCTCTTCCACTTTCTAAAATAAGTAAAGGCAATTCATCTGGCTTAAAGCCATAACTTATAATGGTGCTTGAAATAGCTTCGGCAAATTCTTCAATATGAGGCACTGTATCTGAACCTGGTAAATAAGCGCCTTTTAAAGTGTTGGCACTCGGAAAACCACCTCCTAAATCTAAATATTGAATGGGATTATTTAATTGGTTTTTTGAATGCCACGCTAAATCGCAAAGCTTTGAAGCCGCTATTGCATAGGCCCAAGGCGCTAACATATAAGTTCCAATATGGCAATGTAAGCCAACTAAATTTAATTTTCCAGATGCTACAATTTTAGTTATCGCATTCCATGCAGTTCCATTTTCATAATTGAAACCAAAACGATCCCACATAGGATAAATGCCCGTATCCATGTTTACTCTTATGGCAACTCTAGGTTTTTTGCTTAAATTGTCGGAAAGCTCAATCAAGGCGTATAATTCATCAAAATGATCAATGTGAATTAAACTGTCGTTTTTAATTGCTTCATTCAATTCATCAATACTTTTATCCGGGCCATTAAAAATGATTTTATTGCCAGGCACCCCGTTTTTAAGGGCTTTGTGATATTCAAAACCAGAAACAACTTCGGCCCAAGAACCTTCTTGGTGGTAAACATTACATACGGCATTGTTATAATGTGTTTTATAACTCCAAGCAAACTGCACCTTAGGATAACGTGTTTTAAAGGCGCGCAATGCTGCTTGATAATTATTACGCATTTGTCTTTCAGACAAAACAAAAAGAGGGGAGCCGTATTTTGCAATCATGTCTTTTACAGCTACACCTTCAATATGCTTTACCGGCTGATATTCGGTACGCGTGCCGAATTTATTCATGAGCCCTGCATTCATTTTTTTAATTACCGGACCTTCATATTTTAACTTTGACATGACTTTGAATTTAGTATGTTTAAAATTTGTTTTATTGCTTTATAAGCTTACAATTCTCCAAAAGCCGAAATCTTTTGAAATTCTTCAATATTGGTAATTAAATCCCAGCTGTATCTTATAAAAATCTTACCAACTTCATAAGTTGTATATGGTTTTACTTCTTCACCAAGGGCCATTTTAACAAGCGCTGCAGGTTGGTTTTGACCAGCTCCTGTGGTTAAATAAATCCAAGCCGGAAACCTCGGATTGATTTCCATAATATAAGGTTTGTTATCTGTAGTGCGCATTATTTCTAATTCAAAACCGCCACTCCATTTAGTGGCACTTATAAAGTGTTGCGCCAAATCAATAAGTGATTGATCTTCTAAAGTAATGCCAGCCCAGGCCTTGCCTTTATCTGTAATGTATAACTTGCGCATAGGAACTGCGCTAATCGTATTTCCTTTTCCATCACCAAGGGCTGCAATGTTAATTTCAGTACCATTAATAAATTGCTGCACTATGATAGGTAATCCCCATTTTGCTTGCAATTTGTGAAATGCCTTTTGTGCTTGCTCTAGTGTGTAAGCAACAACTGCTTCGTAGTATTTGCCTTTCACAACAATGGGAAAGTCAAACTGCTCTATTACACTTTTTAAATCTTCAGCCTTATAAATAATACGGTCGGCAGGAACAAGCAAATTATGTTGTTTGCCAAAATTATATAGGTTTACTTTATCTCTTGCTTCTAGCTGCGCAAGCGATGGTAAAAAAGTACCTATGCCTTCTTTTTTAAGGTCTTTGCTTATTTTAATGAAGTTTTGAAGTTCTGCATCAAAATTTGGAATAATAACATCTATTTGCTCTTGCTCGTGTATCTGAATTAATCTATTATAAAGTGCTTCGCTGCCTGCAGATGGATAAGGAATTTGATATGTTTTAGTAACGATATCATGCATATAAATGCCTGGTTCCAAACTTTCGTAGGATAAACCAATGATTTTAACATCCCATGCTGTGCAATCAAGTATTCCTCTTATCACAGCTATACCCGGTCCCGGACTGTCAATTGCATTTAGTCCTGTTACTGCTACACATATTTTTCTCTTTGCTACTTCGTTCATTTGAATTTTAATGCTAAAAAAAATAGTTTAAAGTTTGCTTTTCATTTTAAAATTCAAGTAAATTATTATCTCTTAATTGAGACATAAAATCATCCCAATCTTTCTCTAATAAACTTTTATCTACATCGTATCTATTTAAAATATCTTTTTTAATTTCTTCAGAAGATTTGCTTTCCTTCATCTGAAGTAAAATTTCAGCACCTATGGTATTTAACGAAAAACTATCGCCTGAACTAGGATTAAAAACAAATCCACTTTCGCTTGTTGCTATGTTCTTTTTAAGTTTCATATTTTAATGTGTTAGATGTTATTTTTGACGATGTATGTTTAATTAAGTTTAACCAAACATTGAATAGTAAACTCCATTTATTGAACAATATTACTTACAAGTAGCGTTTTAGTTTTAAATTGAGGCCAATCAATTCAATGAATAGGTAAAGCAAGGAAGTTAGTGCATTTTTGCATCATGTTTAATTACAATGCAACCCTATTATTTATAAATTGAATTAGATATATTTTTTCAAAGGCCCTTCAATGGTTTGCTTAACTTTTAATTTCAAAATTTCTACATCTCTGTCACTGAGCCCAATGGTTGAAATCGGCTCGTGTACAACTATTCTTGCTAATCCTGGTCTCATGTTGCCTTGTAAAAAGGCTTTATCTTCTAAAAATTTCCAATTATTTTCAAAGGTAATTGGTATAATTTCAACTTGCTCATCAATGGCTAGTCTAAATGCCCCACTTTTAAAATCTTTCAAAATTGGAGCTTTTCTAGAAATAGTGCCTTCTGGAAATAATATAACGCTATGACCACTTTTTAATTCTTGCGCAGCGCGCCTAAATGCTTGGTAGGAAGCAGTCATGCTCTTGCGGTTTACAAGTATATTCATATCTTTAAAAAAGATATTAAACAAAGGTACTTTCTCTAATTCCTGTTTTCCCATAAAAACAAAATAAGGTGCTATAATGCAATAGCTTAATATAATATCAATGTAGGAAGTGTGATTTGCACAAAAAACATAAGTTTTACCTGGCAAAGGTTTAAATCTGTAATCAACGGTGTAAAATATACCAACAGGAAATAGGAGCATATGTGCCCAAAATCTTTTCAATTTAAAGGCCATTGGATACCATTGCTTGCGCGTTAAAAACACATAAAATAAGGGATACAGCAAGAGGAGTGTGATAATAAAATGCAATAAAAACAGCACTTTCCAGAGCACTCCTATGGGTCTAAAAATTCCTTGCATGTTTTAATTTACTGTAATTTGTTTTGCGAAAGTAGTGATTTCAAAACGTTTGTTCAAACATAATATAAAACAAAACTGCCCCAAATGTAGTATTTGAGGCAGTGCAATAAAATATTTAATGTGTGTTATTTATACATCACTTGCTTCACAGCTTTAATTATTCTTGTTGGATTGGGCAATGATGCTTCAATTAGTGTTGGTGCATAAGGTAAAGGAACATCTGCAGCAGTAACTCTTAAGATTGGAGCATCTAAATAATCAAATGCTTCTTTTTGCACTTTAAATGTAATTTCTGAAGATATTGAGGCTAAAGGCCATGCTTCTTCAACAATGACCAATCTGTTGGTTTTCTTTACTGAATTAATAATGCAATCATAATCTATAGGCCTTACTGTCCTTAAATCAATAATTTCTGCGCTTATGCCTTCTTTTTCTAATTCTTCTGCAGCTGTATAACAGGTTTTAATTATTTTACCAAACGATACTATTGTAACATCTGTCCCTGCTCTTTTTATAGCTGCAACACCAATTGGAATCAAATATTCTTCTTCGGGCACTTCTGCCTTATCGCCATACATTTGTTCACTTTCCATAAAAATTACAGGATCATTATCACGAATGGCCGATTTTAAAAGACCTTTAGCATCATAAGGATTTGATGGAACAATAACTTTTAATCCAGGACAATTGGCATACCAATTTTCAAAGGCCTGTGAATGTTGAGAGCTTAGCATTCCGGCAGAAGCTGTAGGACCTCTAAAAACAATAGGCACAGTAAACTGACCACCACTCATGCTCATCATTTTTGCTGCCGAATTTATTACTTGATCAATGGCTACTAAAGAAAAATTAAAGGTCATAAACTCAACCACCGGTCTTAATCCGTTCATGGCTGCACCAACTGCTATACCTGCAAATCCAAGTTCTGCAATAGGTGTGTCAATAACCCTTTTTTCACCAAACTCTTCTAACATGCCTTGGCTTACTTTATAGGCACCATTGTATTCAGCTACTTCTTCACCCATTAAAAAAACAGATTCATCTTTTCTCATTTCTTCATTTAATGCTTCTCTTAAAGCTTCGCGAAATTGTATGACTCTCATATTGTATTATTTCTGATTTAAATTCTTTGCAATAATAAGTAAAATTAAGGTTTCTTAATCCGCAAAAAAATCTTTTAATGATTAAAGCATTCTAATACACTTTTGCATAAATCTAAATTGCGCATCAGAGAAGGCTATTCAGTATAATTTTACAATAATTCAAAACTACAAACTTCTGATAATTATTATTTGGGCTAAATAGACTTAATGCTCCAATCTATTGTTACTATTCCTTTTCCTTTTAAGTATTCATTTGTTTTCGAAAAATGTTTGCACCCCATAAAGCCTTGATAGGCAGAAAAAGGTGAAGGATGCGCGGCTTTTAAAACAAGATGCCTTTTTGTATCAATAAGGAGTTCTTTTTCTTGTGCAAATTTTCCCCAAAGTAAAAATACTAAATGTTCGCTTTGCTGTGATAGGTGGTAAATGACAGCATTTGTAAAATTTTCCCAGCCTGCAGCTTTATGAGATGCTGGTTCTCCCGAATTTACCGAAAGAACCGCATTGAGCAATAATACACCTTGTTTTG
>CAMBZU010000103.1:0-7856 GCA_945872355.1 Chitinophaga pinensis
AAAAAAAAACTTTGGTTGAAAAAAAATGAACTTTGAGAAAGAATTTAAAAGCCAATTTGCTATTTTTTTTTTAACCCATTGATTTTCAATCACAAAAAAAATAAATAAAAGTCAATTATTTATTGACAATTTTATTTTTGCTTTATCAAGTGGTGGATTAAATATTGAAAAACTGCTCTTGAAATAACTATAAACAACATTTAATGTAATTTTTCACGATTGATAAAGATAAAAAGTCGCACTTATTAAAAATGATCTTGCCTAAAAACTAAGTGCAATGTATTTAGTTTGTTTTAACTACAATATTTTTAAGCTCAGTAATAAAACTCTCCTCAGTAATATCAGCATCATCTTTTTTAAAGTAGATGCCACCCCAATTATAAATAATCCTCTTGTAAACCAATTTTTCATCATTAGTCTTTGTAATTATTGTTTTAGATATAATATAATTTGCTCCCTCTTCAGTGTCGTACTCAATCTCTATAACGTATATTTTTTTTGCTTCTTCAAGTGCCAATCTTTTGGCTTCTGCATCTGATTTTCTCTGAGCATTCTCAATTGCCTTGGCCTCTGCCTTTACTTTAGCATCATCTTCGGCTTTCAACCTTGCTTCTTCTCTCCTTTTCAGATCCGCTTCAGCTTGGGCTGCAGCTTTTGCTCTGACTGCTTCTTCATCCTCTTTTTTTGCTGCTGCAATTGCATCAGCGGCTTGTTTAGCTTTATACTTTGCATCATCTTCAGCATGTTTCTTGGCATCTTCAGCTGCTTTTCTTTTAGCTTCTTCCGAAGCTATTGATTTTCTTTTTGCTTCTGCCTCAGCATCAGCCTTTGTTTTAGCATCAATTTTTAATTTATTCTTGGCATCTTCATCCGCTTGCCTTTTTGCAGCGGCCTGAGCTTCTGCGTTTACTTGAGCATCAATTTTAGCCTTATTATTAAGTTCATCTTCCTCTTTCTTTTTTTTAGCTTCAAGTTCCGTCTTTTTCTTCTCTAAATCTTTGACCAACTTTTCCATTGCCTCTCTCAAGAATTTATCGGCTGTGTAATCAAAGTCCTTTGAAGTTTGATTATAAAAAATAGCTCCTATTGGACTTTTTAAAACAGAAACATCTAATCCAGGTACTTCTTTAAAAATACTAATTGAAATTGGAAACTTATAATAGTTGAGTGTTCCAGCGTTAACATCCACATCTTTTGTGTTAATTGATACAATTTTACCTGTATAGCCTGGTTTATTAGCGGTTATTAAAAACTCCTTGTTTGGTTCTAAAATAAATTTAAACTTCCCACTGTTGGCAGTTGTATTACTTTCCACTATTTGTCCAGTTAAAGTTGTAACCTTCACAATTGCACCTTCTATTGCTCTGCCGTTATCATCATCCTTAACAATTCCATTGATTTCCAAAGTAAAAGCCTGCCCCTTTTGAGCTACAGCAATTTGACTTGAATACAAAAAGGCTATAAAAACCAAAAACATCCAAGTTATAGGGGCTGAACTAAATGAAAAAAACAATCGATTTTTAATATTTCGCATATATATACCTGCAACAACCCGCAAATATAAAATTAATCTTTAAAGAAATTGAATATTCAGCGCAGTTTGTATTCAATAAAAATTAAAAAAAATAAAATTTGTAGCTTTGAATAGAAAAGACTTATGCATCTGTCTTTAGTCTTTTGTAAAGAGGTACAGTGGAGCATGGCTCACCAAACATAATACTTTTAGCAAAGGGTTTTAAAATAATAGCAATTTGAGCGTAGGCGCTTATTGGAACATTAAATTTACTGCAGCCTTTTATAACCACTTTCGCATCTTGAAATTGATTGCCCTCAATTTTATTTAATGCTTCTAAAAATAAAATATCATCTAAAAGTGTTAAACTTCCTATCACAACTTTTTTTGCGATAGGGGTTAATGCAAGACTTAATAACATATATGCCCAAGTGGGCACAATGGCATCGACTGAACATGAAATTGCTACCAATTTATTTTGAAAATTTGACAAATCTAATTTGCTGACCAATTCTCTGAAAGGCTTCTCTTTTAGTATATAAGCATTGCTGTTTCCAAGAGGTACAGCACTTAGAAAATCTTTTAAATCAATATGCACTTTCTCAGCATGGTTATAATATTCTTCAAGATTGAACTCTACTAAACCACTTTGTGCCACTTTATTCCTAATTTCTTCCATGCCAGTAATTACATAAAACCTAATTCGAGCTGCGCAACTTCACTCATCATATCTTTTTCCCATGGCGGCTCAAAGGTAAGTTCAATTTTAGCTGTTTTAACACCATCAATGCTTCTTAACTTTTCTTCAGTTTCAGGTGGTAGTGTTTCTGCAACGGGGCATGATGGCGAAGTTAGGGTCATAGTAACTTTCACTTCAGCTTCTGCTGAAACTTTTACTTCATAAATTAACCCTAATTCCCAAATATCAACAGGAATTTCGGGGTCATAAATGGTTTTTAGAACATCAATAACCTTTTGAGTAAGCTCGGTATTATCAGAGATTATGGCTGCTGGCATATATTTTTATTTTGTAAGCATTAAATTAAGTTTTGGCTGCTGTATGCCAATGCATCTAACTTCATTTGTTTAATTAAACTAAGCAATCCATTGGCCCTAGTTGGGCTCAAATGTTCTTTTAAACCAATTTGATTAATAAAATCTAACTTGGCATTCAATATTTCTGTGGGCGTTTGGTTATTTAGTAATCTAATCATAAGCGCAGCTATACCTTTAGTTATTATTGCATCGCTGTCGGCCGTATAACTCACTAATTTTCCATCAAAATAGGACTTCAACCATAATTTACTTTGACAACCTTTAATTAATAGATCATCAGATTTTTCGGACTGAGAAACCAATGGTAGTGTTTTACCTAAATCAATTAGAAACTCATATCTAGATTCCCAATCCTCCCCAAAGAGTTCGAATTCTTCAATTATTTCCTTTTCAATAGATTCAATATTCATGCGATTTAAAATCATTAAGATAACATTTGAATTGCCTTATTAAGCGCTTTAACAAAAGCATCTATTTCTTGTATAGCATTATAAAAAGCAAAGGAAATACGCACAGTGCCTGGCACGCCATAAATAGCCATCAATGGCTGAGTGCAGTGATGCCCTGTTCTAACGGCAATACCTTGTTTATCTAAAATTACTCCTATATCAAAAGGATGTAAACCAGCTACAACAAAAGAAATTACGCCAACTTTTTGTTTAGCGGTTCCAATAATTTTTAGGCCATCAATTTCAGAAAGCTTTTTTGTAGCGTACTCCAATAATTCATGTTCATAAAGGGCAATATTTTCTAAGCCCAATTCATTTACGTAATTGATGGCTGCTGCTAATCCAATGCCTCCTGCTATGTTTGGAGTGCCTGCTTCAAACTTTAATGGCAAGGGTGCAAAGGTTGTTTTTTCAAAACTTACAGTTTTAATTACGCCGCCACCAGTTTGATACGGAGGCATTTCATTGAGCCACTTTTCTTTTCCATACAATACTCCTACACCAGTTGGTCCAAATAATTTATGAGCCCCAAAACAATAAAAATCTGCATCCAAATCTAATACATTTACCTTCATGTGAGGCACAGCCTGCGCACCATCAATCAACACAGGAATATTGAGCTGATGAGCTGTTGCTATCATTTCTTTTATTGGATTTATTGTGCCTAATGTGTTTGAAACATGCGTTAAAGCAATTAGTTTAGTATTTTCACTAATTAGTTTTTTGTAATCTTCCAAATCAATCTCACCCAACTCATTGATTTGAATTACTTTCAAAGTTGCATTTTTATCTTCACAGAGCTGTTGCCAAGGGATAATATTAGAATGATGTTCCATTGCGGAGATCATAATTTCATCGCCAGCATGTATATATTTCTTCCCAAATGAATAGGCTACCAAATTAATAGCATCAGTAGTTCCTTTTGTAAAAATAATTTCGTGGGCATGTTCAGCATTCAAATGATTTTGAACCACTTTACGGGCCTCTTCATATGCTAAAGTAATTTCTTGACTTAAAGTATGAACCCCTCTATGAATATTGGCGTTTTGAAATTTATAATAATTCTCAATTGCTTCAATTACAGCATTTGGCTTTTGTGTAGTGGCGCCATTATCAAAATAAACCAATGGTTTATTATTAACCGTACGCGTAAGAATAGGAAAATCATTCTTTACAATTTCAAAATCAAAATCTAGTTTCATTGACTCGGTTAACATGAAGATGGAATATTATTCAAAACACTTTTCAATTAAACCATCCAGGTAATTTTTATAAGACTCAATTTTTATTGTTTGAATTACATCTACTGCATATGCATACATGAGTAGTGCTTTTGCGCTATCAGGTGATAAACCTCTTGCACGCAAATAAAACAGCGCATTTTCATCAAGTTGCCCCGTAGAAGAACCATGTGAGCACTTAACATCATCTGCATAAATCTCTAATTGAGGTTTAGTATTCATGACAGCATCATCACTTAAAAGCATATTTTTTGATGACTGATAAGCGTTCGTTTTTTGCGCATCCTTTCTCACAAAAATCTTTCCGTTGAAAACACCTGTACTTTTATCGTTCAAAATACCTTTGTAAAGCTGATTACTCTGGCAATGAGGCATTTGATGATCAACCAAGGTGTGATTATCAACATGCTGCTGTTTTGTTAGGACTTGCAATCCATTTAAATGCGATTCGCAATTCATTCCCTTTAAAACAATATTTAAATTATTGCGCAACCATTTTCCGCCCAAGGTAACTACGTTGGTATCGAAATGTGAATGTTGCAATTGAGTTACTTGTGTTGTATTTATTTGAACAGCAAATTCGTTTTCAATTTGAAGTTTATAATAGTTGATTGATGCATTTTCACCAACCTTAACCTCAGCTAAAGTGTTTAATAAGTATTTTTTTGAAGTATCGCTGCTGTTGAATGTTTCAATAATATTGGCTCTTGAAAAACTATCTGCTACAATTAAATGGTGTGTATGTATAACATCATAATTAGATGAGTCACAAATATTATTGATTTGAATTGGCTTCTTTATATCAGCATTAGCGGCTATATAAATAAATATCCCTTTACTAGCCATAGCTATATTCAATTGCGCAAAAGCATCATTAAATTCAATAACATTAGTACCATAATGCATTTCGAAAAG
The DNA here is from genome assembly GCA_945872355.1 of Chitinophaga pinensis. Classification (GTDB taxonomy): domain Bacteria; phylum Bacteroidota; class Bacteroidia; order UBA4408; family UBA4408; genus CAIKXD01. The sequence goes on from CAMBZU010000103.1 coordinate 5,175, forward strand.
GGCTGGATATTTTACAGCTGCTGTTTTTAAATCACAAACAATAAAATCCTCAGATCTATAATTTAATTCGGACTCTTCTGCTACAAGTTCTCCATTCAATAAAAAAATATGATTGGTATCCTTGTTTTTATCTCTATAGGCTTGGTAATCAATTTTGCTTATATTTTTAATTGAGCTAAACCAGCAGAGCTCTTCTTTAAAAAGTTTTTCTGTACTTGAATATTTGTATTCTTCGTTATTCTTTAAAGGAAAGCCCAATTCAAGAAACTTATTAAATGCTTCTCTCCTGATCTTTCTAACTTTATCTGAACCCGGAAAGTTTTCGAATTCTGATTCAAACATAGCTGCAATAACTTGCAAGTCGTTTATTATGGACACTGTATTCATGCTTTAATTTAGTATAGATTATAGTGCTGCTTCCATTTCTTTTTTTATCCAATCGTAACCTTTCTCTTCTAATTCTAAAGCTAGTTCTTTGGGACCTGATTTTACAATTTGGCCGTTGTACATTACATGCACAAAATCAGGCACAATATAATCCAACAACCTCTGATAATGGGTTATTACAATAAAAGATCTGTCTTTATTTCTTAGTTGATTTACTCCATTGGCTACAATTCTCAGGGCATCAATATCTAAACCACTATCAGTTTCATCAAGAATAGCTAAGCAAGGCTCAAGCATAGCCATTTGAAAGATTTCGTTTCTTTTCTTTTCGCCGCCACTAAAACCTTCATTCACACTTCTATTGGCTAAACTTCCTTGCAATTCAACCATGGCTTGCTTTTCTTTCACCAACTTTAAAAAATCTTTAGCATCAAGCGGCGGCAAGCCCTTGTAATTTCTTATCTCTGCCAGTGCCGTTTTTAAAAAATTAATATTGCTTACACCTGGAATTTCTACTGGATATTGAAAGGCTAAAAATAAACCTTCTCTTGCCCTATCTTCTGTTGACATTTCAAATAAGTCTTCCCCATTGAAAATCACGTCCCCTTCAGAAATATTATAATCTTCTTTACCTGCTAAAACACTTGCAAGTGTACTTTTACCTGAACCATTTGGACCCATAATAGCATGCACTTCTCCTGCATTAACAGTAAGATTAAAACCTTTTAAAATTTCTTTATCGTCAATTCCTGCTCTTAAATTTTTAATAGATATCATTGAATATTTGTTGTGCTATTTATTTTTTGTATTACTTATTTTCATGTACTTTTTAACCCACGCTACCTTCTAAACTCACAGCCAATAATTTTTGGGCCTCAACAGCAAATTCCATTGGAAGTTGATTAAACACCTCTTTGCAATAGCCATTTACAATGAGGGCAATGGCTTTTTCATTATCTATCCCCCTTTGCTTACAGTAAAACAATTGATCCTCACCAATTTTAGAAGTAGTTGCTTCATGTTCAACAATGGCTGACTTATCTTTAACCTCAATGTAAGGAAAAGTGTGTGCGCCACATTTATCGCCCATCAACAAACTATCACATTGAGAGAAGTTTCTTGCATTTTTTGCGCCTTTTGCTATGCGCACCAAACCTCTGTAACTATTATTGCTAAAACCTGCGGAAATTCCTTTTGAAACAATAGTGCTTCGTGTGTTATTTCCAAGGTGTATCATTTTTGTACCTGTGTCGGCTTGCTGATAATTATTGGTAACTGCAACTGAATAAAATTCTCCAACAGCATTATTTCCTTTCAAAATAACTGAAGGATATTTCCAAGTAACTGCAGAGCCTGTCTCAACCTGAGTCCACGAAATTTTTGAATTATCTTCTAAACATATTCCTCGTTTAGTTACAAAATTGAAAATTCCTCCTTTTCCTTCTTTATCACCTGGATACCAATTTTGCACAGTGCTGTATTTAACTTCTGCATTTTTATGTGCAATAATTTCAACTACTGCAGCATGCAATTGATTTTCGTCACGCATTGGTGCAGTGCAACCTTCAAGGTAACTAACATATGATCCTTCATCAGCAACAATTAATGTTCTTTCAAATTGACCAGTTCCTGATGCATTTATTCTAAAGTAAGTACTCAATTCCATTGGACAGCGAACACCTTTGGGAATATAACAGAATGATCCATCAGAAAATACAGCCGCATTGAGTGCCGCATAATAGTTATCAGTATGAGGTACAACAGAACCCATATATTTTCTAATAAGTTCTGGATGCTCTTGAACAGCTTCACTAAAAGAACAAAAAATGATTCCCTTTTCAGCTAAGGTTTCTTTAAAAGTGGTTTTAACTGAAACACTATCTATTACAGCATCGATAGCAATGTTTGATTGAACGCCAGTCAATCGTTTTTGCTCCTCTAATGAGATACCTAACTTTTCGAATGTTTTTAACAATTCAGGATCAACCTCATCTAAACTTGCCAACTCTTTTTTGGGCTTTGGAGCAGCATAGTAAATTATTTTTTGAAAGTCAATAACAGGATATGTAAGGTGAGGCCAATTTCGGGGCTCTACCATTGTAAGCCACTTTTTATAAGCTTTTAGCCTATATTCTAGCATCCAAACTGGTTCATTTTTTTTGTTAGAAATAAATCGTACTATATCCTCAGAAAGCCCCATTGGAGCTGTATCCATCTCTATATCAGTAGTGAAACCATATTTGTAATCACTACTTGTTACTTCCTCTAAAATATCTGACATTATTGTTGATTAGA
>CAMBZU010000104.1 GCA_945872355.1 Chitinophaga pinensis
AATATTAATCTTTTAGATAGTGGCACAAATTTGGCTTTAAGCCAAGGTTTTTTAGCATATAAAATTAGAGTAAAAAGTAACCTTGCAATTGGCACACAAATTCATAATATTGCCTATATTTATTTTGACATTAACCCACCCATTGTTACAAATAAAACAATACATCATATTGGTATGATTGATGGCATACAAGAACAAATACAAGGGAGTTTAGTTGTTTATCCTAATCCAACAAATAATAAAATTAGTTTAAACAATTATGATAATAATGCTAAGGTGATTATTACTGATATTACAGGAAAATTGATAATGCAAACAAATCTAAATTCAAATAATTCAATTGCTGTTAGCCAATTAAATGCTGGTTTATACTTCATTTATTTAGAAAGCAGCAAAGGCAAGCAAATGGCAAAGTTTGTGAAGGAATAAAATAAGTTACTTAACCCTTAAGGTTTTTAAAACCTTGAGGGTTTTTTACAGGTATTGATGAAACCGAATTACTCCTTAAAACGAAGCCAATGTTATTAAATTATGGCCTTCTAATTCAACGTCATTGCGGTCTTGAACCGCAATCATACAATCACACATCATAAATTGAAATACACCGAAAGATTGCTAATCATGCAACTATTGGGCGAAATGACTAACCACAATGATGGAATTAGTGGCTAACTTTACACAAAAAGCCTGTTCTTACTTTAATCAGTTAGCTTCGTGTTTATTATAATTTAAAATAAGTTGTAACGCTAACATAATGGCAAAATAATGCACAATTTTTTTAGGCAAAATTTAGAAAGCCAATATTAAGTTTTAATATAACTTGTTGTAGGATTTTGAAGGGAATTTCTGATCCCTAGAATGTACACTTTAGCTTCATTTTCATCAACAATAAAATGTATAACATATGGAAATTTTTTAATTACTTTCATCCTAAAGTTATCATATCTTATTTGATAAAAAGGATTTCGCATGAGCTCATTTAATGTTAAATTCACTTGCTTAAAAAAGCGCTCTTCCAAGCTGGGACTAATATCTCTGTAATAAACCAAGGCTATTTTTAAATCTTCAACAGCATCATCATGAAGCAATATTTTATACTTATGCATTGAATTTACTTCAGGCTATTTTTAACCTCCTTCCAGTCCTTGAAATTTTCAGTTTTTGAATTTTTTAAGCGTGCCCTTATAATTGCTTTTTCACTTTCAGTTACAACCGTATAATTCTCCTCAAGCTGTTCAACACTAATGTAATTCAAACTTTTTAAGAAGTCCAACAATACGCTTAATTTGCGCTCATCTTTAATATTTACAAGTAATTGATGCATTTTAAAACTTTAATAAATGTATTACCTCGATTATTTATCAAATATAGTGAATTTTAATATTTAAAGATAATTCTCAAACTTAGTATTCATGATTATTAAAAATCCAAATACCTGTTATCTAAAGCAGTGCTGATACCTAATTGAAAAATAAGTGCTTTTTTAGTGCCGTTTAAATTTTGCTCAATACGCGGAATAATCATTCCTTCGATTCTTAAATTGTAAGCGCTATTGATAAGATATGAAGCCTTAGCTGTGGCGTAAATTAGCGTTGTTTTTAAGCCTTGTGCCATGCTGTTTCCATAAATAGAAGGTCTTTGGTCATATGGTCGATAAATGTTTTGGCCGTAGCTCATAGTTTGATTGCTATCTAAACCTAACACAGCATAAATAAATTTGGTGGCCACAAACCAACGTTTGTATTTGTAATTAAGCGTGCTCATACTTTCGTAGAAGTTAGCACCATAAGGATGGGCTAATGGCTGGTTAAAATGACCATAGTTTTGCAATGTGTTTTTATGATAGTAGGTGTAAGGCCTAACGATATTAACTTCACTTAAAAAGTTTAAATTTTTAACGCCTCCAATGTTAAATAACTTCAAACCCAATTGACCACCTTGTTTATTGTCTTGCCAACCATTTTTGGCTTTAATTTCTTTCAAGAAAAATTCATCTAAAATAACTTGCCCATAAAGTTGCACATTATTAACTATTTTAATTTTAAAACTAGCCCCAAGAAGTGCATTATCACCAGAACCAAGAGAATACTCCACAGGTCTATAAAAGATAACTGGGTTTAAATAATTTACATCAAAAGCATGATAACTTCCTTGTTGACGATTTTGAAAAACAATAGCTTCAAACAAGCCAATATTTAACCACTTTAATGCATTCCAACTTAAGTAATGTAAGGAAGCAAATTTATTTCGATAGGTATTACTGTTACCGGGATCTATTTGCACATCTTTAAAATTAGCCACCATACTCACATATTTAATATGCCAAAAATGTGCAGTTGTTTTAAAATAAGGATAGCTGTATGCATTATCACTTAACAATAAAGAACGGTAACCATCGCCCCAAAAATTCTTTCCAAAACCAGCTTGAAAATTAAATGTTTTGTTTGGCGAATAGGATAAATAACCTGTATTTAAATTACTTGCATAGCCCGTTCCTGTTTTTGAAGCAAAATTACCTCCTGGCACTGTTTGTGTTTGTGCAATTACTGAATCAACATAAGCTGCATAATCGGCATTAAAGCTTTCCATTTTAAGCTCAGCAAACAACTTTTTTCCTAATTGTATTTGTGTTCTAAAGCCAATAGATGTTTGTATGAGTTTATCTTTTGCATTTATATCATAACCACCAATAACAGAAAATACGGGGTCGGCCTTAATAAATACTTTTCCTGCATCAACACCAAGCGCATGTGCCTGCGTAAAATAATTTCTTAAAACCATTTTTTTACTCGAAGGCATGGCCGTATCTTTATACGTTGCTGTATTTAATAGCGCAACTTCGCTCAACAAATAAGGCCTAATATTGGTATGAAATTCATAAGGATTTGCGTTTGCCGCATTGGTTATACCAATATTTGCTTCGCGCAACAGCGACATATTTTCGGGCTGTGCCATGGCCCAATGACTAAATAAAATAATAAAAAAAAGAGGGGTGAAAAAGTAAAAAGAAATCTGCTTTTGCTTGCTCATTAATACATTTTTATACTTGATTTTCAATTTGACTAATTAATAGTATCTTTTTCTTGCACCTTTATAACCGGCAATTTTTCCTTCATTAAATAAAAAGGAATTAAACACAATACAATAGCTACACCAACCACAGTTAATAATGCCAGCGTAGATTCAATATCTTTAGTTAATAAAGCTATCGCTATTATCAATAAAGTTGCAGCATATAACAATAAAGAAATTTGACGATGGCTTAATCCTACATCTTGCAAACGGTGATGAATATGATTTCTATCAGCATTAAATGGAGAAAGTCCGTTTAAGGCACGATAAACAAAAATACGCAGTGTATCAACCAAAGGATAAATTAAAAAAGCAATAGCAAGTACAGGCTTGGTGAACTGACGGATTGGTAATATCTTTGTAAATGTATCAAACTCTATCAATTTAATAGCTAAAATTGACATAATAAGCCCAATAATTAAAGACCCTGAATCGCCCATAAAAATTTTTGCAGGTGAAAAATTATAGTACAAAAAGGCAAGTAAACCTCCTGCCAAAGCAAAAGCCATACAAGCCATCACCAAATCTTTTATTAACAGAAACCAAGTTCCAAATGCCATTGCAGCAATAAATCCAATTCCAGCGGCCAAACCATCAATACCGTCAATTAAATTAAAGGCATTAATAATAACTATGATGGTGAATAAAGATAAAAAGATACTGGCCCAATAAGGTATTTCATACAAGCCAAAAATACCATGCAAACTACTGACTCTGATATCGGCCATTAAAACAATTACCAATGCGCACAATACATGAGCAGCTAACTTTTTCATGGGTGCTGTTCCAATAATATCATCTTTTACACCAACAAAAAACATCAATAAAGTAGTGGTAACAATGTATTTAAATTCAGAAGCATCATCTGTAGGGAGCCACAATGCATAAGCAAATAAAGTTCCGGCATAAATAATAATTCCTCCAATAGCAGGTACACTGCGCTTATGCAATTTACGCAAAGCATCAGGCGTGTCGGTCAAGTTTTTTAATTCAGCCACTTTAATAAGTGATGGAGTAAAAAATATGACCACCAAAAATGAAGTAACAAAGGAAAGTATAGTTAATCCCATTTAGATTTTTATTTGGTCAAAGTTCTCAAAAAACTGCGTAATTGTTTTAAAAATCGTAATATTTATTTATGATGGAGGTGCCAATACTTACATAAACATAATTGGTTTGCAATGAATTTAAATCACTTTTATGATCTCTAAGCATAGCGCCAATAGTTATATTTAAGTTTGAAGCACGGTTGACCAAATATCCTAATTTAAAATCTATTATTTGCGTTGTGGCTTTAATTTGCATGGTGTTGGCCTGCATATCAGTAGATTCATAATCTCTTATCACTGCATTCCCTGCATAATAGCCATATTGATCTTTCCCGTAATCAATTAAATTAAATTTAAAAGCTGCAAAAAAATCTTTGTATCGATAATTTATTAAACCAACCAACTCTTTAAAATTAGCACCCATAGGATGTGCCAAAGCTTGGTTATAATGACTAAAACTTTGATAAGCATTAGGTAAAGAATAACTGTATGCATTTACTTTATTAAACTCAGTTTGGAGATATAAATTATTTATACCTGCAACATCAAAATACTTTGCACCAGCTTGCAAACCCATTTTATTATTGCTCAAATCATCTATCATTAATTGACTATACAAATTAATGCTAGACGTAACTTTAATATTTAAATTGGCACCAAGCATCACATTATTATCATTAAACAAATCATATTGGGCTGTGTGCGTAAAAATTACTGGATTTAAAATATTAAAATCGAAATCGGTATTGCCGGGCTGCTGTGCTTTCCACATCACAGCTTGAAATAAGCCAATCTCCACCCTTTTTATTGGCCTGTAACTTAAATACTGAAAGGTGTAGGCCTTTTTTGTAAAAATTGGTTCACTTAATTTGTTGAAAGTAAATCGTCCGTTTTTTATCACTTGCATTGATGCCCAGGCAGCAGTGTAACTGAATTTTTTACTGTGGAAATTAACTTTAAAATAGGGATAATTAAAAGTATTATCGCTTAACAATAACGATCTGTAGCCATTGCCAACAAAGAGTTTTCCGGAACCAGCCATAAAGTTTAAATGCTTAACAGGACTGTATCTAAGCACACCCGAGGCATTGGCAAAATCATAACCATTGTTTTTAAACTTCTTCACCCGTCCTTGACCAGGCACCACTTCCCATGTTCTAACAAAATTACTTAGGTAGTCAACCATCACAGCTTGATTCTCCAAGAAAGTAGATTCAAAAGCAAAATCATTGCCTATACTTCCTCTTATTAAAACACCTCTTGTGTTGGTATAATACAGTGAATCTTTGAACTTATTATCTTGCCCGGTTTCGAAATAAAACAAAGGATCAAGAGACAATTTAAAATTGTTACTATCCACTAACAATAAACTTTCTTGTTTTAATTTCCTACTCCAAACATTACTATATTGCTTTACGCAATGGCGCTTATAAAAAACAGTGTCTAATGCATTTTTATCATAGTTTACACCGTTTACAAAAGGTTTAATGCTTGCATTATAGCTATTTTCGATGGCAGCAGCTTGGCGCTCTAAATCCTGTGCAAAAAACTGATTGTGCTGATAAATTATAGGCTGGGCAATTAACTGCGTATGATAATTCAATAGTAAAATAGCAAACATGAATACATGTTTTAATTGGATATTCAATATCGCTAAGTTAGCTTTCATGAGTTGAATCAATTATCAAAAATCTTCTTTTCAAGCACCTCTTCATAAACACTTGCAATACCTTCTTTTAAAGAAATTTTATAGGTCCAGCCCACTTGTGCTAATTTACTTACATCCATTAGTTTTCTTGGCGTTCCATCAGGTTTTGAGGCATCCATTTTTATTTCTCCAGTAAAGCCTACAATTTCCTTCACTAAATTAGCCAATTCAAGAATGGTCACATCTACCCCACTTCCTACATTTACCAATTGTTCGCCATCATAATTTTGCAATAAATAAAAACAAGCATCAGCTAAATCATCAACATGTAAAAATTCTCTGCGCGGTGTTCCCGAGCCCCAAATTTCAACTGTTGCAGCGCCTTGCACTTTGGCAGTATGAAATTTACGAATTAAAGCGGGTAACACATGCGAATTATTTAAATCATAATTATCATTTGGGCCATATAAATTGGTTGGCATAGCCGAAATAAAATTACAACCATATTGACTTCTATAAGCCTCACACATTTTAATGCCCGCAATTTTAGCAATGGCATAAGGTTCATTGGTTTGCTCCAATGTTCCTGTGAGTAAATAATCTTCTTTTAGAGGCTGTGGCGCCATTTTAGGATAAATACAAGAAGAACCCAAAAACAATAATTTTTTTACACCCTGCACATAACTTTGATGAATCACATTGTTTTGAATCATCAAGTTTTCGTAAATAAATTGCCCACGATAGGTGTTGTTGGCCAAAATCCCTCCAACTTTTGCAGCAGCTAAAATTACATAATCAGGTTTTTCTTGTTCAAAAAAAGCAGCAACAGCATGCTGATCAGTAAGGTTTAACTCCTTTGAAGTTTTGGTAATAATATGATTGAAACCTTCAGATTTTAATTTTCTTACCAAGGCACTGCCAACCATACCACGATGACCAGCAACATATATTTTACTTACCTTATCCATTGTTAAACTATTTTAACCTAAAGCAATATCAAATTGCACCAAATTTATAAATTCTTGTACACGATTATCTAATTCTTCTTTATCTAAATTAACCAGCCTTTCTGTACCAAATTTCTCTACACAAAATGAGGCCATTGCTGAAGCAAATATAATTGCTCTTTTCATGTTATCAAAAGAGATATCTTTAGATTCGGCAAGGTAACCTATAAATCCGCCTGCAAAAGTATCGCCTGCACCTGTTGGATCAAAAACATCTTCTAAAGGCAAAGCTGGTGCAAAAAACACTTGTTTATCATTAAATAACAATGCGCCATGCTCCCCTTTTTTAATAATAAGGTATTTAGGCCCCATCTTTAATATCTTTTGAGCTGCTTTTACTAAAGAGTATTCGCCCGAAAGTTGACGCGCTTCGCTATCATTAATTGTTAAAACATCAACCATTGCAATCGTTTTCACCAATTCTTCCATCGCAATGTCCATCCAAAAGTTCATGGTGTCCATAACAATTAGTTTTGGCCTGTTTTTTAACGACATAATTACTTTGCGTTGCACAGCAGGTACTAAATTACCAAGCATTAAAAAATCACAATCTTGGTAAGCCTCAGGAATTACAGGGTCAAAAGTCTCTAAAACATTTAATTGTGTATCCAAAGTATCACGACTATTCATGTCATTATGATATTTTCCACTCCAAAAAAAAGTTTTTTCGCCTTTTTTTATTTGAAGTCCATCGGTATTTGCGCCATGATCTTGCAACATTTTGATGGAATCAGTAGGAAAATCTTCACCCACAACCGATACTAGATTGATTTTTTTTGTGAAGTAAGAGGCTGAAAGACAGATGTATGTGGCAGCACCACCTACAATTTTATCTGTTTTTCCAAAAGGGGTTTCAATGGCATCAAAAGCAACGGTGCCTACAGCTAAAAGACTCATATTTTGAAATTAGTTTAAAAATTTTTTTGCAAATATAACTTTCTTCCCTACATTTGCGCCCTCGAATTTAAAATTCCTTCTTAGCTCAGCTGGTTAGAGCACATGACTGTTAATCATGGGGTCCTTGGTTCGAGCCCAAGAGAGGGAGCCAAAGCCGAAG
>CAMBZU010000105.1 GCA_945872355.1 Chitinophaga pinensis
GAAATACCAAAGCTAACCAAAACCTATTGAGCTCATCGCCTGACATATTGTATATCTTTTTTGCGGATGATTGGCCTAGCGAAGTATTGGTTTTCATAAGCGCAATGACAATCTTGGTGCCATCTTTCCATCGTTGTTTCTCGCCTTTCATAACACTTTTTAATTCTGCAGTAGCAAGTTTTGAGGGAACTCCTTTAGGATTTCCAATCACACCTAATACGTCTTGCGCTACAGCATCAAATGAATTGATGCATAATAATAAAACAACTATCAAAACTATTTTATTAAGGCATGCCTTATTGTTTATATTTCTAAATATTTTCATAGTTAAAATCCGATTGCAAATTGAGCAGTGTAATTATCAACAATTCCAGCGAATTTAGAACTTACATGTTCATATTCAAACTTGATTACTGCTAAATAATTGATTTGATATCTTAAGCCAACCAAATATGATTTGGTATTATCTTTCTTAAAATAGATTTCATTTTTGCCATATTCTGACCAATCGCATCGAACATAAGGTATAAATTTATCTTTAATTCTATAACCAGCATAGGCGTATGCTACAGATGTTTGTGCAGTGCCTGTACTATCTGTGCGATTGAAAGCCATTGAAGCTTCAGTTAAAAACTCCCATTTATTTTTAAAGTAAGAAATTGAACCTGAGAGCAACTCTTGTCTTAATGTTCTAGAAAGACTATTTACTGGACCTCCATGATTTTGGTGCGTAGATAGTGCATTTGACGAAATGATATCTCTGTAATAGGAGGCGCCAATTCTTAATCCATCAATTGGTTTAAAATGAAATGCGGCAGTAAGAGACTTAAAGATATTATTATCCGAAACATCAGTAGAACCTAAACCGTTTCCAACCATAATATCATAGCCAAATCTATACTTGCCCAAATTTAAACCTTGCATACTAAGTCCAGTTGAATGCAATGGTATAATACCTGTAGAAAACATCAAAGGTCTGTAAATTGTAGGAAAAAAAACCCTTCCGTGATGGTAAGTATCATTCCAATAATTAATTGGCGTATGATGTTTACCAAATAAAATGTTGTGATTCCCAGCATAATTATATTTCAAAACAATTCTTTCAATGCTAACATCAAATAAAGTTGGCGAGCTTGCCGAATATTTAAAAACACTTTCGCCTAAAAATGACAATCTATCACTCAAATCAGAGGTAATAAATAAATCTTGTTCACCAAGCGTAAACGCACTTTTATTTTTCTGGTAGCTCGTAATTACATCAACAAAACCTTTAATTTGGGTGTTACTTACCTGAGCAATTGATTGCCCCATACCAAAGAAAATTGTAATTACAATACCCCAAAATACTTTTGTATAATACTTCATAGCTTTTTAGCGTATATATGTGATGCAAATGTAATTTAAATTGTTAACCATAAATTTTTAATTTAAAAATTGCACAAAACAGTCTGAGCAATGGTATTTAATGATTAAAACATATTACAATTTGAAGAAAATAGTTTGATGTTTTTTGTAAATACTAAATAAATACCTCCTTAGCTTAAATCTTAATGAGCATTAAACGTGCACAAAAATTGGACAACTTAGATATATTATATTTGTAGCCTCTTACAAAACACATATCAACATGCTAACAAAAAAGCACTTTTTTATTTTAACATTGCTATTCTTTTTTCACAATTCAATTCAAGCTCAAAAAACAATCAATCGCGAGAGTAATTATGCAAATAGCAACGATAGTGAACTGCCATTATGGGTGAGAGAAATGTATAAACCAAATGCAAATTTATTTTTAGTAAAAGCTTTGTATGAAAGTTATTTTAAAACAAACCCATTTTTAAAAAATAAGCACACGCAATTTTACAAGCGTTGGGTGCATTCAATACAAAACATGGTTCATGAAAATGGCGTTGTTCAATACCACAATTAGGTATGAATGAAACTTTGAAAATTTCATTTCGCAATAATTATTAATTTTGAAACAAATTAGCAAACTATGCCCATCTATCATCGTTTAGGAAATATTCCTCAAAAAAGACATACCATTTTCAAAAATGAAAAAGGTAATCATCAGTATGAACAATTGTTTGGCACAGAAGGATTCAACAATCATTCATCACTACTTTATCATGTGCATCGCCCAACTCAAGTGAAAGAAATTTTAAAATCATATGATGTTAGACCCGAAATTGCAGTTGATAAAAACATCAAATCGTTATTGCTAAAAGGCTTTCAACTAAAACCAGAAAAAGATTTTTTAGATAGCCGAAAAGCTTTATTAGTAAACAATGATTGTATTATTGGTTTAGCCGCTCCACAAGAGAGTTTAACCAATTACTTTTACAAAAATGCAGATGCCGATGAAATGCTTTTTGTGCACAAAGGAAAAGGAAAATTGCGCACCTTTATGGGCAACATCAATTTTGAATATGGCGATTACCTCATCATTCCAAGAGGGATGATTTATCAAATAGAATTTGAAAGCAGCGACAATCGTTTATTGTATTTAGAAACTATTCATGCGCTTTACACACCTAAAAGATATAAAAGTTCATCTGGTCAATTGTTAGAACATTCTCCATTTTGTGAGCGCGATTTTAAATTACCAACTGAACTTGAAACATACGATCAAAAAGGTGATTTTATTATCAAAATAAAAAAAGAAGGCATGATACATGAAATGGTATATGCCTCGCACCCATTTGATGTGGTAGGTTGGGATGGTTATAACTTTCCATGGGGTTTTAGCATTCATAATTTTGAACCAATCACAGGACGTGTACATCAACCACCACCAGTGCATCAAACATTTGAAACTCCTGCATTTGTAGTATGTTCATTCTGTCCAAGATTATATGATTATCACCCACAATCTATTCCTGCACCCTACAACCATAGCAATATTGATAGTGATGAAGTATTGTATTATGTAGATGGTGATTTTATGAGTAGAAACAATATTGAACAAGGACACATCACTTTGCATCCAAAAGGAATTCCGCACGGCCCTGCACCTGGCGCTATGGAAAGAAGCATTGGCCATAAAGAAACGCAAGAACTAGCCGTAATGATTGACACTTTTAGACCATTACAAGTTACCAAACAAGCCGTGCAAATTGATGATGGAAAGTATTATAAGAGTTGGGTAGAATAATTAGCTGATTGATTGATTAGCTGATTAGCTGATGAAAAAAAATGATTAGCTGATTGAATGATTAGCTGATTAGCTGATGAAAAAAATGATTAGCTGATTGAATGATTAGCTGATTAGCTGATTAGCTGATGAAAAAAGGATTCGCTGATAAAAAAAGGATTAGCTGATGAGCGAATTAGCTGATGAGCGAATTAGCTGATTAGCTGATGAAAAAAGGATTCGCTGATAAAAAAAAGATTAGCTGATGAGCGAATTAGCTGATTAGCTGATGAAAAAAGGATTAGCTGATGAAGAATATATGATTAAAAATTTCAAAAAATATGTCTGAAAATCCTAAGTATAAAGATAATTTAATTGTGAAGTTGTCATTTGATTTTGCATTAGAGATTATTGCTTATACTGAAGTTTTAGAGAAAAATAAAAAATACGTTTTAAGTAATCAGCTACTTAAAAGTGGAACTAGTATAGGTGCTAACATCAAAGAAGCGCAGAATGCGGAGAGTAAAAATGATTTTATTCACAAATTAAAAATTGCATTAAAAGAAGTTGATGAAACTGAATATTGGTTACTTTTGTGTAAACACGCTAAAGATTATCCAAATACAGACAAATTATTAGAACAACTAATATCCATTTCAAAAGTTTTGACCAAAATAGTAGCCACCAGTAAAAAAAATAATTAATTAACCATCAGCTCAATTAGCTAATCAGCTAATTAGCTAATCAGCTAATCAAAATGAAAGAAATAAAAAATGTAGAATACGGTTTAGAGAAAATCTTTGAAGGAGCGCAAGATTTTTTACCATTGCTTGGTACCGATTATGTAGAATTTTATGTGGGTAATGCCAAACAATCGGCCCACTATTACAAAACAGCTTTTGGCTTCCAATCATATGCCTATGCCGGTTTAGAAACAGGTCTTAAAGATCGTGTGAGTTATGTGTTGAAGCAAGATAAAATTCGTCTTGTTTTAACTACTGCTTTGGTTAGTGATTCTCCCATTGGCGAGCATGTAAAAAAACATGGCGATGGTGTAAAAGTAATTGCACTTTGGGTGGAAGATGCCGGTAAATCTTGGGAAGAAACAACTAAAAGAGGTGCTAAATCATTTATGGAACCAATGGTAGAAAAAGATGAGCATGGCGAAACTGTGCGTGCAGGTATTTATACTTATGGCGAAACAGTGCACATGTTTGTAGAACGTAAAAATTACAAAGGTGCTTTCCTTCCCGGTTTTGTGGAGTGGAAAAGCGATTACAATCCAAGTCCTGTGGGATTAAAATTTATTGACCACATGGTGGGTAATGTAGGTTGGAACCAAATGAATGAAACCGTTAAGTGGTATGAAGATGTGATGGGTTTTGTAAACTTTTTATCTTTCGATGACAAACAAATTACTACCGAGTACTCTGCCTTAATGAGTAAGGTAATGAGTAATGGAAATGGTAGAATTAAATTCCCAATCAATGAACCGGCCGAAGGAAAAAAGAAATCGCAAATTGAAGAATATATTGATTTTTATGAAGGAGCGGGTGTGCAACATTTAGCATTAGCTACCGATGATATTATTGCAACTGTCTCTGAGTTAAAAGCTCGCGGTATCGATTTTTTACCACCGCCACCACAAGCCTATTATGATGATATTCCAAACCGATTGGGTGTTCACATGAAAATGATGAAAGAAGACATTAAGGAACTTCAAAAACTTTCTATTTTAGTAGATGCAGATGAAGAAGGATACCTCCTACAAATATTTACCAAACCAGTAGAAGACAGGCCAACCTTATTTTACGAAATTATACAACGCATGGGCGCCAAAGGCTTTGGTGCAGGCAACTTTAAAGCTTTGTTTGAATCAATAGAAAGAGAACAAGCAAAAAGAGGAACACTTTAATAAAAAGCAAAAGGCCAACTTTTCAGTTGGCCTTTTTTATTGATAAATCCCAAATGTATTTTTCTACTACTTATACAAAGCAAACACCACCATCTTCTTATGCAAATCTATAGGAATTGTTTTCCATTGTGCAATTGTTTTGGTTGCAATAAATTGTTCGGGAAGTGTTAATTCTGAGGCCACACACAACTTTGTGGTTGGCTTGCATACTTCTAAAATATGCGCAAACAAATGATTATTTCTGAAAGGCGTTTCAATAAATAATTGCGTCTGGTTATTTTGATACATTGCATTTTCTAATGTCGCAATGCGCTTCCCTCTTTCCGATTTTTCGATAGGCATGTAACCATTAAAAGCAAAGTTTTGGCCGTTAAATCCAGAAGCCATTAATGTTAAAATGATAGATGATGGGCCAACTAAAGGACGCACTTCAATAATATTATTGTGCGCTATTTTTACTGCATCAGCACCAGGATCAGCCACACCAGGGCAGCCCGCTTCTGATAAAATTCCAATATTTACTTTTTCAATATTTTTTTTGATGAAGACCATTAAATTGGTTTGATCTGCACCTTTTGTCATTTCAAAAAAAGGCAATTCATCAAAGTTCTTAGTGAAACCTATTTTTCTTAAATACCTTCTGGCGCTTCTTAAATCTTCTACAACAAAGGCATCGCAAGCCATAGCAGCGGGCGCAACTTCAGGTGGAATAACACTCATATTTTCGTTGCTGCTGAGTGTGCAGGGGATGACATAAATACAGTTTTTCAAATTTTCTATTTTATTTAAACAGCTACATCAAATTCGCGCAAAGCACTGTTGAGCGAGGTTTTTAAATCGGTACTTGCCTTCCTTTTTCCAATAATTAAAGCACATGGCACTTGGTATGTACCAGCATTAAATTGTTTGCTATATGAACCCGGTATCACTACAGATCGCTCTGGCACATAACCTTTTGTTTCAACAGGCTCAGTTCCCGTTACATCAATAATTTTAGTACTCATAGTTAACACTACATTAGCACCAAGTACAGCCTCCTTCCCAACTCTAACGCCTTCTACCACAATACTGCGTGAACCAATAAAAGCGCCATCTTCAATAATTACTGGCGAAGCTTGCACAGGTTCCAATACCCCGCCAATACCAACGCCACCACTTAAATGCACATTCTTTCCAATTTGCGCACAAGAACCTACTGTTGCCCATGTATCAACCATGGTACCTGTATCTACATAAGCACCTATGTTAACATAGCTAGGCATCATAATTACACCAGCAGCCAGGTAAGCGCCGTAACGAGCCACAGCATTTGGCACTACACGCACACCAAGTTCTTTGTAATTTCGCTTCAACAACATCTTATCATAATATTCAAAAATACCTACCTCATGCACCTCCATTTGTTGAATGGGAAAATACATGATTACTGCCTTCTTTACCCATTCGTTTACTCGCCAAGTGCCATCTTCAAGCGGCTCGGCCACTCTTAGTTTACCTGTATCTAACAAGGCTATTATTTCTCTAATAATATCTTGAATCTGTTGCTCTTTAAGAAGTTCTCTATTCTGCCAAGCTTGCTCAATAAATGAGGCGTAATTTTGCATAAATATTTAAATTAATTATTCTGAATCAGCATTCATTTTTCCTTGATAAGCGCCGCTTAAAAAGATATCTATTCTAACTCCAAAAAGCGGAAAATATTTGTTGTAATGGCCAAAAATTGATATGCCTGCACCAACATCATAAAAAAGTTTACGCACCAATTGTGCTTCAGCATAAATACCAACTGTTCTAAAAGACAAAGTATCATTCATTACCCCCCATGGTCGGGAAACTCCTCCATAATAGGCAATATTTAGTACTTTGGTTTCTCTTCTCAAGCCATAACACAAATGTATATCATTCATTCTATTTTGCTTTGGCTTATTTAAAAAGCCGCTGGCATCAGTACGCTGATAACCGAACATGAAATAAGAACGTTTAATATGAAAATTATATTCAATGGCAGTGGGATTCCATCCTTTATTACTTTCAATCGACCTGCCTAAACCACTTCCAAAATTCACATAATTATTAAATACTTTAAATCTATTTCCTCTGATGGTTCTCTCCTTTTTTAGTTCATCCTGTCGTTGTTTTTCTTGGGCACTAACTTTGGCTGAAGCACATAGTAATAGCAATAGAAAAAAGACCTTTGCCCCTTTAGATAACTTATTTAAAAAATTATAATTAATCAAATTATGTTGATTATACCTATTGATTCATTAATTTGATTAAACCATATCCTCAGGCTTCACCCATAGCGTAAATTGCTCATCTGTAAGCAAGTTTAACTCAATAGCAGCCTGCCTTAAGGTCTTATTTTCTTTATGTGCTTTCTTTGCAATTTTTGCTGCGTTTTCGTATCCAATGTGCGTATTAAGCGCTGTTACCAGCATCAGTGAATTTTCTAAATGTTTTTTAATACTTTCTATATTAGGTTCAATACCAATAGCACAATTATCATTAAATGAAACACAAGCATCGCCTATTAATCTTCCACTTTGTAACACATTGGCTGCAATTAATGGTTTAAATACATTCAATTCAAAATGACCAGTTGCACCTCCAATACCCACTGCCACATCATTTCCCATTACTTGCGCACAAACCATTGTCAATGCTTCTGGTTGTGT
>CAMBZU010000106.1 GCA_945872355.1 Chitinophaga pinensis
TAAAACTAATACATGTAGCAGCATGTTTATCAAATGCGAACAATGAGCTGCGATGGCATCTTAGCGCACTAGTGCTTTGATGCCAATTGCCTTGTTTTATCGATTCCACGAATTTTTACTCACAAGTGTTTGCTTTTTTATGGAGTTCATGGGCTCGCTTTGCTCGGCTGCTTACTTTTTTTCGTAAAAAAGTAAGTTTTGCCAGTACTAAAGCTAATTAGAACTTCCTAATTTAATAGCAAAATGAGCTGGAACCGAATATCAATTAGTATGTATTCGATGTTTAAGAAATAATTTAAATTTGATTTTACGGGTACAAAAACGGATAAGCACATATATTTTATTGTTGTTTCATTTTGTGTTGCTTGTTTTTATAATAACCCTAAAATACCTTGCCATCACGAACTTTTTAATGAATTTTATTTGTAAATAATACTGCTCAACACTTGTTAATTCAGTAGTAATCGTTGGTTTAAAAAAAATGTCAAGTGCTCACGGATTGTTTTGGATTGAAAGAATAGCGAGCTGTTTTGAAATTCAAAATGAAGTAAGTGCTTGAGATTGAGTGAAAATGATTTGAGTAGATTTCTACTGCTGAATGTGGGTTAAATATAAATGCAGTTTTCATCATATTTTTTGTCATTTATCCATTAAATGAATCATAGCGTAATTATTCCCTGAAATATAAACAAGCGCTTTATTTGAAAAATATTGTTATTATTGACAAATAATATAACAATAGTTTAAATAATTATATCCGAGGAAATTAATTTATTAAAAGATAGAGCTATGAGTGAAATGACTAAACAAGGCTATTCATACGATTTTGATATGTTTAGTGAACAGGGCCGTGAAATAGAATTAAAAAGACTTTACACTCAGGCCACAATTGCAAAAGCTCAGGAAATAAATTTCATTAACTCCTTGCATTTACCCGAGCATGCGTCAGTACTTGAGATTGGATGCGGGCCGGGATTTGTTACTGGTATTCTTGGAGATTTGGTCCCTAATGGCACTGCGCACGGTTTAGATGCAAGTAAAGAATTACTTGAAGCTGCTGATAAGCTTGTAAAACCTCATCATGCTAATCTTTCTTTTTTTGAAGGAAGTGCTTATGAGTTACCTTTTCAGGATAATACATATGATTTTATTTATAACAGATTGATTTATCAGCATCTCAATAATCCGTTTAAAGCATTACAAGAAGCTAAGCGAGTTTGTAAAAAAGGAGGAATGGTAACGGTGCTTGATGTTGATGCTGGCATGCAATTGATAGAGCCAGCTTGCCCTGCATTCGACAAATTAAATCAATTGGCTTGCGAGGCACAAATGAAATATGGCGGCGATCGTTATATCGGAAGAAAACTTCCATCATTAATGCAACAGGCAGGATTCAGTAAAGTTGATTTTAAAATACTTCCCCTTTCTTCTCTTGATTTTAAACTAGCAGATTACATAAACATTACAACCCGCTTCAAAGCCATGATCGTTGGCACATCAGAAGCAAATGAGCTTATTAATGAAATTGATAATTTTTGTAACGCTCAAAAAGCTGAACCATTTGTTTTCGTAAGTGTTTTTGCCGTAACTGGTATTATTTAAATAACAATAATGCTACTAAATTTACTTACCCGTTTCGAAAAAGTATATTTTGCGCGCACAGCTGAGGAAAAAGAACAAATATATCGCTTACGTTACCAGGTGTATGTTACAGAGCTTAATAAAGCCAATCCAACTAATGTTGACCATACAAAAAAATGGATTAAAGATCCCGAAGATGATTCACCCGATTCTGCAATACTATACACAAAGTCGGGCGAAGAAATTTCAGGCAGTTTGCGTGTTGATACTTTTCGTTTTGGAGAGGCATCAGCACAGCTAAAAGAGCGTTTCTCTCTTAAATTATTTCCTTTTGCTCCCGATGTATTGCTTTGCGAAGTAGGACGATTAATTATTTCCAGGAAATACCGCGGTTTGCTTATTCTACCTGCTTTAGTAAAAACAAGCTATGATTATGGCTATCAGTCAAAAGTTAAGTATAGCTTTCAATATTGTTCACCAGGGCTTGTGAATCACTATCGCAAATTGGGATTCAGACCTTATGCAGGTAATTTAATTTTCACTGCTGATGGTGTAAGAATTCCAATGATGTTCATCTGTTCCGACTACGAATACCTAATCAAAGAAAATTCTCCATTAGTGAGCCAGGCCAAAACCTATTATAAAAATACGGGAATAGATGATATTTCACTGGTGCGAAGTATTATTAAAAAAGATAATAAATTTGTAATTAATAAAGATATTATTTGGCAACAGCTTCAGGAAAAAATATCAGAACAGTCAATAAAGTACTCCTTTTTTAATAATTTATCTAAGGAGGCAATGGATGTGATTACAAATTATGGTTTAATTATTCAGGTGCCACCGCGTAAAAAAATATTTCGGGATGATTTAGTAGAGGAGGAAATAGCAGTTATACTGGAAGGGATTTTCGAAGAAGTAAAAAATGATTTTCAAGTTGCGCTTTTAGAAAAAGGAGATATGTTTGGTGAGCTTTCCATTTTTTTAGATTCTCAAAAAAGAACTTCCGATGTCTTTTCTATTACTCGAGGAAAAGTGCTTATTATACGTAGGAAATTTCTTGATGACTTAAGAAAGAATAATCCTCAAATAGCGAACGAATTACTTTTTAGTTTTTGCAGATATTTTGCTAATAGGTTATCAATTGGGAGATAAATTTTTGTATTCTTTTAAAAATAAATAAATAAATATTTTATACTTAGTACAGCTTTAAATTTTATTTTATTGTTTCAAAAACGGATAAGCATAAATAACATTTCAAGATATTATTTTACAGGTGTTAAACCTATCAAAATGATTTTTTTTTTTCATTTACCTCCAAAGCATTATAGCAATTCATTTTCTAATTGATTTAAAATACAGCAGCTACGCCAATGTCATATTTCTAAAGTGGATTTGCAAAAGCACTCATTATGCCAATGTGATTTATAAATTGTGCCAATAATTTAAAATCTTACATTGCTAAATACCGATCGAAAAAAAGTTTGTGTCAAATGCCGTGAAACAAATTTGGGCCATTACTTATTGCATATCGGTATTAATTATTTTTTAGTTAAAATACTTTAGAATTTTTTTTTACATCGAAAAATTTATACCTTGTTCAAAATTTAAAATTGTTAATTGGTTTATTAATTGTGTTTGTTTATGTCCGAATTCAAAGAGAAAATTAATGAAGTGCTAAAGAGCATGAATTATTCTTTTGATGATTTGGCAGGACATTTAGGGATGAACTCAGAGCAATTAAATCAAGCAATAGACAATAAAAAACTTGAATTAAGAACTTTAGAATTCATCTCTAAAGAATTAAGAATTCCTTTATATAGTTTTTTTAGAAAAGAAGATTTTGTGCCTTTGAATAATATGCCCGAAGAGCCTTTTTACATTAATAGTATAAATACAGATGCATTAAATCAATTGCAAATTGAAAATAGCTTACTCAAAAAAGAGGTAGATAATTTAAAGGAGCAACTCATTAAGTGCGAAAAAAAAATGAAAAAATTTTTATGACCAAATTTTACAAGAAATATAATTCAGCCATTTTCTTACAAGCACTATTACCTGTGTTTGTTTTGATGCTGCTTTCTTGTAATGAAAAAAAAGGAAGGCGCATCGTAATTAAACCCCAAGCAGTTATTAAGGAAGACGAGTTTGTGAATGTTTCAAACATTGTACCTTCCGAAAAAACAAGTTTAGTAGATTCTTTTTTTACAGCAATTAGTGATAACAATGATTTTAATGGAACAGTATTAGTAACTGATAAAGATAAAATCATTTACAAAAAAGCTTTCGGTTATGCCAATTTTAAAACCAAAGAAGCACTCACAGAAAACTCAATATTTCAATTAGCATCTGTTTCAAAGCAATTTACAGCGGTTTCTATTATGATGTTGCACGAACAGGGATTGATAAATTACCAAGATGATGTAACTCAATTCTTTCCTGAATTTCCTTACAAAGGAATCACCATCAAATTGCTTTTATCACACAGGTCAGGGCTGCCAAACTACATGTATTTTTGCGAGGAGTTTTATAAAAATAAACAAATTGCAATTACCAATGCTGGTATGATGGATTTGATGATAAAATATAAACCACAAGCGTATTTTTTACCTGATAAAAAATTCAATTATTGCAATACCAATTATTGTATTTTAGCTGCTATTGTCGAAAAAGTAAGCAATGTATCATTCGCGCACTTTGTTTCAGAAAGAATTTTTAAACCTTTAGGGATGAATTATTCATACATAGGTAATGAAGACAGTACCAAATTTGCACAATATGTTGCAAATGGCCATGATGAAAGTAACAAACCTATTGCATGGGATTATATGGATGGTATTTTAGGCGATAAAGGCGTGTTTAGCTGTGTAAATGATTTAAATAAATGGGATATGGCTTTGTATTCAGGCAAATTAATCAAAGAGACAACTTTAGCTGAAGCCATGAAACCAGCCAATCAAGATATGATTGGGTCTAGAAATTATGGATACGGCTGGAGAATTAAGTTTTTAGCTGATAACACCCCTCTTTATTATCATGGAGGCTGGTGGAAAGGTTACAATACCTATTTCATGCGCAACCCTAAAGATCATAGCTCTATAATTATATTGAGTAATAAAGTAAATTGGAGTTTTAATTCTATCACATCTTTTATTCCAAGATTCTACAAACAAAAACCAACTAAGGAGATAGAAACCATCTAAATTTAAACTACTTCCTGCTCCTGAAAGGTGATTCCATAGTCCTTTAACTCTTTTAGAATCGGTTCATAAATTTCAGGCATCACCGGAATTCGTACACCTCTTAATTTTATTTCCCCTTTAATTAGTTTTCTTACAGCCATTGCCATAGGCAAGCCAACGGTTTTTGCCATAGCTGTTTTTTCACTGTGCTCCCCAACTACAACCAAAGTACTTGTAATCTTTTTAATTTCTTTTTTATTGTTCAAATACTCAAACAAATGCTGCATCACAATCATGTCTTTATCTTTTGGCTCTAGCACCCACTTTTTTTCTAATAGTTGTTGAAGAATCACTGCCGGACTTGCTTTTTTTAAACCAACAGCAACAGGCGCTAAAATGCCCGTCCATTGTATCATCTTTATAATTTCATTACTCTTACTTTTACCAGTGAATTCACAAAGTCTTAAAATCAAATCTTTCCCTATTCCGGGTAAAAAAGAGGAAATAAAATCAGCATAAGTGTAATGTTCTGGCAATTCAATTTGAATACTATCATCGGTTAACCCTAAAGAAACAAAAACATGCCATGCTTCGCAATATAAATGCTGTCTGAGTGTTCCTCTCACCATGGTTGAAATGTTTTCAATACCATAGTTTTTTCTATAACTTAAACTATCTCGATTGGCGTATGCATCAAACCTACCATAACCTGCAACTTCAATAATTTCTGATGATTCAAATAACCTATGATATGGTAAGTATTTATAACAACCATCAATTAAAAATTGAGCAGTGCTCTGGCCTGCAAGTATTACATTTCTTGGATTCCATGAAAATTTATAGCCCCAAGGATTATTATTACTATCAGGTGCAACTAAGCCACCACAAAATGACTTAAATGAAGTTAATTCCCCACCATTATTTTGTATTTCATGAATAATCTTCATCGCCGACATATGGTCAATGCCAGGATCTAAGCCAATTTCATTCAACAATAAAACATCATTTTGCAAAGCACTTTCATGTAAACTCATTATTTCGGGCGAAACATAAGAGGCAGTAAGCAAATGTTTTTTTAAGGCAACGCAATCTTTTGCCACCGGAAAATGCATAAATGCGGGCAGCATCGAAATAACAATATTGGCATTGTTTATTTGCAATAATCTGTCTTCAGCATTATTAATATCGAGCGCAATAGCCCTACTATTAGGCATTTCTTTGGTTTTCAGTAAGGCTGCTTCAACACTTAAATCAGCCACAGTTAATTCAAAGTTTTCTGCAACAGCGCAACCTAATAAGTAATCTATTAAATATCCAGATGATTTTCCTGCACCAATTAAAAGTACTTTTTTCATATAGTAATTGCTAACTTGTTTTAATAATATTAAGAGTTTTGAATGAAATTGCCATCTTTCATTATAAGCTTTCTATCAGCCATTTCTGCCAAATCATTATTGTGGGTAACAATAATAAATGTTTGACCTAATTCCTTTTTCAAATGAACAAACAAAGCATGCAATTCGGCCGAATTTTTTGCATCTAAATTGCCCGAAGGCTCATCAGCCATCACCACCAAAGGATTATTTATTAATGCACGCGCTACAGCTACTCTTTGTTGTTCCCCGCCCGATAACTCAGCTGGTTTATGATTTGCCCTATGCTGCATACCCAATAAACCCAAAAGCTCCATCGCTCTTTTCTCAGCTTCTTTTTCCGATTTTTTTGCAATGTAGGCAGGAATGCAAATGTTCTCTAATGCAGTAAATTCAGGCAATAAATGATGAAACTGAAACACAAAACCTATCTTTAAATTACGAAATTGGGCCAGCTTATTATCCTTTAATTTAAACACATCTTCGCCATCAATATGCAAAGTGCCAGAATCAGCTTTTTCTAGGGTCCCTAAAATATGTAATAAAGTAGATTTACCTGCGCCTGAAGCTCCAGTAATGCTAATCATTTCACCTTTTTCAACACTAATGTCAACATGATTCAGCACGGTCAACCTGCTTGCAGCATCGTAGTGCTTACTAATATTTTTTGCTTCAATTAAAACCATCTCAAAATTTAAGTCGTGCGAAGTTATTAATTTAAATCATAGCCGAGTGCCATAACACGTCATAAATGTTTAAAAATGAGATATGTTTTTGGGCAAATCCTGCCTCCCGAAAAGGGAGACCGGTCGCGCTTTCCACGGTGCACGGCACCTTGTTTCAATCGCTTTTGCGAATTGCGTTTTTTTTAAGGCTGTTGAAAGCCCAGTACACCCTTTTAGGCCACACTGAGCAAAGAGAAAACACTGTGCATCCTTTTATGTCACGCTGAGCAAAAAAACATTTTTTTCATTTTGTCACACTGAGTAAAACGAAGTGGAAGAGTCCTAAGCGCTATGCATTGGATGTTTTAAC
The DNA here is from genome assembly GCA_945872355.1 of Chitinophaga pinensis. Lineage (GTDB taxonomy): Bacteria > Bacteroidota > Bacteroidia > UBA4408 > UBA4408 > CAIKXD01. Next base: position 7,172 of record CAMBZU010000106.1, read on the forward strand.
GGAGCTTTATTTTTAATTTTAAGGTCGGTACTTCTATGAAGCACGCAAAGTTGCTTCGCTCTGCTCAGCAAGACAAAAGCTATGGCTTTTGTAAGATTAAATTAAAACTGTCTCGTTGAACTTAGCGAGAGCACTTTACTCACTATTATGTCACTCTGAGCGAAAGAACATTTTTTTCATTTTGTCACACTGAGTAAAACGAAAACACATTACATTCCTTTATGTCACTCTGAGCGAAAGAACATTTTTTTCATTTTGTCACACTGAGTAAAACGAAGTGGAAGAGTCCTAAGCGCTATGCATTGGAT
>CAMBZU010000107.1 GCA_945872355.1 Chitinophaga pinensis
CTACAGGAGGAACTTCTGGTGGTGATTATATCAATCAAGTTGTTTTAGCAAATTTGAATGCATTAACAGGACCCAATGGGGTTTATCCTTACTATGCTGATTACAGCAGTTTTGGTGGGTCTTTTCAAACAAGTTTAACCATAGGTAACAATTACAACCTAAATATTACAAGCGGAACTTATACGCCTAACTATTTTGCTGCCTGGATTGATTACAATAATGATGGTGATTTTTATGATTTGAATGAAAAGTTGGGCGAATTTGTAACTACGCTTGCTAGTCAAACTTTGAGTATTAATTTTACTGTACCCTTTGGTACACTTATAGGTAACAAAAGAATGCGTGTTAGAGGCAATTACGGAAATGCAAATATGGACCCTTGTGCAAGTACTTATGCCTATGGTGAGACTGAAGATTACACTGTAACATTGCAAAATCCTGTTACTGCTGGTTATTGTATTCCAAATCCAATTACAGGCACAGCTGGTGATGATTATATTAATGGAGTAATTATCGGAAGTATTAATAATTCAAATACAGGTTCAAATACAGGTCCTAATTATAATGATTATACCTTTTTATCAACCAATCTTACACAAAGCACTAATTATAATTTGACTGTACAAAGTGGTGCTTATGCAACAGATTATTATGCCGTTTGGATTGATTATAACCAAGATAATGATTTTATTGATGCAGGCGAAAAGTTAGGTGAATTTCAAACATCAACAGCGTTTACCAATTTAAATTTTAATTTCTCAGTGCCACCAACTGCAACATTAGGTTTAACCACCATGCGTGTTAGATGTGTTTTCAATTCTCCGAACATGGATCCATGTACAGATTATACCTATGGCGAAACAGAAGATTATACTGTGAATATTACCAGTGGTAGTGGACCTGCTCCATATTGTGAAACTAATTTACATCAAGTTAATTGCGATATTATTGATGCAATTGATGATGTATATTTATTAAATTCAACCTTATTAAATTTTGGTACTGGTTGTAATAGTTTAAACGGAACTGGTTACACCAATTGGCCAGCTTCTGGAGCTACTACCACCACTGTATTAAGAAATCAAATATACTCTTTAGGTGTTACTTCAACATCAACAAGTATAATTTCAGTTTGGTTCGACTGGGATGATAATGGTGTTTTTGCAACCACTGAATGGTATCAAGTAACCACCAGTTCAACACCAAATACTGCAAGCGTTATTAACGTGCAGGTACCCAATAATGCAGTGCTAGGGCAAATTAGAATGCGTGTTAGAAGCAGAGCAATAAATAATGCAAACGGTTCAATTGACCCATGTACGCTATTTGGTAGTGGTGAAACAGAAGATTATACAATTACCGTTAGTAATTCAACCTGTTTGGCGCCAACAGCTATTTTTGGTGCACAATATACCGCTGGAACATCATTCGATTTCTTTGATTTTTCTGCAAACTTCCCAACTTCATGGAACTGGAGTTTCCAAGGCGGTGTGCCAGCAACAAGTACTTTGCAAGACCCAACAGGAATTGCTTTCAGCGCTGCAGGTGGATGCTATACAGTTGCTTTAACTGTAAGTAATGCTTGTGGTTCAAACACATACACTCGTCCTTGTTATATCAATATTACGCAGCCTACAGCTTGCGATAAATTGATGTTTAGTGAGTACATTGAAGGTTCTGTATCAAATAAAGCTTTAGAACTTTATAATGCTGGTTCAACTGCTTTAACTTTAAGTGGCTACACTGTTGAAACTTATTCAAATGGCAGCACAACTGCAAGTTACACTTTAAATTTAAGCGGTATATTAGCTTCTCATGATGTTTATGTAATTGGCGATGCAAATGCCTCTTTACAAGGTATCATTAGTAACACAGATATTACATCAAATGTTACTTTCTTTGATGGAAACGAAGCCATTATCTTAAAGAAAAATGGTGTTATCATTGATAAAATTGGTGATATTGGTCAAAATCCAAGTGTGAATTGGATAGTTGGTTCAGGTTCAACTGGAGAATATACTTTAGTGAGAAAAAATACTATAGATCGTCCAAATACTTTTTGGGCTGATGGCGTTAATGAATGGGATGTTTATGCACAAAACACAACAACTTACTTAGGTTCGCACAATAGTATATGTGGTGTTGGAGCTGCGCCAATTGCTGCTTTTGTTGGAAACCCGCTAAATATTACTGTTGGTCAAATGGTTAATTTTACCGATTTGTCGATTAACAATCCAACTTCTTGGAATTGGTCATTCACAGGTGGTTTGCCAAATACTTCAACTCAACAAAACCCATCTAATGTGATGTATAATTTTCCAGGATGCTACCAAGTTTCATTAACAGTTTCTAATGCTTTTGGTAACGATTCAGAAACAATTACATGCTACATCAACGTTACTTCATCAGCAATTGCTCCTGTTGCAGCGTTTACTGCTAATACATTTAATATTACAACAGGTCAAAGCGTAAACTTTACAGATTTATCAACAAATAATCCTACAAGTTGGAGTTGGCAATTTACGGGTGCAACACCAGCAACAAGTACTTTGCAAAACCCAAGCAACATCACTTACAATACTCCAGGTTGTTTCCAAGTTACACTTACAGCTTCAAATGCTGCAGGCAGTGACCCTCAGACTCAAACTTGTTATATCAATGTATCAAATCCAAGTGCTGGTCCATTGGCCAACTTCTCAACTTCTAACACATCAATATGTGTAGGTTCTTGTATTAGTTTTACCGATGCAAGCACGAATAATCCAACAGCATGGAATTGGTCTTTCCCAGGTTCAACAACACCTTCAAGCACACAGCAAAATCCAAGTAACATTTGTTATAATACAGCTGGAACATATAATGTAAGCTTAACAGCCATTAATGGAAGTGGAAATAACACCTTAACCTTGAATGGATTTATCACAGTGTATGCAGTGCCAGTGGCAAATGCAGGAACAAATCAAACAGTATGCTCTGGGTCTTCAACACAATTAAATGCTTCAGGAGGTCAAAATTATGTATGGACACCAGCTACAAGTTTAAGTAATGCTAATGTTGCCAATCCAATTGCTACACCATCGGCCACCACAACTTATACAGTTCAAGTTACAAATGGTACTTGTTCTTCAATAGCTTCAGTAGTGGTTACGGTTACCAACTTAAGTGTAAATGCTGGCAATGACCAAACAATTTGCGCTGGTGAAACTGCATCTTTAAATGCTTCTGGAGGCACAACATATTCTTGGAGTCCAACAATTGGTTTAACAAATCCAAATGCTTCAAACCCAATTGCCTTCCCAACATCTACAACTACTTACACTGTTACAGCAACTACTAATGGTTGTTCAGCAACAGATCAATTAACCGTAACTGTAGCTACTCCAACTATTTCAGCAGGAGCAGATGTGGCAATTTGTGATGGTCAAAGCATTCAATTAAATGTAAATGGTGGTGGTAGTTATACTTGGAGCCCCGCAACAGGATTAAACAGTGCTAACATTTCTAATCCAACTGCCTCTCCAACAAATACAACAAGCTATACCGTTACAGGTATTGTAGCTGGTTGCGCTACAAGTGATGTAATTTTAGTTACTGTAAACGCAAATCCTATTGTACCTACAATTTCTCCAAGTGGCATCGAGATTCAATCTTCACCAGCAAGTGCTTACCAATGGAATTTTAACGGTTTCCCAATTTTGGGTGGTACCTTCCAAAATATTTTCCCTGCAAATGCGGGTGAATATACAGTTACTGTTTACAATGCAAATGGATGTTCAAATACCAGTGCTGTATATAATGTTACCACAGTTGGTTTAAATACAATGACTGTAGATAATACTGTAACTATTCATCCAAATCCTGCAGTTAACAATGCTATGTTAACTATTAATGCAGAGGTAAATGAAGCAGCAGTTGTGTTATTATATAACAACATAGGTGAGTTAATTTCTGAAGAGAAAATTAATTTGACTGTTGGTAGCAATAATAAAAACATCAACCTTGATAATTTAGCAGTTGGAGTTTACACTGTTAAAGTGATTGGCAATGAGATTAATGCGGTAAAAGTGTTAATCAAAAAGTAAACAACAAATAATTTATAGAAAAGGGCTGCTGATGATTTAGTAGCCCTTTTTTAATGCTTATAAAGCATTGATTGATTTTAATAATTCTGCATTTTATAATACCGATGTGAAATAATTAATGGTCCAAAGTTGTTTCACGGCATTTACCAATGTAAGATTTTAAATTATTGGCATAATTTATAAATCACATTTGTATTAGCGATTAATTGGGATTCATAAACAATCAGAAAGAGATAATGTTATAAAAGGTAATCAAGCAAAAAGTTTATGATTATATTAGTGCTCAGTTTTGAACTCACTTGAAAGTCATTAATTAATATCAGGAAATAAATTTATCTAACCAACAAGCTTAAACAATTAATTTTATGAAAAGAAATGCAACCGCCGTATGGCAGGGAACAGGTAAAGAAGGCAAAGGCCATTTATCAACACAAAGTACAGTTTTAAATCAAACTCAATATTCTTTCGGAAGCCGATTTGAAGAGGCAGTTGTTACAAATCCAGAAGAACTAATAGCTGCAGCCCATGCAGGTTGTTTTACCATGAAACTCAGTTTTAATTTATCAGCAGCATCATTTGTTCCAGAGCAATTAACTACAAACTGTGAAATTACTTTAGAAAATGGGAGTATTACACAATCAAAATTAGTTTTGGCTGCAAAAGTAAGTGGCATTGAAGCAAGTCAATTTGCTGATTTAGTAAAAGATGCACAAATGAATTGCCCTGTTTCAAAATTATTGAATACCAGTATTGTTGTTGAATATACCCTGAATTAATAGCAATTCTAAAAGCAATATTTTTAAAATGTCCTTCACTTTGAGGGACATTTTAATTTAAAAACAAATCAGTTTAAAAAAAGCAGCTTTTGTAAACAGTTGAAATTAGTACATCTTAGCTGTGGCTGAACTTCCGGCATCAATAATAAACTCTCTTTCGATGGTATAAATACTTTCTTTTGCTGCTTTTGGTCTATACACCACCTTGTATTTTCCGGGTTGCAAAACAAGTGTTTCTCTTGATGGATTATCAGGGAAATTATAAAGCCATTTTAATTTATTTTTTTCTTCGATATATAAACTACCAGCACCAGGGCCAGGAAATAGAATATTGGCTATACCAGGCTGCGGCACTTGAATAGTAGTAGTATTGCTTTGGCTTATTTCAACATCACTGACATAAATTCTGGGCATGGTTAAAATTTCCATATCATATTTTCCAGTTATTAATTTTTCAGGTTTGTCGGCCTGTGCAATGAGCAGTGTGGCCATATCTTTATTTTTTCTGATAATATAATTCAACTGTTTATATTCTTTAATACCAGTTTTTAAATTAAGATAACCCTGAGGACAATAAACCGCAACCGTATTATGTTTTCCCGGAATTAATTCAATGTTTTGTTTTTCAACGGGCGGAATAGTATGCACCGTTAAATTGTAGGTTGGCATGGGATCAATAGGCAAGGTATCTGGATTTCCTGCATTGTTAAATGTGTGAATAAGGTTGTATTTAATAGCACCAGTTCCGGCATCATAAAAGGTCATATTTACATCTGATTCACTTGGTTTTGCGCTGGCATCTAATAAATTTACTTGCACTGTTGTAGAATTTAATGCTTGTGAAATAATAACGCCCATGGCTTGTTTAAACGATTTTTCGTTGGCTGCATCAAAATATTTTCCTACACATTCAAAGGTTTTTTTGAAATTTAAATCTAAGCCTACACCAATTACAAATGGGCGTAAAGTAATTCCTCTCGATTGCAGTGCCAGCGATACAGCGCATGGGTCACCATTACATTCTTCAACACCATCGGTAATTAAAATAATGATGTTCCTGCAATTTGCGCAAACCGGAAAATCGGCACCACATTGTTCAAGCGTATATGCAATTGGTGTTGTTCCTTTAGGCACTGCTGCTTTAATTCTGTTTTTGATGGCAGTGGCATTTCCTTTGCCGAATGGCACTTCTAATTTGGTGTCTTCGCAATTTGGTTTTGGATTTACCGAGTATTGATGACCATACATACGAAGAGCAATTTCAACGTTTGGTAGTTGTGATAAACTATCTACAGTTTGTGATAAAATACTTTTACTTACATCCATTTTGTTGGCTGATTCCCATTTGCCAATCATACTTAAGGAACAATCAAAAACAAATAAAATACGCACTGTGGGCATTTCTTTTGGCTTTTGTGCGAGCGCAGGCCTATGGGGCAATAGTACGTAAAGTAGTAAAATTGCTTTGGAAATTTTGTTGAAATGTTTTATTTTTATCATAACAAATGCTTTGCTAATAAGCTGCTAAACTAGGTTTTTAATAAACACCCTTTTGTGATTGCTATCTGAATTATAAACATGTAAAAGTGTATTAATACCGATGTGAAATAAGTAATGGCCCAAATTTGTTTCACGGCATTTGTCCCAAACTTTTTTCCGATCGGCATTTACCAATGTAAGATTTTAAATTATTGGCCTAATTTATAAATCACATTGGTATAACATACTGTTTGATAATTTTTGCCAAGGGGGCTTACGGATATAGTTGAACCGGGTTTTGATTTTAACTTAATTTATACTGTCAAGAAGCATCGGAAAATCGGAAGCAAACAGCTTTTGTTTGATGGAGTTGCAAGTGTAAAATACATGCAATTTTTTTCTTTGAGAGTAGGAAAGATATTATTTTCTTGATGTACTCTATGAATAGGAATCATTTTAATTTTAATACCGGCACTATGTCCAGCGCAAATGGCTTGGCTTCTGCTTAGCGCCTACATGGAAGGCAAAAGTGAATTAATCACACCCACTATGTCACGCTGAGCAAAGCGTATGCGTCCTAAGCGCTATGGCTAGAATGTTTATTTGAAGTTTTCACTTAAAACCTTTCACTTACGAGCATATTTCACTAGCGCGTATGCTGCACACAATAACTACTCCGTAACCGTCATGGTGGGCTTGACCCGCCATCTTCCCAAGTAGATTCAAAGGCTTAAGATTACAATTCACTGGCAGCGATAACTACTATTCAAATGGCACGCTGAGCGAATTAATAATCCTTTGCACTTTAACCAAAGCGAATTAATCAACCTGTAATCACCTTTTAATTACTAAAAAGGGCGTAGTTACAAACTACGCCCAGATGAGGGCTTTCTGACATATTTATAATTTTTAATTTCAAAAATAGTAGCTAAACTATATCCACGCAAGTAAAACTTGCTAAATTAAAGGAAAACGAAGCAAAGCATCGCTTTTACGGGGGGCACTATGTCCAGCGCAAATGGCTTGGCTTCTGCTTAGCGCCTACATGGAAGGCAAAAGTGAATTAATCACACCCACTATGTCACGCTGAGCAAAGCGAAT
>CAMBZU010000108.1 GCA_945872355.1 Chitinophaga pinensis
AACCACCTTAATTAAGGTTGGAAGTTTATCCTGGTTATAGCTATAAATGGTAGTTTCTATACTTCCAAAGCTAAATTCTTTTCTTTTTTCAACCAACAAACCATCATGGTATGTAAAGTTTGTTTTTTCTTCAATTTCATCAAATATAAACTGATGCTGCTCAGCAATTAATTTATTATCGTTATTATATGAATATAAGATGATCTGCTCCTCGTCGCCTTCTTCACTTAAAATAACTTCTTTGATTTTATTAAAACGATCATCGAAAAATTGTTCTAAAAACAGGTATGACACTTCTTCATTAATTTCATTTTTAAAACCACCTTTTGCAGCGCATCTTGTAACCCGGATACTTTCGATATTTAATTGATTCATCAAATTATTTTTAATATTAAACAATATGCTTATCCATAAATTTCACCACAATAAAAATCCAGCTAAAAACCACACATATAAATAATACAAGGGTGTATATTCTATCGCTATATTTCTGTAAAAGAATATCAATATTGGGTTCTCTTTTGATAAGCAACATAAACAGAAAACGCCCGGCAAACAGCCACAAATAGGTGATTACAGGAAATAGCATTGATATTGATTCTTTCCCAATAGCAATAAAAACAAGGCAAAGCAGCACATCAATGGCCAGGTAAACATATTTTAATATGGTGAAACTAAATAGTGAATTATTATAGAAATAATACAAAGCAGCTAAAACGCCACTAAAAAATAAAAACTCTTGATTGTTTCTGAGCACACGCAAAACAAAGAGCAAAAGTAAAAACGAGCAATAAGCTAGTAAAAACCACTTTTGGCGCTCGTTCTTTTTAAAGAAAAGTATAATTGATTCTTTAATACCTGCCATTATTTAAGTATAATTTGCTTGATAAAAATAAATACTCCGAAAAGGCTAATGCCTAAACCAGCTATTTTATTAAAATTAACCATTGCCTTTTGTGTCATGTATTTTTTTATTTTATCGGCACTCCAAGCCTTTAAAATATCGATTAAGAAAACGGTTAATAATGTTCCAAAAAAGTAAGCAGCTACTTCTGTATGATTGTTTGAAAATCTTGGCAAAGAAAGGCCAACAAAAGCCATCCAAAAGAAAATAACAGATGGGTTAGAAATATTGAATAAGAAGCCTCTCCAGAAGAGTTTTGTTTTATCACCTTTTTTAAATTCTTCATCCACATTAAAGTTTACTTTTTTGTGCGACAAAAATGTGACTAATCCAAAAATTACTAATACGCCACTGCCAACAGAGAAAATTATATTTTGATAGGCAGGATTTTGAAAAAAAGATGCCAAACCAAAGTAGGCACAAAGGATACAAAATGAATCGCTCATGATGATACCAAACTCCATGATCAAAGCCAATCTAAAGCCTCTTTGTATACTTGTTTGTACCAACATAAAAAAAACAGGACCGATAGCAGCGCTGAGAATTAAACCTGGAACAATCCCTTGAAAAAATGCTTCAATCATATTCAATTATCCCTTTAATTCATTCTTGATTTTTCAATAAATTGCTGCCAATCGGCCAATTGCGCGCCTTTAATAACTCTGGGAAACTTGTGTTGTCCGCCTGATTTTCCTTTGTGGTCCATCCAATCATTAAAAACTTTAATAGGTAAAACTTCTATAAATACATCTTTTAATGCGTGATTTCTTTCTGTTTTATAATCATCATTAATTTCCTTTAACTTGGTGTCGATACAATTTTTTACAGTATCTATATCTACCTTATCATCACATGCTAAATACCACTTATGTGCAAATAAGTTGTCATGTTCAACACCATGCACCGTATATTCAGGTATTGCTATATTTAATGTTAAAGAAGCGTATTTTATTGCCGTGTTCATGTTTTCAACACTAAGGTGTTCACCACACAAGCTTAAAAAATGCTTTGTTCTACCAGTAATTATTATTTCACATTTTGATTTAGATGTAAATCTAATTGTATCGCCAATAAGGTATCGCCAAGCACCCGCATTTGTGCTGATTAAGATCGCATAATCTTTTCCTTCTTGAATTTCATCAATCAACATTACTTTAGGAGCGCTCACCAAATTGCCATCAGAAGTAAAATTTTCTTCTGTAAAAGGCACAAACTCAAAGAAAATACCATTGTTTAGTACCAACTTCATGGCATTGGTATCAGGTCGGTTTTGATAAGCCAAGAAGCCTTCAGAAGCAAGATAAGTTTCAATATAAATTAAGGGCTTGCCTAATAGTTTTTCGAAGCCATTTTTATAAGGTTCAAAAGAAACACCGCCGTGCACAAAAATAGACAGGTTAGGCCATATTTCATGAATGTTTTTGAGTTTATAACGCTCAATTACCTTTTCCATTACAATTTGAATCCAAGCAGGCACACCTAAAATAAATCCAATGTCCCAATCCTTGGCATTTTCCACAATTTTTTCGAGCTTTACATTCCAATCTTTTTCGTGCGCAATTTCTTTTCCTGGCTTATAAAAACTTTGAAACCAAATAGGAATATTGCTTGTGGTAATACCCGACAAATCACCTTCGAAATAAGTTCCATGATTGTTTAAATCGGTACTACCGCCAATCATGAGGTAACCTTTGTGAAATAAATCATCGGGCAATTCATACTTAGCTAATGACAACATTTGCATTACGCTGGTTCTTTTTATTGAGCGCAGCATTGAATTGGTAACTGGAATATGCTTGCTGGCTGCTTCAGAAGTGCCTGAGCTAAGTGCAAAATATTTTATCATACCAGGCCAACAAACATTATGTTCATTTTCTAAAGCCCTGTGCCACCATTCGCTATACATTTTATTGTAATCGTGAATTGGAATGGTTTTTTGAAATTCTCGCATTGCATTTGTTGATGCAAGAATTCGATCAAAGTTGTAATACTTGCCAAAAGCAGTATTTGACGCCTTTCTTAGCAATTTATTGAAACTTGTTTTTTGGGTTCTGTAGGGATTTTTTCTAACAGGCACCGCAGGCAAGTTTTTTCTTAATTCTAAAACGCGCGATAAAATTGAACCAATTATAGCCATAACCTAAATCACTTTTGTTAAAAACAAATTCATTTTTTTAATGGTCGTTTGAATAAAATTTCAATTAAATTATTGAACCATTTTTAGCATGTTTATTTCCATAGGCGTTAAAAACCTCCACCTGCCTCTGCCTAAATCTTTTTTTGTTAAGCCCGCAAAATAAACCCTATCCAATTTCTTTACCTTGTACTCAAAATGCTCAAATATTCTTCTTACAATGCGGTTTCTACCCGAATGCAATGTAATTCCTATTTCTTTTTTACTTTCTGTGTCTTCAACGTACTTTATTTCATCAACTTTAATGATGCCATCTTCTAATTCAATTCCTTCTTCTATAGCCTTTAAATGCTCCTTTTTAACTGGCTTATCTAACTCTACATGATAAATCTTTTTCTGTTTAAACGAAGGGTGTGTAATTTTATCCGTAAGCTCGCCATCATTGGTTAACAATAATAAGCCAGTTGTATTTCTATCCAACCTACCCACCGGATAAACTCTTTCCTTGCAAGCACCTCTGATTAATTCCAAAACAGTTCTTCTTTCTTGTGGATCTTCAGAAGTAGTGATATAATCTTTAGGTTTATTGAGTAAGATATAAATTTGTTTTTCAGGTTTTAATCCCTGTCCACCATAATTTACAAGATCTGTTCTTTTTATTTTATGCCCCATTTCAGTAACTACCTTCCCATTAACCGTTACGGCACCTGCTTTAATTAAATCATCTGCTTCTCTCCTGCTGCAAATACCAGCATTAGAAATAAATTTATTTAAACGAATACTATCATCATTTGGGTCTTTTAATGATCTTGGCTTTGAAGGTCCTTTGCTTTCAGCTTTTGCTTTGGGTTTATAATCCTTTTTAAATGCTGGTTTGGGTCTATCATCATTTTTATCGAAAATACTTTTTCTTTTAAATGGCGATGTTTCCTCATATTCATTCTTTCCTGCCACTTTACTTGATTGACTTCTTTTTGTAAAAGCGTCTCTGCCATCTTCTTGGCCAGCTGCGCTATTTCTTGCATTTTTATATTCGCTGTATGATCTTTTTTTACTTGGGTCTGAAGTTTCTTTACTTGGTTTTCTTTCATAAGTGCCCGAAGAATCGGTATTTGCGCGGGGAGCTCTGCTTTTGAAAGGGGAATTCTCGTCCTTGTTGAAGGTTCTTTTATTACTTGAGTCTGAAGTATCTTTGGTTGATTTTCTTTCGTAAGTAGCCGAAGAATCAGTATTTGAGCGAGGACTTCTGCTCTTGAAATCTGATTTTACAGCATCATCCTTAGTAAATGTCTTTTTTTTGTAGCCTGAACCTTCTTCTGAATTATTCATTTTTGGAAAGCTTGCCGCAGATTTACGCTGGGCGCTTAACTCTCTTGCATTTCTATTTTTTGTTTCATAAAAATCAGGATTGGTTGGCTCCACTAAATCATCATTAGGTTGCCATTTCTTCTCCGCTTTGTTTTTATTTACCCCAACTGTGGCTTCTACTTTTTTACCATAGAAATTCTTGTTGAATGGTTTAGCTTGGGTATTTTCTGATTTTTTACGAAACGCTTTCTCTTTTCTTTCCATTAAATGCTTAAAATTAATTAATCGGTAAAGTTAAATTAAAATCGCCAATTTTTGTGTTTAATTTTTTTAGGGCCTAAAACAAAAAAAATATTACTTTTGAATTATCATAAAAAACTTAAAATGAAAAAAATAAATTTACTATTATCAAGTTTAATTGTTGCCTCAAGCGCATTTGCTCAGGCTCCAAAATTTGTGCTTTTTGAGCATTTTACACAAGCAAGTTGTGGACCATGCGCGACACAAAATCCAGCATTTGAAGCTAATATTTTAAATGCTAATTTACAAACAGTGAAGCATATTGCCTATCATACTTCTTGGCCAGGTGTTGATGAAATGAATGCTGCCAATGCAGCAGAAGTTGCCGACAGAGTAATTTATTACAATGTAACTGGCGTTCCGAACGTTGTTTTAGAAGGTAATTACAAGCAAGGTGCACCAGGTGCAATGACACAAGCAGATGTAAATACTCAATTTTCTATGGGAAGCCCTGTAAAAATTGAAGTTTCTGAAGTTGACAATGGTGCCACACGTGATGTAACAGTTGTTGTTAAATCGGTAGGAAACGTGCCAGTAGGAACTTATAAGTTATATACTGCTGTAGTTGAAAATCCTATTGATTACACAACTGCTCCAGGAAGCAACGGCGAAACACATTTTCCGAATGTATTCAGAAAAATGTACCCAAGCACCGCAGGAGAAAATGTAACACCAGCTGCAACAGGCAGCTCAGTTTCTTTTAACTATACTTATAATGTATCGCCTACTTGGGTAGCTGCAAATGTAAAAGTTGTTTCATTTTTACAAAATGATGTTACTAAAGAAGTATTAAATGTTGGTACAGTTGGTGATCCAATCATCAATTATTCATTATCAACTCCTACAATTGATATTAGTAATGTTGCCAGCGGAACTGCTACTTCATTCAGTTTAACTTCTGGTAATACCGGAAGTGCAGACGAAGATTTTATTTACACATTAACCAATGATGCACCAGCTAATTGGACATCAAATTTTAGTATTGATGCCAATAACTATGCAACTACAGCTACAATTACTTCAGTTGCAGGAGCTTCATCAAATATTGTTATTAATGTTACACCAGGCAGCACAAGAGGCATTGCAACTTATACATTAACTGTTAGTTCTGTAAGCAATCCTAATTCACCAAGCATGACTAAAAAAGTTTATGTTATTTCAGGTGTTACCGATTTAATTGTAAATAACTCAGGTTATGTTGGCGATGGCACAACCGCTGGAAGTGCTGCAAATTGGGGTAGTATTTATACCGATGGTTTAGTAGCTGCAAATAACCAAGGTTATGCTTCTACAAATGATATTATTATGCAAAAAGCCATTACAAATGCTGCATTTACTGGTGTTAATAATGTTTACTATAACGCTGGTTGGACATTCCCAGGAATTACAGACAATGTTGCTTTGGCTTTGCAAGACTTTATGGATGCTGGTGGAAATTTATTTATTTCTGGTCAAGATTTAGCTTGGGAAATAAATGATGCTGCAACATCTACTTTTATCACACCAGTTAAAACCGACTTCTTTAAAAATTATTTACATGCCACCTATGTTACTGATGGAGGAACAACTAACTCATCTTTAAATGCAGCTAATACTGATGCAATATTCCCAGATATGGCAGTAGCTACCATTAATAACTACTATGGCGGAACTAATTTCTTTCCTGATCAAATAGCAGCTGCAGATACAAATGCAAAGGTTATTTTCAAATATGGAACTAGCGCACGTATTGCTGGTATTAGATCACAAACTGCTTACAAAATGGTTTATATTGCTCCAGGAATGGAAATGTTAAACGCTGTAAACTCAAATGAAATTATCAAAAGAGCGCACGACTGGTTTTACGGTTACCAAGGTACAGCTTCTATTGATGAAATTGCTGAAATCCTTTCTGGTATGGGTCAAAATTACCCAAATCCTAGTAATGGGTTTACTTCAATCCTTTTAGAAAATATTGATCAAAACATGAATTTTGATTTAATTGATATTACAGGAAAAGTAATTTATAGTAAGCAAGTTGCTAAAGGTTCAAACAGATTGGATCTTTCAACAACAAACTTTGCTGCTGGCAAATATATTTACCGTTTGACTAATGCAAAAGGTAATGCATTAACAAAAACAATGGTTATAAAATAATTTTATTTAGCACAAAAAAAGGCTGTATTCATTCGAATACAGCCTTTTTTTATATGTAATAATTACAACAAAAAATGCTGTGTGCTATTTAATACAAATGGTATAACTATTCCGACTGCGCTATTTGAGTTAAAATTGTTTTGGTTAATTCATGCATATTTATGCTTAAGCCATTAACAATTAAATTTGATTTTAAATAATATGCTGCTCTTTCCTTGAGTTTAAGTTTAATAAATTCCAACAGCTCAGCTTCATTTAAATTACTAATCAAAGGCCGTTTTTCTTGGCTTAATATTAACCTGCTAAACAAAGCTTCAGGGCTTAATTGAAGATACAATGTTAAACCCGTGGAATTCATTAATTCCATATTGTTATTAAAACAAGGTGTTCCACCACCACATGAAAGCACTAAGTTCTTTCGAGCGCAGAGTTCAACAAGCTTTTGTTGCTCTATGTTTCTGAAATAAGGCTCCCCTTTTTGATTAAAAATATTGGTAATAGAAAGTTGCGCATCATTTTCAATTTCAGCATCTAAATCAATAAAATCAAATTTCAATTTATTGGCAAGTTTCTTACCAATAGTGGTTTTACCCGAACCCATAAATCCAATTAAAAAAACAATCATATTAATATAA
>CAMBZU010000109.1 GCA_945872355.1 Chitinophaga pinensis
ATAAAGGAAACAACAAAGTAAATAGAAATTACTAAAAATAAATTACCTGTGCATTCACCTGAACTAAGGCGAAAAAAAATTTCAGAGTACATGTACCCTGAAATGTATAATAAAGCACCTAGATATGAATTAATTTTAGAAAATGAGGCGTTTACAAATAGATTATAAATAAAAAAAGCTGTACCAAGGCCAAATAAGAAAACGGTCCAATGATGCATTGTTGGGTTTATTCCGAAAATCTTTGCACGACCTACGATTACACTTAAATGAGTAAATAATAGTCGGCCTTGGAAAATAAATTCTTCCATTGTATTAAAAAGAGTCTGAAGGTAGCTTGCTTCGGAACCAAATAGATGATTAGGGTTGGCCCAATAAAAATTATAATATTCATCTTCTACAGTAAAAGGCGCTTGAATAACATTTTTAACCAGCACATAAAAAATCACAAACAATGTTGAAAATACAAAAGCATTCTCCTTTAATTTACTTTTATTCATGGTTGAATGGTTATATTTCTAATACTATTTTTGGGAATACTCAAACAGCGCCTTTTCTAGACAAATCATTGCATTTTTTAATGCCTCTAAATTAAGCACATAGGCAATTCTTACTTCATTTTTTCCACTACCTGGTGTAGAGTAAAAACCTGTTGCAGGCGCAAGCATCACTGTTTGATTTTCGTAACTATATGATTCTAATAGCCATTGGCAAAACTTATCGGCATCATCAATTGGTAATCGTGCTATACAATAAAATGCACCTTTAGGCATTGGGCAAAACACACCAGGCATTTTATTAAGTGCTTCCACAACATAATTTCTTCGGGCTGTATATTCTTTGCTTACATTATCAAAATAGGATTGCGGTGTATCTATGGCTGCCTCTGCTCCTACTTGTCCGAAAGTAGGTGGACTTAAACGTGCTTGCGCAAATTTAATTGCTGCTTGCATAACTTCAGCGTTTTTGGTAATTAAAGCGCCAATTCTTGCACCACAGGCACTATAGCGTTTTGAGATTGAATCTAATAATATTATATTATTATCGGCTCCATTTAAGTGCATTACTGAAGTATATTCAGCGCCATCATAACAAAACTCTTTATACACTTCATCAGAAAATAAAAACAAATCATACTTAATTGCCAGCTCTTTTAACAATTCAAGTTCTTCTTTTGAATACAAATAACCTGTAGGATTACCTGGATTGCAAATCATGATTGCTTTTGTTTTAGGCGTAATTAATTTCTCAAATTCGGAAATTGGAGGCAATGCAAAACCGTTTTCAATTATAGATTTAATTGGTTTAACAATAACATCTGCCTGACAAGAAAAGCCATTATAATTTGCATAAAAAGGTTCAGGAATTAATAGTTCATCTCCACTGTTCAGACAGCTCATTAGCGCAATTTCAATTGCCTCAGAGCCACCACAAGTAATTAAAATTTGTTCATGATTAACCTCAATTCCATGTTTATGATAATATCCAGCCAACTTTCTGCGATAGCTTTCCATACCTGCACTATGGCTATATTCAATAACCTTAGGTGCAAAATTACGCACTGCTTCTAACATTACTTCGGGCGTTTCAATATCGGGTTGCCCAATGTTTAAATGATATATTTTAGTTCCTCTTGATTTTGCAGCCTCTGCATAAGGCACCAATTTACGAATTGGAGATGCAGGCATTTTTAAAGCTTTTTCTGAAATTTTTGGCATAAAACGTAAATAATATAAAAAAAAATACCCTTGTCTTATTCAGACAAGGGTACAAATGTAATTAAATTTATAAATTAATGACCTGCTGGTGCAGTTGTTGCTGGAGCAGCTGCTGGATCAGGCTTTACAACACCTTTAATACGTAATATTTTTGATGCTGTTTTTGCGTTAGAAGTAACAGTGATTGTTTTTTCGAAAGAACCAACTCTGTCTGTAGCATATTTTACATCAATGGTAGCTGTTGCACCTGGCTTGATTGGCTCTTTTGGCCACGTAGGCACTGTACATCCGCATGAACCTTGGCAATTAGCAATAATTAAAGGCTCTTTACCAGTATTTTTAAATTTAAATTGACGGTTTCCATCTGCATTGTGCTCAATAGTACCATAATCTACTACTTCTGAATCGAAAGAAATTTCTGCTGCATTCGGATTAGCAGGTGCCGTAGTGTTATCTTGAGCGAAAGCTCCGAAAGCTGCAGCAAATGCGATTGATAATGTTAAGATTGCTTTTTTCATTTTGTTTTAGTTTTAAATTGGTTTGATTTATAGTTAATTTAAGTTATTTCATTTCTAGTGGAGAACCAGCGCTCGATTTTTTTGCAGGAAAAGTTTCTTCAACTGGAACATCGTTTACAACTCCTTTGATGGTAATTATTTTTGAAGATGTCTGTGCGTTACTTGTAATTGTTACTGTTTTTGTAAATGCTCCAACTCTTTTGGTATCATAAGTAACCTTTATACTCGATGTGGCACCGGGTGCAATTGGTTCTTTTGGCCATTGTGGCACTGTACAACCACAAGACCCTTGTGCGTTGGCAATAATTAAAGGTTCTTTTCCTGTATTTTTAAATGTAAATTCTGTTGAACCATTATCACCTTTACTGATTGTACCGAAATCGTGTAAATCTTTTGAAAATGTAATTTCGGCTGTGCTTGTAGGAACGGCGGCTGATTTAACTGCACCTACTGTTGGTGTCTTTTTTTCTTGTGCAAATCCATTGAAGGTATAAAGCACCAAACCTATAAAGAGTAATTTTATTTTCATGATTTTAAAATTTTACGAAATCCAATTATCAGAAATCGTGCCATAAAATAAGATCAATATGTTAAAAAATAGGGAACCTAAATAGATCAAGTATTTAATTAAATAGGATAAAAAAAATATTCTTTTATAAACTGTGTCTTACCTTTGCGAAAAAATTGAACAACAATATATGAAAAATATAATTTTTACATTCATTATAGTTATTGGTGCTGCATTAGCTATTTACCTTGGATTTATTTCAAAATCTAAAAACAAACCTTTAAGATACCTCCCCTATTATGGCAACAGTGAAATAAAGCCTTCTTTAAAAGGAAGTGGGATGGATACCATTTATAAGTCAATAGCAGATTTTAGCTTTATTGACCAAAAGGGAAATATTGTTACACAAGAAAACTTTAAAGATAAAATTTACATTGCTGATTATTTCTTTTGCACTTGCCAAAGTATTTGCCCCATTATGAGTGTGCAAATGGAGCGTGTTGCTGCAGCCTTTAAAGATGAGGCAGACATAAAATTTATTTCGCATACGGTAAATCCAGAATACGATTCTGTGAATGTGTTAGCCGATTATGCAGCCGCACATCATGCAGTTTATGGTAAGTGGTATTTGGTTACGGGCAATAAGAAAGCGCTTTATGACTTAGCAAGAGAAAGTTACCTGCTAGATGCCAGTGAAGGTGATGGTGGTGAAGATGATTTTATTCATACACAAAACTTTGCGCTCATTGATAAAGAAAGGCACATCAGAGGTTATTATGATGGCACCAATCCAAAGGAAGTGGATCAATTAATAAACGATATCAAATTATTGAAAAAAGAATATACATCTAAATAGAAAAAACAAGATGCAAAAAACAACTGAAAGTAGCTCTAACTATAATGATTTAGAGCAAATGAGTATTACATCACTTCTGACCCATATTAACAATGAAGATCAGTTGGTGCCTATGGCTGTTTCAAAGATAATACCAGCCATTGAAAAAACTGTTGAAGCCATTGTCTATAGTTTTTCGCAAGGTGGTAGATTATTTTATATTGGAGCCGGAACAAGCGGTCGTTTAGGGATTGTTGATGCCTCTGAATGCCCTCCCACATTTGGTGTTCCTCATGGACAAGTAAATGGGATTATTGCTGGAGGAGATAGTGCTATTAGAAAAGCTGTAGAGTTTGCTGAAGACAGTTTAGAGCAAGGATGGATTGACTTGCAAGCCCACAATATTACAACCAAAGATATTGTTATAGGCATTGCAGCATCAGGCTCAACGCCTTATGTAATTTCCGCAATGCAAAAATGCAAGGAACATAATATTAAAACAGGATGCATTGTTTGTAATGAAGGCAGTGCATTGGCTAAGGTTGTTGATTTTCCGATAAGTATAGTTGTTGGGCCTGAGTTTGTAACAGGTAGTACACGCATGAAAAGTGGCACAGCACAAAAGTTAGTGCTAAACATGCTTTCAACTGCGGCCATGATTAAAACAGGCAGAGTGAAGGGCAATAAAATGGTTGACATGCAGCTAAGCAACAATAAATTAGTTGATCGAGGAGTGAAAATGATTATGGATGAAACCGAAGCTGATTATGAAACTTCTGACGCTTTATTAAAAGCGCATGGTAGTGTTAGAAAGGCTATTGAAGCATATCTAAATAGGTAAAATTTATGCAGGATATTGAACCATATTACAGTTGGCGACATCTCTACATTGCATCCGAAGATGCTCAATCACCTTTTTATGAAAGGAGTTATAACGAGTTTGAATACGATAAGCAGATTTACAACTTTTATATTCATCCACAATGGGATGATATCGGCTCAGAGACATTATTCATAAAAATTCTGTTTGTTAACTACGATACAGGTTTTGCTATTATTGAATTGTTGGGTGAATGGAATGATTGTATTAACAATGATATTATGCTTTTGAAGCGAGATATTGTTGATTTACTTATTGCAGAAGGAATTAATAAATATATTTTAATTGGTGAAAATGTTTTAAATTTTCATGCCTCTGATGATAGTTATTACGAAGAGTGGAATGAGGATATTGAGGATGGATGGGTTGCTTTCTTGAACTTTAGAAAACATGTACTCACTGAATTTCAGCGCAGTAATATTGATTATTACATATTGCTTGGAGGCAACATTAACGAAGTAAGTTGGCGAACCTATGAACCTAATGAGTTATTTCAAAAAATTGATAATTTAGTAATGAAACGTTTGGGCTAATTATAAGCACTTACTGAAATATAATATGCGAAATCGCTAATTGGCATTACGCTTATAAAATGAGTGTTTCAGCATGTTGTTGGTTACTAATCATTAATTCTGTTTTGAATTTCTTTGTTTTAATTTGAATTTAGGTTTGATTAAATAATTGTTTTTGTATATTTGCGGCGGGTAAGTCTTATACGACCAGCTCCTGCAGAACTCCCCCAGATTCGGAAGGAAGCAAGGGTAAGCGGTTGAGCGGTGCGATATAAGTAGCTTACCCATTTTTTTTGAAATCAACTTTTTAAACCATATATTTTAATCACATGAAGTTTTTTATTGATACAGCCAACCTTGCACAAATAAAAGAAGCAAACGATTTAGGGGTTTTAGATGGTGTTACTACCAATCCAAGTTTAATGGCTAAGGAAGGCATTAAAGGGGCTGACAATATTTTAAAGCATTATGTAGCTATTTGTAATATTGTAGATGGTGATGTGAGTGCAGAAGTAATTGCAACTGATTACGAAGGCATTATAAAAGAAGGAACTAATTTAGCTGCACTACACCCGAATATTGTTGTGAAAGTGCCAATGATTAAAGATGGTATTAGAGCCATCAAATATTTTTCGTCTCAAGGAATTAGAACCAATTGTACTTTAGTATTTACTGCCGGACAAGCCTTATTAGCAGCCAAGGCAGGTGCCACTTATGTTTCTCCATTTATTGGAAGATTAGATGATATTTCATATGATGGTTTAGAATTGATTGAGCAAATTATTTTAATTTACGACAACTACGGTTACGAAACTCAGGTATTAGCTGCCTCTATTCGTCATACCATGCATTTACTAAAATGTGCCGAACTGGGTGCAGATGTTGCCACTTGTCCTTTAAACGTAATTACAGCGCTATTAAAACATCCACTTACCGATAGTGGATTGGCTACTTTCTTGGCTGATCATGCCAAGGTGAATGGTTAAAGATTAATTTTTACACTTTCTTTTTTGTACTTTTACGGTTGAAGTTCATTCAATTGATAAATGCTAATGTCTATTTCGGTAACCCAAAAAAAAATTCTGAAAGTTTTACTTGATAAATCATCTGAAGTTGATGATTTAGTTGCCGTAGAAGAACCTATGGAACTTAAATTATATTACCTGGATCATGATGTGCCCAAAGAAAAATCTGTAAGTGTAACAATGCGCACTCCTGGCAATGATTTTGAATTGGCGGCTGGTTTTCTATTTACTGAAGGAATCATTAGATCTTGCGCTCACATTGATTATATCAACTATTGCAAAAAAACGAAGGATGAAAGCAAAGAAAATGTAGTGAAGGTGGTGTTAAAAAAAGAAGCAGAAGTGAATTTATTAAGTGCTGAAAGAAACTTTTATATCACCGGAAGTTGCGGAGTATGTGGCAAAGCATCTATCGAGGCCATTGAGCAGCAATCTTGTTTTAGCATTGACTTTGATTTAAAAATTACCCAACAACAAATTTTAGGACTGATGTTGCAAATGCAGTCCGAACAGCTTAATTTTAAGTATACGGGAGGTATTCATGCCTGTGCAATATATAATGCAGCTGGGCAACTCTGCATGGTTAGAGAAGATATTGGTAGACACAATGCCTTAGATAAACTGATAGGTCATTTTGTTATTAAAAATGAATTACCCCTTAATAAATATGTATTATTATTGAGTGGACGAGTTAGTTTTGAGTTGGTTCAAAAAGCAGCTATGGCAGGCATTTCTATTGTGGTTGCTGTTGGTGCACCATCTAGTTTGGCTATTGAAATGGCTCATAAAACAGGCATTACTTTAATTGGTTTTTTGAAAGAGAAATCGATGAATATTTACACGCATTCACAAAGGATAATGATATGAAATTGAGAATTAATAATCAATCTATTCGACTAAGGTTAAGCCAAAAAGACATTGTTAATTTGGGCGCAAACAATAATATAAGTGAGCCTTTGTATTGGGGCCCTCAAGAAAATGACATTTTAGTTTATAAGCTATCACTTATTGAAGAAGGAGTATCACAAGTGAAAATTAAATCAGAGGAAATTAATATAATAGTATCAAAAAGTGAGATTGCACAATGGTTACAACATGAAGAATTGGTGAGTTTTGATTTTTTTGTCGCTACCCATTCAGGCCCATTGATGATATTGATAGAGCGTGATTTTAAGTGTTTAACGCCTCGCAAAGAAAATGAAGATGGACTTTTTGACAATCCGAATGAAAAATGTTAATTCAATTAGCTGATTAGCGAATTAGCTGATTAGCTGATGTTAATTGATTGTTTGACTCACTGATGAAAAAAATAAAACCAGAAGATGAGTTAACCACAAAATTTTAAAATTTGAGTGTAACGCCTCGCAAAGAAAATGAAGATGGACTATTTGAAA
>CAMBZU010000110.1 GCA_945872355.1 Chitinophaga pinensis
ACTTTTTAGCTATTTTTGCAGCATGACAACAATTGAACAACTGAGAGATCTCAGGGAGCGTGTAGAAGCGTTAAGGAGGTATCTTTGACATCGATAAAAAGATCAGAGAAATAGAGGAAGAAGAGGAAAAAACACTCAATCCTACCTTTTGGGATGAACCTAAAAAAGCCGAAGAACAGCTAAGGTTGATACAATCCAAAAAAAATTGGACCAATGCATTTAACCTTTGTACAAAGCAGGCTGAGGATGCTTTTACAATGATGGATTTTTTGAAAGAAGGCGATGCCACTGAAGTTGACTTAGACAACAGTTTTAATGAAGCTATTAATTTACTCGAAGATTTAGAGTTTAAGAATATGCTGAGTGGCAAAGAAGATAGCTTAAGTGCAGTGCTCACTATTAACAGTGGCGCGGGTGGCACCGAAAGTTGTGATTGGGCCAACATGCTTTTGCGCATGTATAAAATGTGGGCCGATAGTCATGGCTATCAAATCATTGAAACCGACTTTCAAGAAGGTGATGTGGCTGGTATAAAATCTGTGACCATAGAAATTATTGGCGAATTTGCCTATGGTTATCTTAAAGGTGAAAGCGGCGTGCATCGTTTGGTTAGAATCTCTCCTTTTGATGCGAATGCTAAACGACATACTTCTTTTGCCTCTGTTTATGCTTATCCTTTAATTGATGATACCATTGAAATTGAGGTAAACCCAGGCGATATTGAATGGGATACTTTTAGAGCAGGAGGCGCAGGCGGACAAAATGTGAATAAAGTAGAAACTGCCGTGCGATTGCATCATAAGCCTACGGGCATTATTATTAAAAATCAAGAAAGCAGATCACAATTGCAAAACAAAGAAAATGCAATTCGTTTACTAAAATCTCAAATGTATGAAATTGAATTACGTAAACGTCAGGAATCGCAAGCTGCTATTGAAGGCACAAAAATGAAAATTGAGTGGGGTTCGCAAATCAGAAACTATGTTATGCATCCCTACAAACTGGTAAAAGATGTGCGCACAGGGCACGAAACAAGCAATGTAAATGCTGTAATGGATGGTGATTTAAACTCCTTTATTAAATCCTATTTGATGGAATTTTCAAACAATAACAAACAAAGCAATTAAAATAATCTATGGTCTTTTTAAATATAAAAAAATCGATTGCGCTAATTTTCACAATTACATTAAGCTTAAACTTAAGTGCACAAAGTACAAATCAAAATTCGCTCTGTTATAAAGTTACAGGTCCAGGTTTAAACGCACCTTCCTATGTTTTTGGCACCATTCATTTAATTTCCAAAAAGGATTTTTTTCTTCCTAAAAGTACAGAAACAGCTTTTAAAGGTTGCAAAACACTTGCACTTGAAGTTGATTTAAATATGGACAAGGCCACCAAAAAAGAAGTAGGAAAATCAGCTATTTTACCAAATGGTAAATCAATTGATGATTATTGCAATGAAGCTGAATTAAAAGCAATCAAATCTTTTATGGCTGATACAGTAAAAATTTCTGGCCTAAAAATAAAACTATATTCAAGACTTAAACCTATTTACCTGCAAAGTATTTTATTAAAAGAACAACTCAAAGGCGCCAAGTCTTATGAAGAAACATTTGCAAAGAAAGCTAAGAAAAACAAGATGAATCAGGTAGGTTTAGAGGCAATAAGTTTACAAATGAAGGTGCTCGATACAATTCCAATTGCAACACAAATTAAAGATATGGTGACTTCAATAAACCAAGGCAAAGCGGGCATTAGAGAATTTAATGAAATGATAAAAGTTTACAAAACACAAAATATTGAAAAACTGCATGAATTAACCATTTCAGAAGACAGCGGCATTGCCAATTTTGAGGATGTATTTTTGAATAATAGAAATGAAAGTTGGATTCCTGTAATTGAAGGTTTAATAAAAAAGCAAGCTACCTTTATTGCAGTTGGAGCAGCGCATTTAGGAGGTGAAAAAGGAGTTTTGAATTTATTAAAACTAAAAGGGTATACAATTGAAGCTCTTTTTTAATACTTTTGTGAAATAAATCCTAAACCCTTTCAACATGATTAAAAACTACACTTTACTTTTCTGTTTATTATCAACTTTAACCTTCAACGCGGCTCTTGGACAGGGCTCTAATCCTGCCCAATACCCTTATGTTCAAGGATTTGATAGTTTAGCACCATTTCAATTTATTGAAGGACAAGCCGGATGGTTAAATGGTGATTTTTTTGGCGTTAATACCAGCACTGTAAGCGTTTACCTTAATAGAGGTATGGCAGGTACACAATCAATGACAATGCTTTTAAGCGACAATATGCCAACAGATTCAATTATTACACCTTTGATTGGATCACTTAACGCTGGCGCATTTATTTCTTTTTATTACCGCATTGTTGATGTAAATGGTCAATTAGTTTCACTTACAGGAAATGCTGGTTTCAAAGTACAAATGAAACAAGATATTGGCACAGATTGGATTTTAATTGATTCTATCTCAGCTTCAAACCACGTTGAAAGCAACAACTACGCTAAAGTAGTTCAAACGCTTCCCATCGATTCTATTAATGTAAATTTCAGACTTTCTTTTTATCAAGGAAATCCAGGACAGGAGCTTTACATTGATATGGACAGTTTAGTTGTAAATGACAGTGCGCAAGTGATCACTAGCCTGCAAACAATGCCTGCTGCTGAAATTTCTGTATTTAACAATGAAGCCAATCAAATTACCATACGCGCTAACCAAGCAGTGAACACAAGCGGGATTATTAATATTTTTGACATTAATGGCAAGTTAATTTACAATGAAATATTAAAATCAAATAATACCATCGACGCTGCTCAGTGGAGCAAAGGAGTTTACTTTATTCAAGTTCTTGAGCAAAACAAACAATGCAATAAAAAAATTATTGTAAGATAAATAAGTACGCAATAGTATAAATAAAAAGGGCTGGTATTTTATCAGCCCTTTTATTTTGTGCGAAACTTTTTGTAGGCTTTTATTGCCAACATTAATACCGCCGAAAATAAAATAAGACCTAGTAAGCCCCATATCCAATTTAAAGCATGTTGTATTTCAACAACAAAAACAATGGTCACCAAAAACAAAGTAGCTACTTCATTCCAAACTCTTAATTGCCCCGAAGTATATTTATAAATCCCATTTTTTAATTGATTTAAAATATATCCGCAAGACAAGTGATATAGTGTTAAAAGCACAACAGCTGTAAGCTTAACATGAAACCAAGGCATCTTTAAAAAATCCATATTGTTCAACACTAACCAAAGGCCAAACACCCAAGTCAAAATCGCAGAGGGCCATGTAATGCCATACCACAATCGTTTTTGCATAATGCGGAATTGGTCAATTAAAATTTGACGCTCAATTGCTGGTTTGTCATTGGCTTCAATTTCATAAATAAATAATCTTACAATGTAGAATAAACCTGCAAACCAGGTAACCACAAAAATAATGTGTAGTGCTTTTATATATAGTATGCTCATAATTGCCACAAAAATATACTTTTGTATTCCATATCTATGCAAAAATCTGATAATAATCCTGCGCACTACAGAACCAATATTAATATTGGATTAAAAGTAGCTGTTGTGCTTAAAAAAGACCAACGAACCGGAAAAAGAACTGTTGGAGAAGTTCAATGGATATTAACAAGTGCTTCATTTCACAGCAGAGGTATAAAAGTGATGTTAAGCAACCGTCAGGTAGGCCGAGTGCAAGAAATTTTAGATAATAATACACAGCTATTGGAAAATCCGTAAATCTTTGGGGTTTATTTTAACAAATCCATTACATTTGCAGTCGATAAAAAACGCCCGGGTGGCGAAATTGGCAGACGCACCATCTTGAGGGGGTGGCGAGAAATCGTGTGAGTTCGAATCTCATCCCGGGCACCAATAAAAAAAGCAGGTATTTCTACCTGCTTTTTTTTAGTTAAAAAATGGACTGAATTTATAATCCAAAACCATAATAAGCTCTAAATCCATTGGGGTAAACACCTTCAATTAAAACACCACCTTTTTTACTTTCAAGAAAATTCAAATCCTCAATATCTGTTACCGCTTTCTTATCAATACTGGTAATAATAAAGCCCTCCTTAATTCCCGAACTTGCCAATTTCCCTTCACCCAATTGTTTAATCTTTATTCCATTGGCAATTCTCAAGCGCTGCATTTCATCGGCAGTTACAGGTTCAAAAACAGCGCCTAAAGCCCTAACTACGCTCAGTTTTTCTTTTTTCATTAAATCGGTATTGTTATTTTTATTTTTAAACATCAAGGCCAATATTTTTTCTTTTCCTTCTCTAATAACAGTTACCTCTATTTTATCGCCAGGGCGGTATTTACTCACCTGCTCTTGCAATTCAGGAGAACTAATTACTTTAGATGCTCCAATTTTTGTAATAATATCACCTTCCTTCACTCCCGCTAAATCAGCAGCTCCGCCTTCTGTTAAGCCAGCCACATAAACGCCTTGGTATTGACTCAAGTTCTTTTCTTCGGCCAATTTACTATCAATTTCTCTGATACTTACACCAATAAATGCACGCTGCACAGTTCCAAATTCTAGCAAATCAGCCATTACTTTTTTTACGATATTTACAGGTACAGCAAATGAATAACCTGCGTAAGAGCCCGTATTAGAAGCTATTGCTGAATTGATTCCAATTAATTCACCTACAGTGTTCACTAATGCACCTCCGCTATTTCCTGGATTAACAGCTGCATCTGTTTGTATAAAAGACTCAATGGGATAACTTCCTTTACTTGCATTAGCTTCTAAAGCATTGATGCTCCTGCCTTTTGCACTAATAATACCTGCTGTAACTGTTGAAGTAAGATTAAATGGATTACCGACTGCTAATGCCCATTGACCAACTTTTACATCATCAGAATTTCCATAAGTGATATAGGGCAAGCCAGCTTCTTCAATTTTCAATAAAGCCAAATCTGTGTTAGGATCTTTACCTATAATTTCGGCTGTATAGGTTTTGTTATTATTGAGTGTAACCTCAACTTTTTCAGCATTATTAATAACGTGGTTATTGGTAACGATATAGCCATTATCAGAAATTATAACCCCAGAGCCAGTCGACATTTGCTGTTGACTATTTCTTCTGTAGCCATTATCTCCAAAAAAGAATTGATGCCAAGGATCGGCCATAAAACTATCTTCTTTAAAAAATGTTTTAATATGCACCACAGCATGAATAGTTTTTTCTGCCGCTGCTTCAAAATTTACGCTTAATTCGGGCGCAGCTCCGTAATTAACTTGTTGAATGGGTTGTTTGATTGCTGCACTAAACAGCGGCTTTTCATCTGCCTTAAATTGATTAAAAAGAGCAGCTCCCGCAAATCCGGCAGTGGCCGCTAATAAAACAATGCTTGCTATTTTTTTCATAATTAGATAGTTTTATTGTGAATTATTTTTTGAATTAGCTCGATGGCAAATTTCATTCCTTTCAACATCAATGTCAATTAAAAAGTTGTTAATGAAACAGTAATGCTTAGTTAAGAAAAGTTAAGCCAAACCTTGCCAATAAAGCGCAGCATTATTGAAACAATAATCTTTATAAATCAAACAATCGTAAAATTACTTCTCGTAAAAATGCATTTCCTGAACATAGTCATAAACCCTTTCGCTCAATAAAAACCTGACATCTTTTTTTGCTTTAATGGCCTGCCGAATATAGGTTGCCGATAATTCAATTTGTGGCGCGTTAATTATTTTTAAGTTTTTATGTTTCAAAATAGCATCAATATCATCACCTTGGCGCGGATAAACATATACTTCATAATCTTCTAAAATAGCTTCGTAGTTTTTCCATTTTTTGAGGCTTGCTGCGCTGTCTGCTCCCATCAATAAAACAAAAGGCCGCTTATGTTTTTCTTTAAGATGAACCAATGTATTGATTGTATAGGATGGCCTTTCTAACTTAAATTCTATATCACTTGCTTTAAATTTAGGTTCATCTTCAATAGCCAAACGCACCAATTGCAAACGGTGATGTTCATCCAATAATGTTTTTTTATCTTTTAATGGGTTTTGAGGACTTACAACAAACCAAATTTCAGCTAAATCATACTCATTTAAAATATACTTAGCCAACATCAAATGACCGTTATGAATGGGATTGAAGGATCCAAAAAAGAGACCGGTTTTGTTGTTTTTTGTTGGCATAAATTAAATTCAATTCAATAACAATTTTAGTAATTTCTACTTGGTAAATAAAATTTTATTTGAATAAGACAAAACTTCATTCGACAAGCGCAGTAAGTAAATACCTTCTGCTATTTCGGGCAATATAATAGGATTATTACATGGGAATAGTATTCTTTTATTTAGAATACTTTTTCCAGTTATGTCAAAAATATTTAAATCAAAATCTCCATTTACATCAGTTTTGATATAAAGCTCTTTGCCTTTAAACCATGCGTTAAAGTTAGATAAATCAGATTTTTTTTCATCCATGCTACCAAAACAAATCTGATATCGAATAATTCCTTTCTCGCACAGTGAACCAAAACGATTTCCAAATCCAGCACATGGAACTTCTTTATAGTCAGAATCTATATTTCTTTTGTTATTCTCTGCATTTTGAATGCTGAAATTATAATAAGTA
>CAMBZU010000111.1 GCA_945872355.1 Chitinophaga pinensis
ATTTCAATGATATGAAATCTACATTTGCCATAGTAACAAGGTGGTTATCGGTGGTGTTTTTTTGTATTTATGGCGTGAAGCAAAAAAGTTTAACAGCTTGGATTTTTATAAGCATGGTCATTGGTGTGTTTGTTGGCATTGATTTTCCTGAATTGGCTGAAAACTCGAAAGTGTTGAGCAGTATTTTTTTAAAGTTGATTAAAACAGTAATTGCCCCACTTTTATTTGGCACCTTGGTTGTTGGAATAGCCGGACACGCCAATTTAAAGCAAATAGGCAGAATGGGTCTCAAATCATTAATTTACTTTGAAATTGTAACAACAATAGCTTTATTTATTGGATTGGCTGCCATAAATATTAGTGGTGCAGGCAGAGGAATAAAATTGCCACCTTCAACCGAAAAGTTAGATGTGAGCGCAACAAAACAAACAGCCGCTGACATTATTTTGCACATATTTCCAGAAAACATCGCTAAATCAGTGGCTGAAGGTCAAATTCTTCAAATTGTAATTTTCAGTATTATTTTTGGAATTGCACTAGCTATGGTGAGCGATGCAAAAAGGCTTCCTGTGCTTGAATTTGCTGAAAGTTTATCGGAAGTGATGTTTAAATTCACTAACATTATCATGTACTTTGCCCCAATTGGTGTTGGTGCTGCAGTAGCCTATACCATTGCTCATATGGGATTTGAAGTGCTATCTAATTTAGTTCAGCTTTTGCTTACCCTTTATGCTGCTTTGATTGCATTTATAATTTTAGTTTTAGTTCCAGTAGGTTTAATTATTAAGCTTCCCTTTAAAATGTTTATAAAAGCTATTGCTGAACCTGTTTCTATAGCCTTTGCAACTACTAGCTCAGAATCGGCACTTCCTAAGGCCATGGAAGCTATGGAAAAAATTGGCGTTCCTCGTAAAATTGTTTCTTTCGTAATTCCAACTGGTTATTCTTTTAATTTAGATGGAACAACCCTTTACCTTGCATTGGCATCAGTTTTTGTTGCACAAGCTGCAGGTATTGAAATGACCTGGGGGGCTCAATTGGTAATGGTTTTTACATTAATGCTTACAAGTAAGGGCGTTGCTGGTGTACCAAGAGCATCCTTAGTTATTTTATTAGGAACTGCAGCATCATTTAATTTACCTACTGAGCCTATTTTTGTAATTTTAGCCATAGATAGTTTAATGGATATGGCACGCACTTCAGTAAATGTAATAGGCAATTGTTTGGCTACTGTTGTAATTGCCAAATGGGAGAATGAATTTAATCCGCCTATAGAAATAGCGGCTGATTAAGAAATTTAAAAGATGAATAAAAATACAACGCAATGCTTTTCAACAATTAATTCTTAACAGATTGCACAAAAAAGTTTTGCGATTCAAAAATTTTGATATACTTTTGCGAACATGAAAAAAATAATACTCTTTTTAGCAGTGATAAGCCTACCTAAATTAGGCTTTTCACAATTTAAATTAGATTTTGGAGGATCACTTGGTGTTTCCAACTACCTAGGAGATATAGGTGGTAAAGAAAAACCTCGTAGAGATTTCATTTACGATATGAATATTACACAAACCAGAATAACCTCTGGAGCCTTTGCAAGGTATAAACTTACCCCTGTAATTTCTGTTAAAGGTTCTTTGAACTATATTAGAATTCAAGGCAATGATGCTTTAAGTGCAAATCCTGAGAGATTTTCTAGAAACTTAAGTTTTAGAAATAACATGTTCGAACTTTCCGCAGTTGGCGAATATTATTTCTACAAGTCTAGTGATATGTCTGGACGCCCAGGTTTAAAAGGTAGTCGCAAACGTGTAGATTTTAGAACATATGTTTATACAGGAGTTGGCGCATTATATTCTAATCCACAAGCAGAATATAAAGGCAGTTGGGTAAACTTAAGAGATTACCAAACTGAAAATGTAGCTTACGGTCCTATTGCAGTTGTAATTCCAATGGGTATTGGTCTTACCTATACCATTAACAGGCATTATCGTTTTGGTTTTGAATTTGGCTTTAGAAAAACATTTACTGATTATTTAGATGATGTTTCCACAAGCTATTCACCAGAAATATTTGCAGGAGAAGTTGGAGCACCAGGTGCTAAATATGCTAGCGACAGAGCTAGTCTATCTAATCGCAATGTTGAATTAATAGACAACGGTGTTTCGTCACCTATTAATGCTGCTAATTATGGTTGGTCAAAAGAATCTAATGGTGATAAATTAAACAAACGAGGTGATGATTCTCACAACGATAATTACTTAACTGCAAGTTTAAGTTTCAGTTATGTTCTTAAAGGAAAAAACAAGTTTTACAAACAAAAATACAAGAGCTTGAGTCAGCGTAGAAAAATTGTTAAACGCAAAACTAGAGCTAAATTCTAAAAATTTAAAAAGCGGGTTCTGCCCGCTTTTTTTATGCCTTTTTAATTCAAACAATTTTAATTACATTTGTCAAAAAAATAATCAAAATGTTAACTACTGTATTACTCGGTTTCCTTGGTGGACTTGGCGGAAGTGAAGTCATCCTAATTGTGGCAATTATATTATTAATGTTTGGGGGTAAAAAAATTCCTGAATTAATGAAAGGCTTAGGAAAAGGCATTAGAGAATTCAAAGATGCCTCTAAAGGCACAGAAGAGAATAGCGAACAACTTCCTAAATAGTATATTTACTACTTTTTATGCTAAAATCCAATGAAATTTCATTGGATTTTTTAGTTTTACAAAAAACAATATTTGGTAGGCTTTAATCTTTTATGAATATTTGGAACACTATCCCTTTTGTAAGGCTGCTACTTGCATTTTTAGCCGGATTGCTACTGGCTATTTATTTTGAAGCATTACCCAATTTACATTGGCTATTTTTTTTAATTCCCCCCTTAGCATATTCTTTTTTTTATTATCGCTTACAATTAAATTATAGGCTGCGCTACTTAAAAGGAATTCCAATACTGCTATTTTTTTTTCTGTTTGGAATAAAGCTTGTTCAGCTTCATACAGAAATTAATTTTGAAGATCACTATGCTCAAAAAGTAATAGATTATTATCTCGTTAAAATAACCGAACCTCCTAAAAAAAAATCAAATACACTTAAAATAATTGGGGAAGTTATTGAAGTAAGGCAGCAGCAGCAATGGATCAAAACATCGGGAAAAATTCTTATTTACCTCGCAAAAGAGAAAAGTTCCCTACAATTAAAATATGGCGATATATTATTATGCAATTCAAAAATTGAAGCAACGCCTGCACCTAAAAATCCATTTGAGTTTAACTACAAGAAATACCTTGCCTTTCAACAGATCTATTACCAAACCTATATCGACAGTAAAAGCTGGGTTTTCACTAATCACAATAAGGCCAATGTAATATTAGAAACATCATATTCATTAAGTAACTATCTGTTACAAATTATTTCGAGTCATGATATTAAAGGTGATGAATACGCAATTGGTGCAGCACTTATTTTAGGATATGAAGATGACCTTTCGAATGAAGTAATTGGCTCATTTGCAGCCACTGGTGCGCTTCATGTTTTAAGTGTTTCGGGGCTACATGTTGGCATTGTATATATCGTGCTTACCTATTTACTTCAGTATCTGGGCGATAAGAAAGCTGCAAAAATTAGTAGATTTATTTTAGCATTAATAGGTTTGTGGCTTTATGCTTTATTAACGGGCTTATCACCTTCGGTATGGCGAGCTGCAGCAATGTTTAGCTTGATTACCATTGGTAAATTTTATAGCAAGGACTTAAATACTTTTAATATCATTGCTTGTTCTGCCTTTATATTGTTGATGATTAACCCATTTATGATCACCGAAGTTGGTTTTCAATTATCATATTTAGCTGTTATTGGCATTGTAATACTTCATCAAAAATTTTATGAATTAATTACTGTAAGAAATAAAATACTGGATCATATTTGGTCAATATCTTGCGTTTCAATTGCAGCACAATTGGTAACCTTCCCATTGGGTTTATTTTATTTTCATCAATTTCCTAATTACTTTCTATTCTCTAATTTGATTGTAATTCCGCTGTCAACCATCATACTTTATGGGGGTATATTTTTATTTGCTGTTGCAAAAGTGCCGCTCATAGGAGCCATGTTTGCTAAATTACTAAATATACTGCTATGGCTGCTTAAGAGCGTTGTAATTATCTTTGAAAATTTACCTTTTGCTGTTATTGATGGTATTTCAATTAGTGCAATTGACACAATTATTATTTATATTTTATTGATCGGTATATATTGCTTCTGGATTTATCGCAAATTAGCTTACATAAATTTTGCAATTGTATCAAGTTTGTTTTTTTGCACCTTACAAATAGTTGAAAAAATGCAACAGTTAAAACAACAGCAGTTGGTTATTTATTCAATTAATAAACATTTTGCTGTCGATTTTATTGAAGGAAATAACAATGTGTTTTTGGGAGATCATATACTTCTTAAAGATAAAGATAAAATGAGATTTCACTTTCTTCCTAATTGGAACAACCTTGGGCTCAATCATACAAAAAAAGTTGATTACGCAGATTCTTTAGCTATTAAAACAACCTATTTAAGGGCGAGTGGCAGCTATTTGTTTTATCAAAACAAAATTATTTTGAATACTGCTCAAGAGATAGCTAAATTGCAACACTTGATTTATAAACCTGAAATAGTAATTTTGAATCATAATAACAGCAAGCGGTTTAAACAACTTTTCAAATTGTTTCCTGAAGCAGTATTCATATGCGATGGTACAATTTCCAGTTATTATTATCGCAACTTAATACATAAAAATCCTAACATAAATATGAGAAGTGTTTTAACAGAAGGCGCCATAACAATTAAAGTATGATTAAAGAAATACTTGTAGAAATAAAGGTGCTGCTTGGCTTAGGGAAATGGTATAAAGTTTTTAATTCAATGAGTGATGCGATTACTAATATACCTCAAGAGAAATCTATTCTTGTTCATTTGGGCAAAACAGAAATTTGTTTAGCTCGATATGATGATATAATTACCGCATTTATTAATGTTTGTCCACATCATCAAATGCCATTGAACAGAGGTTCATTCAATGAAAATAAAGAATGGATTTGTCCATACCATCGACATTGTTTTAATATAAAATCTGGTAAAAACATTACTATGCCATCAACGCATAAGCTTGAATTGTACTATGTAAAAACTTCTTTGAAAGGTGTATTTGTTTACAATCCAAATAAGAAATAACACTACATAATTTTTCTTTTAAAACCTTTTAAAAATTAGGTTTATGTAAATATTTAGAATAGAACTTTTCGATGTTTAGCACTGCTTCATCAGCTGTATCAACGATACTTATTAATTCTAAATCTACCTCATTAATGTTACCTTCCTTTTCTAAAAGAGATGTTTTAATCCACTCCATTAAACCAGCCCAATAAGATTTGCCAACTAAAATAATTGGAAATGCGGCTATTTTTTTAGTTTGTATTAAGGTAAGCGCTTCAAAAAGTTCATCTAATGTTCCAAATCCACCTGGCAGGACTATGAATCCTTGCGCATATTTCATAAACATCACTTTTCTCACAAAGAAATAGTCGAAACTAATTAATTTGTCGACATCAATATAGGGATTTGAGTATTGTTCGTGCGGTAATTCAATATTAAGACCAACTGACATACCACCACCTCTATGCGCACCTTTATTTGCCGCTTCCATAATACCGGGCCCACCACCGGTGATAACTCCGTAACCTTTCTGTGTAAGTTTAAATGCAATTTCTTCAGAAAGTAAATAGTATTTATTATTATCTTTTGTGCGAGCACTTCCAAAAATTGAAACACAAGGACCAATCTTACCTAGTTTTTCGAAAGCCTCAACAAATTCGGCCATAATTTTGAAAATTTGCCAAGAATCTTTCACTTTAATCTCGCTCCAATCTTTAGGTTGAAAAGCTTGTCTTATTCTTTCTTCTTCATTCATATAGTTACTTTTTAGCTCAATGTTTTAACTTGTTGATTTAATTCCAACTTTAGATACTGGGCAGTAT
>CAMBZU010000112.1 GCA_945872355.1 Chitinophaga pinensis
TGTGTTCTTTAATGATTTATCAGACCTAAGTGAATTCTTCACAGAAACAATTAAGGAAATCACTCTGGAAAAAGTCAAAACAACTTGCTCTTACAATTATATGTCTATTTGCACCTTTTGGTCTGGTATATAATTCATTTTAGTATTAGTCAAATTGCTGCATTACCTTATTGTAGTAATTTCAGGTATTATCAGCATTAACCATTGTATTTATTTATATGTTGAGATTTGAGTGAATGATAATGAGGAACAAGTCAAAAGACTCGCGCGAGAGAACCAAATTGGGTCAATACTATCGTAAAAATATTTAACGTTGAAACACGAAAAAGGGAACATGATATCATGTGAGTTTGACAGCTCACTTGAATTTGTTAATGATCGTTCAAATTTGTCGAGCAAAATTGATGAGTGAGCAAAAATACTATTGTCTTTCCTTAAATTACTTTACCAAAGAAACAATCAGCTCAGGAATCACTGCCAAGATAAACAGCAATATCACACAAACTAAATAAAGCAATTTGTGCATGCTATTTAACTCAATGGCGGTTTCGTTTGATTGCTTGAAGTAAACCGCTATAATCACTTTAAAATAGTAATAAACGCTTATTAAAGAAGCCACAACAGCTAACAATACCAATTTGTATCTGCCAGCTTCTATAGCTGCATTAAAGATGTAATACTTACCAAAAAATCCTGCTAAAGGAGGAATACCAGCAAGAGACAACATGGCTATTGTAATCCCAAAAGCCATTAAAGGATTTCTTTTTGCCAAACCATTAAATGCGCTGATATCTGCACCTTCATTCTTATTACCAGAAACGGTAAACAAAATATGAAAAGCCAATAAGGAGGCAATTCCATAACTTAAGGTATAATAAAAGATGGCACCGCTCGAAAAGTGACTCAATGCCACTAAAGCAATTAATAAATAACCAGCATGTGCCACACTAGAGTAAGCTAACATTCGTTTTAAATTTTGCTGAAATACAGCAGAAATATTACCAATAAACATGGTTAAAACTGCCATCAATGAAATGGCATTTTGCCATGTGCCAGGTGCTGAACCAAAAGCTCCATAAAATAAGCGTGCAAAAGCAACTACAGCTGCAGTTTTAACAACAGTTGCCATATAAGCTGTAACGATGCTTGGCGCGCCAGTATAAACATCGGGTGCCCAAAAATGAAAAGGCGCTGCTGAAACTTTAAAAGCCATGCCAACCATCATTAAAATGATTGCAGCATTAAACATCATCGGCAAATTACCCGCATTTTGTTGGCAATATTTTCCAATCTCTTCAATATTAAAAGAGCCTGTTACCCCATAAATTAATGCAACACCGAACAATAAAAAACCAGTAGCAAAAGAACCCATTAAAAAATACTTCAATGCAGCTTCATTTCCAAACAAGTCATTTTTTTTGCTTCCAGCCAATACATATAATGATAAACTTAAAATTTCAATACCAATGAATAGCATACTTAAATTGTTGTAGCTTACCATTATAAAAGCACCAACAAGGGTAAATAATACCAATGCATATTTATCAGAAATACTAGTTTCTTTTTCAATATAATCATGTGCACCCATAAACCAAAGCAATGTTATAAGCGCCATGGAAGCGGTAAATAACAAAGCATAATTATCTAAACGTAGCATGTTATTAAACAAATGTATATCGGTATTCCAATCGTATACCGAAACTCCAATGGTAGCCAAAAGCCCCAAACAAACTAAAGGGAAAAGTAATTTCTTCAGATTGAATAGTTCTGCTAACATTGCACTAACACCTAAACCTGACAAGAGTAATAATGACTTCATTTCTTTTTATTAACTGTTTGGATATCTCCTAATTATTAATCAAACACAATATATAATTATTTTACCATGGTCAACAATTGCTGAATTGCAGGTTCGGCAATGCTGAACAAAGGTTTTGGGTAAACCCCCATAACTATTACTAATGCAGCACAAATCCATAAGATATGTTTTTCGTGCCCCTTAGGTTCTTCAAATTTTTCGGTTGTAGCAGTTACCTCGCCTAGCATTGATTTTTGATAAGCACTAAGCATATAAACCGCACCTAAAATAATTGTAATTCCTGCAAACAGTGCATACATGCTGTTGGCTTGGTAAACTCCATTCAACAATAAAAACTCACCAGGAAAACCATTTGTTAAAGGCAATGCAACACTTCCCATCATGATGACCATAAAGAAAGTAGCAAACTTTGGAGCAACAGTTCTTACACCACCTAAATTACCCATTAAACGTGTTTTTGTTCTTTGCTCAATCATATCGGCAATAAAAAACAAGGCAAATACATTGATACCATGACTTAGCATTTGATAAACTGCGCCTGAAATACCTTGTTCATTTAAACTAAAAACACCAGCCGCAATTAACCCAACGTGTGCAATAGAAGAATAAGCAATGAGGCGTTTCATATCAGTTTGCACCCAAGCAATTAAAGAAGCGTAAATAATACCAACAATAGCTAGAATCATTGCTATATTATCATAAGCAGCAACAGCATCGGGCACCATTGGCAACAACCAACGAATAGCACCATAAATTCCCATCTTTAGCATGATACCAGATAAAAGCATGGTGCCCTGTGCAGGAGCTACAACATAAGTATCGGGTTGCCAAGTGTGTAATGGAAAGATTGGCATTTTTATAGCAAAAGCGAGAAACAATCCCCAAAATACAGCACGTTGGGCGTTCAAGTCTAGGGCTTGTCCGGCTGCGTAAAGTGCATTAATATTGAAACTGTGTGTGCCTGGTGTTTGTTGAAATAAATAAATTAAAGCCACCAACATAAACAAGCTACCAACCATAGTGTACAAGAAAAACTTGAACGTAATTTTAGCGCTATTTTCGCCACCCCAAAGCAAGCAAATAAAGTAAATTGGAATCAGTGCTAGTTCCCAGAAGATGTAAAATAAAAAACCATCCATGGCAGTAAACACGCCTATCAATGCCATTTGCATCAATAAAATGAGGCCATAAAAATTTTGTGGCTTACTATAATTATGACCAAAAGAAGAGTATATAATTAATGGTGTTAACACTGTGGTAAGCAATATCATTAGCATAGAAATACCATCAGTAGCCACATGAAAATTGATTCCTAAAGAAGGAATCCAAGGGTAATTGCATACGAATTGACTTTCGGCATTTATTTGAAATTGCGAAAGCATGACCAAAGCCACTACCAACTCGGCCAGAGTAGCGCCCAAGGCAATTCGTTTAGATTGTTCACCACCATTAGTGATGATTAATAGCCCTGCTAAAAAGGGTAAAGCAATGAGTATTGCTGTTAACATATCTTATAATTCAAACTTAATAACTAATATACAATAGTAATAAAGCCACGGAGAGCACCATTACAAAAACATAATAACCTATTTTTCCGGTTTGTGTTAAGCGCAAACCGTTGCTACTCCAAACCACTGCTTTTCCAATAAAATTGACAAAACCATCTACTACCTGAATATCCATCACACGGTAGAAAATACCCGAAATCCAATGCAAAGGTTTTACAATTAAATTATCATAAATCTCATCAACATAATATTTATTAGCGATTAGTTTAGATGATGGACTTAAAGCAACACCATCGGCCACTGGTAACTCTCCTTTTACTACATATTTATTACGTGCTAATAATACAACAACAAGCACAATAACTATCGCCAAAGCCATCAATGCATATTCTGTAGCATGAGATATTTCTGCAGGCAACATACGTAAATCAGAATCAGCAAATACTGGACTCAAAAATGATTTCAATAAATGTTTAGCATGAAAAGCCTCGGGCAAACCAATAAAACCACCAACAATTGATAAACCAGCTAAAATAACCAATGGAATTGTAATTGATTTTGGCGATTCATGCAAATGTTCTTCTTGATGATGAGTTCCTCTGAACTTACCATAGAAGGTAAGGAACAACAAACGGAACATATAAAAAGCTGTTAATACTGAACCTCCAACACCAAGGAGCCAAAATATTTTGTTGTGTGCAAAAGCATGTGCTAATATTTCATCTTTAGAGAAAAATCCTGCAAATGGCGGTATACCTGCAATGGCAATGGTTCCAATTAAAAAAGTGGCGAATGTAGTTGGTAAATGGCCTTTTAAACCACCCATTTTACGAATATCTTGTTCACCACCCATTGCATGTATAATGCTGCCAGCACCTAAGAACAATAAAGCTTTAAAAAATGCATGCGTAATGACATGAAATACTGCGCTTGTATAGGCTCCCATGCCAAGTGCTAAAAACATATATCCCAATTGAGATACTGTTGAATAGGCCAATACTTTTTTAATATCATTTTGAAGCAAGCCAATTGTAGCAGCAAAAACTGCAGTGATTACCCCTATCAAAGCTACAATATGCATACTGGTAGGCGCTAATGTATATAAAATGTTAGATCGAGCAATCATATAAATACCAGCAGTAACCATAGTTGCTGCATGTATTAATGCCGAAACAGGAGTAGGTCCAGCCATAGCATCGGGCAACCAAGTGTAAAGCGGTAACTGAGCACTTTTACCCATAGCACCAACAAATAATAACAAAGTGATCGCAATGATTACTGGTTCATCGGCTGTATAAAATTTGGCCTGAGCAAATACTTCGCTGTAGCTTACTGAACCAAAAGTTACATAAATTAAAAATATACCTAAAAGAAAACCCAAATCTCCGATACGATTCATGATAAACGCCTTTTTTGCAGCGTTGTTATAACTGGTATTTTTGAACCAAAAACCAATCAACAAATAAGAACAAAGACCAACACCTTCCCAACCAACAAACATTACAAGATAGTTGCTGCCTAATACCAACAACAACATAAAAAACACAAATAGATTTAGGTAAGAGAAAAATTTATTGTGACCTTCATCATCATGCATATACCCTGTTGAATATACATGAATTAAAAAACCTACTCCGGTAATGATTAGTAAAAAAACAGAAGAAAGCGGATCAATTAATAAGGATAAATCAGCAGAAAACTTGCCTGCTTGTATCCAATCGAATAATTTTATGGTATGAGAAATATTATCGCCAGCACCAATTAATTCGATAAACAATAACAAAGAAACCACAAAAGAAAGTAAAATGGCACCGCTGGCAACAATAGCAGCTGCAGTTTTGCTCAAACTTTTACCAAATAATCCGGTAATAATAAAACCCAATAAGGGAAATAATGGGACTAATGCTACTAACTTAATCATGTATAAACCTTTGCGTTATGTACTGTCAATAATTTAAATTACCACTTTAATTTACTCAACTCATCAATATCGGTGTTTTTGGTATTTCTATAAATCATTACCAATATTGCCAATCCAACTGCCACTTCTGCAGCTGCTACTGCCATAATAAAAAAAACAAATATTTGACCATTGCTATCGCCTCTATATGCGCCAAAAGCAGCTAATAATAAATTTACTGCATTTAGCATTAACTCAATACACATAAAAATTACAATAATATTTCTGCGATAAAGCACACCCAAAACACCAATACTAAACAATACCCCACTTAACATTAAGTAAGCATTGATTGGAATTCCGTGTAAGCTTTGGGCCATTGTATCTTGTACCATATTTTTACTTTAATTCGTTTTTACCTAACATAACTGCACCTACCATTGCAGCCAAAAATAAGATTGAGGCCATTTCAAAAGGCAACATATAATCTCTATAAAGTACCTGACCTAAATTTTTAATTAAACCTGCACTTTGGTTAGATGCATTTAAATTCTCTATTTTTTCGACACCTTTTAAACTGCCAATTAATACAATCATAAAAATACCACCAGCTACGGTAGCTGCAAATTTTAAATAATTGCTTTTGTGTGGTTCAGTTTCTTGGTTCAAGTTCAACATCATAATTACATATAAAAACAAAACCATAATTGCCCCTGCATATACAATAACATGTACTGCAGCCAAAAACTGTGCATTCAATAATATGTAATGCC
>CAMBZU010000113.1 GCA_945872355.1 Chitinophaga pinensis
GAATTGGAGCAAAACACCGCAGAAAATATTTTAACCGAACGCCAAAAAAATGGGGTATTTACTTGCTTAACCGACTTTATGAAAAGGGTGGCTATTAGTTTAGACCAACTAAGATTGCTAATACGCGTAGGTGCTTTTAATTTTAGCGGCCGTACTAAAAAGCAGTTGTTGTGGGACATTCACACTATTATGGGCGATGATAAAAAAACACATGTAGAAAAAGAATTGTTTGAACCTGAGTATAAATCGTACACATTGCCTGAGTTGTATCATAGCGATAGAGATGATGCTTTAGATGAAATGCAGTTGTTGGGATTTCCATTATGTAGCCCTTTTGCATTTATTAAAAACTTACCTGAAAGCACTTTAAAGACCACGGATTTAGCAACACTGGTAGGCAAAACCATAAGTATTGTTGGTTATTTAGTAACCATCAAATACACGCGAACTAAGCATAAAGAAGAGATGCTTTTTGGAACATTTATAGATACGGAAGGGCGCTTTTTTGATACCACGCATTTTCCTAAAATAGCCAAAGAATTTCCTTTGCGGGGAAAGGGTTGTTATTTGATAAAAGGGCGCGTGGCGAGTGAGTTTAACTTTTGCAGTATTGATGTGATGAGTTTGGAGAAGTTGGCGCATTACGCTTTTGATTAGCTGAAAAATGTGCCAATGTGCCTATGAAGTAATGTGACAATTTTAAAATGTGACAATGTGCCAATGAAGCAATGTGATAATACAATTTGAAAATGGATGTCATTTTACTTTGCGCACTCTGCGCCTTCTTTGCGTGCTTTGCGGTTAAAACAAATGGCCCATGAAGCAATGTGAAAATGTGATAATTTGAAAATGAATATTATTTTACTTTGCGCGCTCTGCGCCTTCCTTGCGTGCTTTGCGGTTAAAACAAATGGCCCATGAAGCAATGTGAAAATGTGCCAATGAAGCAATGTGACAATGTGCCAATGAAGCAATCAAGAAAAATAAGCACTTTTAATTTGTGCAATATAATTAGTTACATCAATAATTATTTCGCTGAATTGATTACTTTTGAAGGCTGATTAAACAACACCAAAACACCATGAAAAAGTACATTTTAACTATTAGTTTACTATTATGCTACATCATTAATTTTGCGCAAAACTTTGAGCCATTTAATTGGCAATATCCCAAATATGGGTCACATGCAGTGAATTGCACAAGATGGATTACAGGTCAAAAGTTTATTGCTGTTGGCGATGGTGGAACCATTCAATTGAGCAACGATGATGGAATCTCTTGGCAGCGCATCGAACCATTTACAAAAGAAAAATTTAGAAGCGTTTTTATAAAAGACAGTTTAACTTTTTTTGCTGTGGCAAGTAATGATAATGGCTTAGGTGAACTTTATAAAACGATTGATGGCGGACTACATTGGGTAATGTTGTACAATGTTTCTAATCGCTCATTTAGAGATATACATTTCCCTAACGACAGTATTGGCTATATAGTAGGTTATCCTAGCTTTGTAGCAAAAACTACTGACTATGGCAATACTTGGCAAGATATATCGAGTATTAGTATTTTAAGTGGCACATTAACTGCTGTTAATTTTTTGAATAGTGATACTGGTTTTGTGGGTCGCACAAATACTACTGCAGCTATGTATAAAACAGAAAACGGTGGACTCACCTGGAGTCAAGTATTCGGCTATAGTGGACAAGCATGTTATACAATAAAATTTTTAAACGATACTTTAGGTTATGCAGGTGCCTACAACAGTAGAATTTTTAGAACCACTAATGCCGGTGCAACATGGGCACAACAAACAACTTTTCAAACCAGTGAAAAAGTTAATAGTATTGATTTTGCTGATTTAACGCATGGTGTAGCTGTTACTAATTCTTATGTGTACAGAACTTCTAACGGTACAAGCTGGACAGGCCCATTTTTTGGCGGTCCAAACTTTATTTCTGCTGCTTTTTCACCCACAGGCAGTTTGGTGCTTGGAGATAATTATGGAGGGTTAAGAATAGCATCAAACTTTGGCACTACCTATACTAATTCAAATCCACAAAGCGGTTTAGCTACTTTTAAGAGAATTAAATTTACAGATGCACAAAATGGATGGGTCATGGGCGAAGGCTATAACTTTTTAAAAACCACCAATGGAGGCGCAACATGGACCAGTATGAATCCTACTTACTATGTTGATTATGTGAATGACATGGCAGTAATTTCGCCAAGTAAAGTGATTATAGTTGCTGGTGATATAAACAACAACGGTTGCAAAGTGATTACAACAAGCAATGGGGGCACCACTTTTACTGAGCAAATACTTAGCACTACCGATGGTTTAAATGCAGTATCATTTCCAAGTGCAACAACTGGTTATATTGTTGGAAATAATGGAGTGGCTTTTAAAACAATCAACGGTGGTACAAGCTACACATCAATAACAACAGGCATTACAAATAATCACGAAGAAGTATTTTTTGTAACTAACCAACTGGGCTTTGTGGTAGGTGAATTTGGTGAAATAAGAAAAACTATTAATAGTGGACTTACCTGGACAACCCTTAATGGCAGCGGTATGGGAACAACCAAACAAATTTATTTTACAGACATTGCAAATGGTTTTACGGTTAATGAAGTTGGTGCAGTTTTTAGAACAACTGATGGCGGTATAACATTTACACTTGCCGGTCAAACATGTTTGCAAACGCCACTTGATATGCAATTTATTAATGACAGCACAGGTTTTGTAGTAGGCAGTTTTGTTAATGCAAGTTGCGATGTAAGCTATACAACAAATTATGGTCAAACTTGGAATTCAATGATTTTTCCATACGAGTATGCAGGTTGGGGTGTGTTTGCCTTTGATACAGCTAATGTGTTTTTGGTTGGCCAAAGCCAATCTATAATTAAAACTGGTGTTGGTGGAATAGTTACCTCAAATGAAGCAAATAAATTATCAACTCATTCAGCATTTAAAGTTTATCCAAACCCAAGCAACGGCCTATTTAACATTGAAGGATTTCAGCTATTGAAAACTCAATTGGAAGTTTTTGATTTTGCTGGAAAGCTTGTATATGAAAATAAATATTTTAGTAAAAGCACTCAGCTTGATTTATCAATATACCCTAATGGTTTGTATTTTTTGAAATTAACAACAGCGCATGGTATGCATACCTATAAAATAGCTAAATATTAAACCCAAATTAATCAATAGGAGATTTAAAAAATCGAACTACTTGATTTAGTTGGGTTAATCCCGATTTAGAAAATGTTATCAGATTTGTAAAAATCTGATTTACAATTTCTTTATCGTTTACGCATTTCTAATGCGTAAGCTGGGTTA
Source organism: Chitinophaga pinensis (assembly GCA_945872355.1). Taxonomy (GTDB): domain Bacteria; phylum Bacteroidota; class Bacteroidia; order UBA4408; family UBA4408; genus CAIKXD01. Next base: position 3,341 of record CAMBZU010000113.1, read on the forward strand.
AACCCAATTCTGCATCGCAATTTCGCAATTGCACTAACTTAATTCAATGCATTGCTATAACCAATACTATTTTGACATTTGACTGAAATGAATAACATTTGAGCATGAAAATTGAAGAACCTAAAATAAAGCAAATTCAAGAACTTTGTAAAGCTAGCAATGTTAAGTCTCTCTTTGCCTTTGGTTCAGTTACGAGAGACGACTTTAATGACAACTCTGATGTAGATTTAATTGTAGACTTTGAAGAGAAAGACCCATTTAAATACACAGACCTTTATTTCAACTTGAAATCGAAACTAGAAGAAATACTAAAACGACAAGTTGATCTATTGGAAGAAAGAGCAGTAAGGAACAGAATATTTAGACAACAACTTGACAATACCAAGATTAAAATCTATGGATATTAAAATTAAAACTTGGCTCCTTGACATTCAGCAGCGTATTGACGAAATTTTTTTATTTCTAGGCGAGAGCAGAGATTTCATAGTTTATAAGGCTGACCTAAAAACAAAAAAGGCAGTAGAGAGAAACCTTGAAATAATTGGAGAAGCAGTAGGTAGAATTTTGAAAGAGGACAAAGGCTTTCAATTGAATAATTCATAGCTACGGAAACATTTCGGACAAAGTTATTTGGACTATTGTATGCCGAGAATTACCAAACTTGAAAATTCAAGTGTAAGAATTATTAAATGAACCATAGCGTATTTGCACTGGTAATAACAAGGGTTTTATCACAAACTTTTTTTCCGATCGGCATTATCCATTGTAAATTTATTTAAATGGCTTTGAGCTATTTAATAAATACAAATTGTATACGATTTTAAATTATTGGTATAATTTGTAAATCACATAGGTATAACCTCAGCAAAGCTTAACTTTTTAAACTTTTTGCACTTCGTTTTTTGTTTTTTGATTATTTTTTTATACTATAGAAAACTTATTTTTGATTGAATTTTAGTCAATTCACAAAGTATCATTTTGATAGGATTGATTTAAACCTAAATTAAAATTATTGAGGCAATGTTATTTTTATATTGAAGCTAGGCCTAAGAAATATTGTACATTAAAATTTTTGAGTATTAATTTTGTTTAAGATGATTTGGAAGGCAGATTTGGTAAAACACAGGGGTGAAAGTAGGATTATGATTTACTTTGATTACAACCCTGACTTGATTGTTCGCTTGCGAAAATTGGGCGATGCGAGGTGGAGTTCAAGCAAGCGGGCTTGGCATGTTCCGGACAATGAAGAAAACAGGCAACGATTTAAGTTGGCGCCAAAGCGCACTATAACTACTGTGCATGAAAATAAGATGCTTGAATTTAGGCGTTGGTTGGAGGCCAAGCGTTACAGTAAGAATACGATTAAGACTTATCTGGAAGTATTACATACTTTTTTACTCTATTTTTGCGAAAAACCAATAGAAGAAATTACAAATAATGATTTAAGTAATTTTAATAATGACTATATTATTAAGAATAATTTATCGAGTTCATATCAGAACCAATTGGTGAATTCGGTAAAATTATTTTTTAGGGTTGTTCAGCAAACGCAAATGAATGTTGATTTAATTTATAGGCCAAGGCGAGAGAAGAAGTTACCTAATGTTTTGAGCAAGGAGGAAGTAAGGTTGATTTTAGAGGCCACTAAAAATATGAAGCATAGAACCATGTTGAGTTTAATTTATGCATGTGGCTTGCGAAGTGGTGAGTTATTAAATTTATTACCAGCGCATATTGATAGCAATAGGGGTGTTTTGATTATTAAACAAGCCAAGGGAAATAAAGATAGGATTGCACCGTTGGGTAAGAGTTTGATTGATATGTTACGATTTTACTTTAAGACATTTAAGCCCAAGAAATATTTATTTGAGGGTATGCAAGAGGGCATGCCTTATGATGCGCGTAGTTTGCAGTTGGTAATTAAGCAGAGTTTAGCGCGCACAACAATAAATAAGCCGGTTACATTGCATTGGTTGCGGCACAGTTATGCCACACATTTATTAGAGAATGGTACAGATTTACGTTATATACAAGAGATTTTGGGTCATAGGAGCAGCAGGACTACTGAGATATATACGCATGTGAGTACAAATAGTATTCAAAAAATAGTTTCGCCATATGATCAATTATAGAAAAAAAGGCATAAGTTTGTATAAAAATAAGCGTGATACCAACTTCGCATATCCCTCACATTTTAAACCAAAAACGATAATTTGCAGCGCCTATAAGTAAGTTAGCTGCAAGTGTAG
>CAMBZU010000114.1 GCA_945872355.1 Chitinophaga pinensis
CATTGCTCCAAACATTGCCTGTGGCTGCACTTGAAGTTAAAACTACACTTCCACCAGCACAAAAAGTAGTTGCGCCACTTGCTGAAATTGTTGGCGTAGCTGGTAATGAATTTACTACCACTGTAGTTTCATTAGAACTGGCTGAACAATTATTGCCGTCAGTTACAGTTACACCATAATTTCCTGCATTTGTTACTGTGATCGCTTGCGTGGTTGCACCATTGCTCCAAACATTGCCTGTGGCTGCACTTGAAGTTAAAACTACATTTCCACCATTGCAGAAAGTAGTTGCGCCACTTGCAGCAATTGTTGGCGTAGCTGGTAATGCATTTACTGTAACTGCAGTTGCATTAGAAGTAGCTGAACAACCGTTTACATTGGTAACTATAACTGAATAATTTCCTGAATTTGTTACTGTGATCGCTTGCGTGGTTGCACCATTGCTCCATACATTTCCTGTGGCTGCACTTGAATTTAAAATCACATTCCCTCCAGCGCAGAAAGTTGTTGAACCATTTGCTGAAATTATTGGCGTAGCTGGTAATGGATTTACTACAACTGTAGTTGCATTAGAAGTAGCTGAACAACCGTTTACGTTGGTTGTCGTAACTGAATAATTTCCTGCATTTGTTGCTGTAATGGCTTGTGTAGTTGCTCCATTGCTCCATACATTGCCTGTGGCTGCACTTGAAGTTAAAACTACATTTCCACCATTGCAGAAAGTAGTTGCGCCACTTGCAGCAATTGTTGGCGTAGCTATCGTAGAGATTGTAACATTTGTTATGGCAGATGTGAGAGGTCCACAATATGGTGATGGAGATGTAAAGGAAGGAAAAGTAATTTCCCATGCACCAATTGAGCCAACATCTACTCCCGCAGCATCTGCAAGTTTTAGCGTCCAATTTCCATTAGGGTTCAAGCTACCATTTGCTATTGATGCGAAACTTGTTTTGGTGCTGGTAGTTGTACAAAAGGTATAAGTTGAAGCCCATGGTTTATAGGTTCCGGTAAAAGGAGCTGTGCCAGATGAAACACTTGTGGCACCTGCATCAGAAAAGACAGTGTTCACAAAGTTATCACCGTTACCACCTGCCCGATTAGACAAACCTAGTATATCTCCATTAGGAGCAACTAAAACAAGGTTCAAATCGCCAACATAGGGATGTGTTAAGTTTATTTTTATTGTAATACCAGCTGTATTTACATTACTTGTATATCCAGTTACAGCTATTGTTTTTAAGGCTCCAGTACAACTGTTATCAGGAATTGAAACTGCTGTAGCAGTGCTTGTAAAAGTTTGCGCACTATTGTTGGTTCCGGTTAAAGTAACTGAATAATTACCATTTTGTGTTGCATTATATGTAGTTGCAGTAGCACCAGCAATAGGTGCTCCATCTTTATTCCACTGAATAAGGTAACCGCTTGTAGTAGTTGCTGTTAAAAGTATTGGCCCACCGTTGCAACTCAATGCATTTCCACTTGGCGAAATAGTTGCTGAGATATTAGATATTGTTACTGTGATGGAGTTTGAAGTAGTTGTATTACCACAATTTATTGCACTTAAAGTATAATTACCAGCTTGATTGGCTGTATAAGAATTTGTTGTTGCTCCCGAGATATTATTGCCATTTAATTTCCATTGATAAGATACTCCCGCAATACTGGTGGTTGAGAGCACCACACTTTGTCCTAAACAAAAAGTTGTTGAACTCTGAGCAGCAATAACAGGAGGATTTTGAGCTGATGCAGCGCCAATACCAACGGCATACCAGGCATTAGCAACAGCACTAACTTCAGCTGAACACGCTCCATATAAATCAGTAGCTGCTTGTATAGAAAGTGTTCTGCATGAAGAAAAATTAGAACTAGGCACTAAATATGTTGTTAATGTTCTGTAAGCTATGGCAGCTGCTTTTGTTAATCCAAGACCAGCGAAATTATAGGAAAAAGCATTATCATTTGTTCCTGCACCACCTTGTGCAAGTAAATAATACCAATAGTTTAACACCCCACTATTGGTGTGCACACCACCATTATCACCAGTTCCTGTAGCCCAGTATTGACCTAAATAAGTATTAGGTTGGCTGTATGTTTTAGGGTTCGACATGCTTCTAAATGCCCCGCCAATGTCTTCGCCAATTAACCAGTTAGCAGTTGATGGTCTGGTATAAAATTCAATAGTAGTACCAAAAATATCGCTAAAACCCTCATTCATTGCACCTGATTCATAAGAATAGGTAAGGTTAGCTGTATATGAAGTAAGCCCATGTGTGATTTCATGCCCTGCTATATCCAAAGAAGTTAATGGCGTATAGGTGGCACTGCCATCACCATAAGTCATGCGTGTACCATCCCAAAAGGCATTTACATTATTGGCATATCCAAATGCAGTTAAATTAGCATGCACATAGCTCAATAGCTTTAAACCGCTATTGTTTATGCTATTTCTTCCAAATGTATTCCAATAATAATCATACGTTTTTTCTGTACCCAAATGACCATCGGTTGCGTATTGATCTTTATTCGCATTTACATTGTTCCAAGTATTGTCTAAGTCAGTAAAATCGACTGAGTTCGCGTAAGTTGTGCCAGCCAAACGCATGTCGTAAGTTTCTATTCCTAAACCTCTGCTTGTTTCGCGCAAACGATAGGTTGACCCAGTGTAATCAGTAGTTATTGTTTGGGTTCCACTGTAAGCCGTTATTGCAGTTCCTGTGGCATTGGTGTGTAAAATTCTATCTTCAAATTTTATTATTTCTCCATTAGCTGCATCAACATAAACATATTTGCGTGCATGCGGTTGATGCGCATATATGTCGAAACGGTAGGCAAGTTTTACATTTTTTAAACTTCCAATTTCGTTGCTAGCAAACATTAAATCAGCTTTAGGGAAAAAAGTAGCATTAGGATCGTTTTGCTCTCTTTTAATGAAGGCTTCTTCTTCGGGCATTTGCCATTTGTACTGTTTTGCACCAATATAGCTTAAAGCTTTGTTGAGCGCTGCTGCCTCGTTTATATTTGCAGTATAACTTGGGCTCTTAATATGATCGATTAAATTGCAATTTAGTGAAACAATTTTGTTGTTTTTAGCATGAACAATAAGCATGCTACTGCTCAAAGGAATGTTGTTAAACGTTTCACAATATCTATAATGTACAAATCCTAATTTATCATTTTCTACATTAATCAACTTTAAGCCAAATGCTGGATCTAAGTTGAAAGAAATCTCGAACCATTGTTCTAAACCATCTAATCCTATTTCTTGTTCTTGCTCAAAAATTACTAATGCAGGTATTTTAGACACTGCACTTATGTGCACTTCCCTGGCTCCTTTTACTAAATTAGTTGCTTCGCTGCCAAAGTAGGTTTGTGCGCGGAGGTGTAAGATTGAAAGAGATAAAATGACAAGGAGTGATAGTTTTTTCATCTTTAAAATTGTTTTATTTGATAATTAGGGAATGAAATTTATTAATTATAGCTATTTCAATCACAAATGATTTATTTTGTGATTGTTTTTAAGCATTGATATTAATTTAATATCAATACAAATATAAAAATCAATTCGTAATAATAATGTATCCTATATTAATGTCTAGTTTTAATAGATATTTAGCCATAATGATACTTGCAATTCAATTTTAATGCATTTACAAGTTTTAAGATTGTTTGATGTTAATAAAACTTATTTTATTCATAAACCATATACTTTAATTTATGAAAATCAACATTTTTTGCTCATGCTTGTAACATTATTTAAAGTTGTTCGTCCTATCCATAAAAAGTGCAAAGTAGCTCATGACCATTGCTGAATTTAATACTTGTGTAGATTTATATGCTGATGGTCTTTATCGCTTCATTTTAAAAAATGTGAAAGATGAAGATAAGGCAAGGGATATAGTGCAAGACACTTATGAAAAATTGTGGTTGAAAGTGAGTGATTTGGAAAGCACCAACGCAAAATCATACATGTTCACTGCTGCTTACAGAACAATGATTGATTATATAAGAAGAGATAAAAAATTTAGTCCAATTGAGAAAACACTTGAGCATACGTATAGTAGAACTGTGCAGCCCGATTTAAAACAAACGCTTGAGTTGGGCCTTTCGAGATTGCCAGAAATTCAAAGGAACGTTTTATTATTAAGAGATTACGAAGGTTATAATTATGAGCAAATTGGGGAGATTACCGGATTAAATGAATCGCAGGTTAAAGTTTACATTTATAGAGCAAGGATAGCCATGAAAGATTATTTAGTGAGTTTAGAAAATGTGATATAAGATGGAGCTAACTATTCATAACTACGAAACGATTCTTATAGATTATTTTGATGGCAACTTGAATGCCCTTGAAGTAGCTGAAGTATTGCTTTTTTTAGAACAACATCCTGAAATTAAAAACGAGTTTGAAGCATTTGGCGTTTTACCCAAAGCCGATAATTTGATTGTTGAAACTGCTTTTAAATCACAACTCAAGAAATTTAGCAACAATGAAACATTAGCAAAAAAAAGCTTCAATGAACTTATTGTGGCACAAATAGAAGGCGATTGCACAGAAAAGGAAAGTAATATCATTAATGAAATTATTGAAAGTAATACATCGCTAAGCCAACTCAAAAACACTTTTCGTTTAACCAAGCTAGTGCCCGATTTAACCATAAACTATCCAAATAAGCAATCTTTAAAAAGAAAAGAAGTAGGGGTATTTTATTTAAACAAAAGATTTGCAGCAGCTGCAGCACTGTTACTATTAGCCTCACTTTTATTTTTAATTTATCGTAACACCAATAGCAACCTTCATAAAGTAGAAATTGCGCAAACTAATAAAAGTGCCATTGAAACGAATAAAATAAAAGAAGCAGTTAAAGTGTTTGAAACGCCCATAGGAAAAAAGATGTCGAAAACATCAAAGCTAAACAATCACAATCAGCCCTTTATTGCACCCTCTAAAACTAATAAAACAACAGAATTATTGGTAGCAGTAAAACCAAATCGTGAAGGCTTTAAAAGCTTGCCAGTAAAGCCAATTACAATTTTAAAAAGCACATTAGCTTTAAATAGTGCATCTGTTTCTGGGGAAGTACTTCCAGTTGAAATTGCTGCTATCACTGAATCATCAAATGAACATAGTTTTTTGACTATCGGTAATTTTATGAAAAAGAAAATTATTGAGCGAGGAAAAGACAATTTAATAGAAAATGAAAAGCCAAAAAGCAATGATGAATTAGCACTTGATCCATTAACAGTAGCTTCTGTAGGTGCTGGTATTCTTGAAAAAACTACCGGTAAAAAAGTTTTTTTAAGTCGCTCTTACAATAAAAGTGGCAGCGTTAAGTCTTATACTTTTGCTGCTGGTGATTTTAAATTTGAGAGGATAAAATAATATTTTGTGCTTATCCGTTTTTGTACCCGTAAAATCAAATTTAAATTATTTCTTAAACATCCAATACATACTAATTGATATTCGGTTCGAGCTCATTTTGCTATTAAATTAGGAAGTTCTAATTAGCTTTAGTGCTGGCAAAACTTACTTTTTTA
>CAMBZU010000115.1 GCA_945872355.1 Chitinophaga pinensis
GGTGATACAATAGCTGTTGTAACTAATACACAAAACCTATCACCAAATACCGCATGGGAATTATGGAGTAATAACGTATGGTATCCTTATAATGATGCTACAAGCTGGAATACGCAACTTTCACATGTAATGTATCCTGTATTGTGTTCGCCTGTATCAACGTCTGAATTAAGTTATCCTCCAAATCAATTTGATATTGAATTATTCCCAAATCCTGCAAGCGATAAGCTATTTATCAGTATTGGTAATAATGCTGTTACAAATGAAGTAATCGAAATAAACATCATGGACATGCTTGGGCAAGTGGTGGAGAGAAAAAAAATAGTTGCTAATTCTTCAACTATTGGCTTTGATATGATAAATTATAAGAATGGATTGTATCTCCTAGAAGTAAAGCAAAACAATAAAGTAACTATTAAAAAGTTTCAGGTAAATCACTAAATAAATTAATCAATTATATAAGAAAGAGTCCGCATTAGCGGGCTCTTTCTATTTTTATAAACCATATGTATAAGCACATTTTTTTTGATTTAGACCATACACTTTGGGATTTTGAACAAAACTCAAAAGAGGCATTGAAAGAGCTATTTGAGGAGTATAACTTGCAAGAGTTATTAGGACAAAGCTTCAGCGATTTTATGCAGGTATATCATGATATTAATCATGCCTATTGGGATGCATATAAAAAGGGCAGTACAACAAGAGAGGCGCTTAGAAACGGCAGATTTATTGATACATTAAAGCATTTCAATTGCAAAAATGAACAGCTTGCAATTACTATTAGTGAAGATTATATTCAAAGAAGTCCTTACAAAAAGCAATTGTTTGATGGAGCCATTCAGGTATTGGATTATTTAAAAAACAAAGCATATATTTTGCATATCATAACCAACGGTTTTAATGAAGTGCAATTTATTAAGCTTACAGAAAGTGCATTGTTGCCCTATTTTAAAACAATTACTACGTCAGAAAATGCAGGACACAATAAGCCACATGATAAAATTTTTATTCATGCGCTTGCACAAGCAGGTGCGCAAAAATCAGAAAGCATAATGATTGGCGATAATTTTGAAGCAGATGTTGAAGGAGCAATAAAAGCCGGAATAGATGCCATTTGGTTTAATCCGCTTAAGGAGGAAATTGTAACTGAATTAAAATTTAAAACAATTTATCACTTACTAGAAATTGAAACGTTGCTTTAATAAGTTTAACCGCAGTTTAAATTATTGATTAATTTTTATCATGGCAAATACGGCATAATTAATCATGTCTAAATAGTTGGCATCAATTCCTTCAGAAACCAAAGTAAAACCTTGGTTATCTTCAATTTGTTTGGTTCTTAAGATTTTCATTAAAATTAGATCGGTGATAGAACTTACGCGCATATCGCGCCAAGCCTCGCCATAATCATGGTTTTTATTACTCATTAAATCTTTAGCCATTTTAACGTATTTATCATACAGGCCCACAGTTTTAGTTTCATCCATAATAGTTTCGGTTGAAACACCAAGTTCAAGCTGAATAAGACCAATTACAGCATAATTAATTATGGCAATAAATTCCCCATTGATACTTTCATCTACTTTAGAAATTCCTTTTTCTTGGATGCTTCTAATGCGCTGTGCTTTTATAAATAATTGATCAGTAATAGAGCTGTGCCTTAATATTCGCCAAGCAGTGCCATAATCTTTCATTTTTTTTAAAAACAATTCTCTACATGTAAAAACTTCGCGATCGTATTGTTCTGAGGTATTTGCTTTACTATTCATCTTATATTTTAGAAACCCTTGTTGTTAAATTGATATGAATTGCATAATATTTAAATTATTTTTACTCCCTATCAAATTCTGACTGCAAATTAAATGATAAATAACATATCTGCACCAATTCCTTTATCAATAAATTTAAAAGGTAATTTATTATTGCTTGATAAGCCCGTAGTAATGGGGGTTTTGAACATAACAAAAGACTCCTTTTATGAAAAAAGCAGGTTTCAAAATAATGATGATTTAATTACTCAAACTAAAAAAATGTTATCGGCAGGTGCAGCTATTATTGATGTTGGCGCGGCCAGCAGTAGGCCAGGAGCTAAACTAATTAATGCTGAGGAAGAAGTAGAATTGCTTTTGCCTGCGCTGCATAATTTACTTCAACATTTTCCAGAAGCTATTTTTTCAATAGATACCTACAATTCAAAAACGGCCATTGCGGCGGCTGAAATGGGCGCTGCTTTAATTAACGATATATCAGCAGGCGCAATAGATGATCAAATGTTTAGTACAATTGCTGCTTTAAATATTCCTTATGTGATGATGCATATGCAAGGTGTACCTGAACACATGCAAAATTTACCAAAGTACGATGATGTGGTGCAAGAAACGATACAATATTTTGTGCAAAAAGTTGAAATTGCGCGCCAAGCAGGTATAAAAGATATTATTATTGATCCAGGATTTGGTTTTGGAAAATCGCTTGAACATAATTTTATGTTACTTAAAAATTTGAAATTATTTGAAGTTTTTCAATTGCCTATTTTATGTGGATTGTCTAGAAAATCTTTTATCAATAGAGTAATAAATACAACAGCTGATGAAGCCTTAAATGGTACCACCGTTTTAAATACTATTGCTTTGTTAAATGGAGCAAATATTTTAAGAGTGCATGATGCACTGGAGGCAAAGCAAACCATAGATTTGGTTAATTATTACTCAAATACAAATGAGCTATGAAAATGAATAGTTTGTTTAAAATTATTTTTATTTATCTGTTTTTTTATAGTCAATTTTCTATTGCACAATGCGGATTATTTGAAATTTCATTAAATCAAAAAGTGAATGAAAGCAATTTTATCATTGAAGGTGAAGTGATACATCAACAGTGTTATAAAAGCAGCAGAGCAAATAAAATTTTTACCCTTAATACAATTAAAGTAAATAGTATTTTAAAAGGCAATTTGCCCAGCCAAATTTATATTGTTACCGCTGGAGGAAAGCTCAATAATGAAATGGAATATTCCGCTGCATTATTGAGTTTGCAGGTGGGCCAAATAGGTATGTTTTTTTTGAACAAGGAGGGTTATGAAACTGTTTTAAATATTAATGAAGTTTATATGGTGTATGCATCAGCGCAAGGGTTTTATGCATACAATTTAGCAGAACAATTGCTAAGTGATGTTTTCAATCAGTATGCTAACACAGGTAATGCTTTTTATACATTATTAGCGCAGGAGTATAATCTGAGTTTTCAAAAGATATACGCTGCTGTGGTTTGGGGCAATAGCAATATTTATAACAGACTTACAGTAATTAATAATTTTTCACCAACCGCTATAAATGCAGGTAATGGAGAACAGCTAATAATTAATGGTTTTGGATTTGGAACATCAAGGGGCAATAGCAGGGTATTATTTAAAAATAGTGATAATGGTGGTTTAACCGAAATTTCAGCCTTCAATCCTCAATATATTTCTTGGTCAGATAGTAAAATTGTGGTAGCTGTTCCACAAAAAGCAGGTAGCGGTAAAATAGCTGTTGAAATAGGCGGTGCAAGAACTCAAAGTAGCAATAGCTTGCAGGTAAAATATGCAATAATTAATACAGGAAGTGATACTGCGGCATTGGTTTTTCCTGCGCGCCATGTAGCCAAAAATTCAAACAAAGGCTATGTTTGGAATATGAATGTAAATTTTGATTCTGACAGCACAGTTAGATCTAATTTTTTAGTTTCTTTTAAGAAATGGCGTTGTAAAACTTATGTTAATTGGACCATTGGAAATACAACACAAATCAATAGTTCAGAAAGAGATACTTTTAGTGTGATTACTTTTGATGAACATAACTTATTGCCAGCAGGTGTTTTAGGTTTATGTTATAGTTATTATAGTGGTTGTACTGAAAATGATTGGTATATTGAAGAACAAGATATGTTAATTAGAAAGAGTGATAAATGGCATTTTGGAAATGATGCTATTCCATCAAATAAACTTGATTTTCAATCGGTGGTGCTTCATGAATTGGGCCATGCACATCAATTGTCACATGTAATAAATGTATCGGATTTAATGCACTATTCAATTTCAACTGGTGTGCAAAAAAGAACTATTGAAGCTGCAAATTTAGAAGGGGCTCAATGGATGATAAATAAAAGTTTAGAAAGCGATATTTGTGATAAAAAAAGAATGCAATTATTGGATAGTGAATTATGTAATGATGAATTGTTTGGTTATTATAATTCCATTGTTTACCCAAATCCTTTTAATGATTTATTAAACATTGATTTGTATTTGACAAGAAACGATAAGCTAAAGGTTTCATTATTTGATGTTACTGGTAAACTTACCCTGCAATATGAAAATGCCAGCGCAAGCAAAGGTTTTTTTTCATTAGTTTTTGATGTGCCCAACCACGCAATTAGCGCAGGCATCTACATTTTAAAAATTGAGATTGGCGAAGAAAAGTCAGTTAAGAAACTAATAAAGCTTTAATTGTTGTTGAACCATTTTATTAAATCACTTTCATCAAGTTGAGTGTATTTTGTTTTATGCTCTACACGGCTATTATTAACCCATAAAATAGCAGGTAAATTGAAACCAGCATTATCAATAAACCCCTCTTTTAAAGTCATAAAACTATAGTTAATTGAAGTGGTTTTGGATTCCTCTAAAAAGTTCTTTAAATCTGATTGCTCTCCATTCAAAATATAATATATTGGTAATTCAGGATGATGATTATGAATAATATTTAATTTTTGAGCACCAATTTTACAATGGGGGCATGTAAGACTTAAAAATGCAATAATTCTTTTGTCTTTTCTTAAATTTACTTTAGGCCTATCAGTTTTCCCATCTATATAAAGCGCATTCAAGTTTAATGTATAATTTATTTTAGTTTCGCTTGGTGGTGGATTTGTTGCAACTGGGTTAATTATAAAAGGCGCTGTAATAGACGCAATAGCGGCTGAAAGCACCACTATTTTTAGTGACGAAAAATTTTGTTTAGTAGGAACTAAAAACAATAAAGCAGTCAAACTAAGAAGTACTAAGTTTTTTATAATTGACTCAAGCGGAGTCATCTTAATATAAGTGCCAAAACAGCCACAATTGCTAGTGTTTCCTTGAACAAAAATAATTGCTACTAAATAAACAGTTAATAATAAAAGTAAGTAAATAGTAAATTTAGCCAAGTGCCTGTTGCCACCTTTAAAGTTTAAGAGCAAAAGGAGACCAATGAAAAACTCAAGTGCGATAAAAAAACGAGCAAAAAATGGAGCTGTAGTCCAGTTTGCTAACTTAATTTCAATAAAAGAAAACTCGAAAATTTCAATAGGAAATAATTTTGCATAGGCAGAAAAAATAAAAATAGCACCCAATAAAACTGAAATAATCCCAACAACTATATTTTTTACCATAATATCGTACAAAATAAAAAGGCTGCCCAATTTGAGCAGCCTTAATAAAAAAATAAAACTTTAATTACTTAATACTGCAAGAACCACCGAAGATTGCAGCAGCTGGTCCAGCTTCTTTACATTTA
>CAMBZU010000116.1 GCA_945872355.1 Chitinophaga pinensis
TTGTAATAGCAATTAATAATAAAAGAATGGCGCAAATGAGGAAATTTCTTGTTTTAAACATTAATGAGGTGCTAAAAGATGAGAGTTTGATTATTCAAATGTTAATTTCTTTCTTGAGATAACTCCATCATTAGAAATGAGTTCAATAAGATACAAGCCCGCGGTAAAATTAAGATTGCTAACATCTAAAAGTAAATTTTCATTTAAATTAGCTGTATTCTCACTGTAAACCAACTTTCCTGTGCCCAATTCATATAAATTAATTGCTGCTTTTTGGTTCAGCTTTGATGAAATTTGAATTATTCCATTACTTGGATTTGGATAAATGTTAATTTCTTGATTCGATAATAAAGATTTTTGAGCGGTTAAAGTACCAAAGAAATAGAAATTAACATTCGTTCCAAATGGAACTGCCAAGGTATCTGTTAATTGATTGTAGTAAATATCTGCTGGGCTTGAAATGCCGCTTGTAACCATTGCTGTTGGTGCATTTGCAAAAGTACTATCATATCTTTGTATAGAGTTATTGCTCCAGCAAGCAATATAAAAATTTCCGTTTTTGCCTTTCGCTATCCCATCGATGTTGCCAAAAGTTGTTGTAGTTAAAGTGGTCAATGTTGAATCGGCTAAAGAAATTGATTTTACTGTGGCAGGAGAGCCCCAGCCTGCTAAAACCAATCTTGGATTGATGCCATCATAGGCATCGTAAATAATGCCATTTGGAGTTGTTGTAGTATTATTTACAAAAATATTAGATTGCCTTGTTGCGGTGTTAAACCGATAAACTTTTTTGCTAGAAAAACCGGTCAAATAAAGGTTTCCTGATGGATCTTGAGTTATGCCATTTAAAAACACCTGTCCGGTGGCAATAACCTTACTGAAAATTTGGATTCCAGTGTTCAGATTTACACCACGAAGAGAACCACCTGTGCAACAATAAAGTGTATCACCCACTATTTCAATACCATATGGTGCAGCAGCCAATGTTGCAAATACGCTTAACGTACCATTTGCTGCCCGGGCAATGATTTGACTTGTAGAAGTATTTGATACCAAATACCTGTTGTTAGCAAAGTCAAACTCAACGCTTTCTGCACCGCTATAACTTTGTGCCATTATATAATGACTAAATAAGATGCAAAAACTAAAACTGGTTAAAATAATTTTTTTCATTTATGTAATTTTAAATTTTGCCAATTTTAATCAAAATTTTAATTTTGTTTACTATAAAACTGTAAACTATATTTGCAACCCTGTAAAAATATTGGATTAAAAAGTATAAAAATATTTGAAAAACTAGTGTCATGGAAGAAACAAATCCAAAGGTGAATGAAGCCTCAGAAGCAAGTGGAGCTGAAAATAGTTCAGAACAAAATAAACCTGTTGAAACTATTGTTGATAACTCTTTAGAAGCAGCAAGCAGTGTTGCTGAAAATACCGAAATTGTTGAAGACAATGTTGGTGAAATTGAACTTAGCAGCGAAATCCTTGCTGCTGAAGCACAATTGCAAGATGAAAAGGAAGAAGAAATGCCCATTGAATCTTTCGCACACTTTACAAAAGCTGAGTTGTTAGATAAATTAAAAAAACTGGCACAAACAGATGAGGATGGAAGTGCATGGCAAGATGTTCGAACCATAAAAGTTGCTTTTTTTGAATTGCTGAAAGAGGAGCAAGAGCAAAAACTACAAGCATTTTTAGCTGAAGGTGGTCTTAAGGAGGAGTTTCAATTTGAAAAGGATGAACTTGATGCAGTTTTTACCGAATTTTTTAAAGGTTTTGATCAAAGAAGACAGGAACTTAAAAAGAAAAAAGACGCAGCTTTAGCGCAAAACGCAAATTCAAAAAGAGCAATTGTAGATCGTTTGAAAACACTTGCAGAAAACGCAAATCAAGGCAATATTCCAATTAAAACTATATTTGATCAATTACACGAATTGCAAGAGCAATGGCGCGTGATTGGTTCGGTTGCTGCTTCTGATACCAGGGTCATTGGAGACGCCTACCGTTATGCTTGCGATAAAGTTTATGAATATATTCAAATTGATAAGGAGTTAAGAGAGCTTAATTACAGGAAGAATTTAGAAGTTAAAAAAGAACTTTGTGATAAAGCTGAGCGCCTGATTGTTGAGCCTTCTATTCGTGAAGCAGTTAACAGCATTAAACAACTTCAGGAAGATTGGAAAGAAGCAGGAACTGTTTCTCGGGAAATGAATGAAGTTATTTGGGAAAGGTTTAAAAATGCTTGTGATCAAGTTTATGCCAGATTAAAGGAATATGTAGAAGCACTCAAAACCAAGCATGACGAGAACAAAGTTGGGAAGCTCAATTTAATTCAACAGCTTGAAACTTTAACTGCAACTTTGCCAGACAACAATGCTGCTTGGCAAAAAATGACTGAAGAGACAGAAGCATTGCTTACTGCATGGAAACAATTAGGCTTTGCTGCTAAAAAAGATAATGAAGAACTTTGGAACAGTTTTAAAGGATTAAGAGATCGTTTCTTTAAAGGTAAGGAAGCGCACTTTGAGCACCTCAGAAAAGCGCAACAAGAAAACTATCGTATAAAAAACGATTTGTGCATGAAGGCAGAGGAAGTAAAAGATAGCGCTGAATGGAAAAAAACAACAGAGATAATTATTGGTCTTCAAAAACAATGGAAAGAAGCTGGCCCCGTTAACTTTAAACAATCAGAAAAATTATGGCAACGTTTTAGGGCTGCGTGTGATCATTATTTCGATCGTAAAAAAGTAAATTTTGCAGATCAAGATGCCACTCAAGCAGAGAATTTAAAGGCTAAAATAGCATTAATAGCACAAATTGAAGGATACCAAAGATTAGATGACAACAACATCAATTTTGAAAATCTAAAAAACTTTCAAAATGAGTGGTTAAACATTGGTCATGTGCCAATGAAAGAAAAAGATAAATTAAACAATTTGTATAGAGTTGCTGTCGACAAACATTTTGATGCTATGCGCGCTGGTAATTTTGAGCGTAATAAAGCCAATTATCGAACTAAAATTGAGCATTTAAACACCCGACCAGATGGCAAAAGTAAAGTGAACGAAGAAATGTTTCAATTGCAGGAAAAAATAAGAAAGAAAGAACATGAAGCCGCTTTATTAGATAATAATATTGGTTTCTTTGGGAATTCAAAAGGAGCAGAGAGTTTGCTAAAAGAAACAAAAAAGAAAATTGAAGCGCTTAAAAATGATATTAAGTTACTTAAAGAACAGCTAAAAATGTTACGCAATATCAGTAGTGTTGAACAAGAAAAAAAGTAAACAAATTTGAATGAAATGAAAACGGCAAAGGGAATTTCCTTTGCCGTTTTTTAATGCCTTTTATCATGAATGAAAACATCAATGAATTAGAAGCTGCAATTCGTATTGCCGAATTAACGGCCAAGTTAGCGAAATACAATTATCACTATTATGTATTGTCACAGTCATTGGTGAGTGACCTCGATTTTGACATACAATTGAAGGAATTGGAACAACTAGAACAAAAATTTCCACATTTGGCAGATGAACAAAGTCCTACCAAAAAAGTAGGAGGTGATATTACCAAAGAATTTCAATCAGTGAAGCATAAATACCCGATGCTTAGTTTGGGAAATACTTATAATGAGGAAGATTTAATAGAGTTTGATAACAGAATTAAAAAAGCAATTGGTGATAATTTTGAATACGTTGCTGAACTCAAATTTGATGGCTTAGCCATCAGCTTGACCTATCAAAAAGGAAAACTGATAAGAGCTGTAACAAGAGGCGATGGAACACAAGGAGATGATGTAACTGCAAACGTAAAAACAATTAAAAGTATTCCGCATCAATTAAAGACAGGCAATTATCCAGATGAGTTTGAGATTAGAGGTGAAATTTTCATGCACAAAAAGACCTTCGAAAAGCTAAATGCCAATTTGAAAAAAGAGTTAGAGCTAAAAGGTTTTGATGAGGATGAAATTGCTGAAAAATTATTCAAAAATCCGAGAAATTTTGCTTCTGGAACTTTAAAACAGCAGGATTCTGCTGAGGTTGCGAAACGACCACTTGATGCCTTTTTATATTTTTTATATAGCGATTTTCCGGTAGCAGAAAATCATGCTGAAAGTCTTAAAATAGCTGCTTCTTGGGGATTTCAGGTAAGTGATCATTATCAATTATGCCCAAAATTAGACGATGTACTTATCTTTATTCAAAAATATGATATTGAAAGAAAAAAATTGGGTTATGAAATTGATGGTGTTGTTATTAAAGTAAATAATTATCAACAACAAGATGAGCTTGGATATACTGCTAAAACACCACGATGGGCTATTTCATTTAAATATAAAACAGAAAGAGCTGTAACACAGCTAAAGCATGTTTCTTACCAAGTAGGACGAACAGGTGCCATAACACCAGTTGCTAAACTAATACCTGTTTTATTGGCCGGAACTACTGTAAAAAGAGCTAGTTTATATAATGCAGATGAAATTGAAAGACTTAATTTATTTGAAAACGACATCGTTTTTGTTGAAAAAGGCGGTGAAATAATTCCTAAAATAGTTGGTGTAGATGATAAAAAAAGAGCCGCAGGGGCTCTTCCTATTAACTTTATAAGTCATTGCCCTGAATGCAAAACCTTATTGGTAAGAAAAGAAGGAGATGCCTTGCATTATTGCCCCAACGAAAGTGGTTGTAAACCTCAATTGAAAGGAAAAATAGAACACTTTATTGGTAGAAAGGCAATGAATGTTGATAGCCTTGGTGCAGAAACGGTGGCGGGTTTGTTTGATAAAGGTCTCATAAAAAACTATGGTGATTTGTATGATTTAAAATTTGAAGACTTGCTTAATTTAGAGTTTGAATTAGGAGAGGATGATGAAAAGAAAAAGCGATCATTAAAGGAGAAATCGGTGCAAAATATACTTGAAGGCATTGATGCATCAAAACAAATACCATTTGAGCGTTTGCTTTTTGCTATGGGAATTAGATTAGTTGGCGAAACAGTGGCTAAAAAATTAGCACAACATTTTCAAAACATTGATAATATTATATATGCTGATATTGAAAAGCTAAACAGTATTCATGAAATAGGCGATAAAATAGCGATTCAAGTTTGTAATTTTTTTAAAGATCAAAATAATATTGTTATTGTAGAAAAGTTTAAAAGCTATGGCCTGCAATTGGCAATTTCAGAGGAAGAAGGTGTTGTTAGAACCACTAAATTAACAGGCAAAAGCTTTTTAGTTTCGGGCGTGTTTAGCAAAGGAAGAGACGACATAAAAAAACTTATTGAAAACAACGGAGGGCGCAATGTGAGTGCTGTTTCAACTAAATTAGATTATTTGTTAGCTGGAGATAAAATGGGTCCTGAAAAATTAAAAAAAG
>CAMBZU010000117.1 GCA_945872355.1 Chitinophaga pinensis
TCCTTCTCTTCACAATTTTGTCATTAGCTTTGAGTCACTAAAAAAAATGATTGCGTCCTGATTTCGTGTGGGCGGAAATTGTACATAACTACTCCGTAACCGTCATGGTGGGCTCCGTCTCAGCGTAGTTTGCAACTACGCTGCCTTTATATTTTCCACTACAGCTCATCTATATCCATTACATTTATAAGGCCAGCAAAGTTTTTAGCACTCGAATAAATGAATTCATGTTCTTGCTCCACAAAACCTGCTCTAACTGGATTTTGATGAATATAATTTACCCTACTTTCAATCATTTCATTACTTGTTAGTTCAACAGCATGATTTTCATGCGTCCAAAATTGAAACATTTCAACCCGTTTATTGAATTTTGCATGATATTTAAAAATCATGAGCAACCATTCTTTTCTACTTTCTTGTGTATTTTCATTTACTAATTTCAAAATTTCCTTCGATGTAAATTTTTTGAAATTTCTAACAACATCCGATAAGTTATCATTTGCACTTACAATACAGTGAATATGATTGGACATTATTACATAAGCATAAATTTTTAAACCTTTATTTTTTCTACAATACACAAAACTATCAATTATTATATCTCGATATGATTGCCTTGTAAAAATATCTGCCCAACCTACAACTTGTAACGTTAAGAAGTACAATCCTGTTTGATTTTTTATTTGATACGCATCTACCACATCGTGAAAATAGTCAAAATTATTTAAGTATTGAATTAATTTTAGTATTTAAAATAAAAAGAGCGTAGTTCGGAAACTACGCTCAGGTGGGGTGATGCGTAGTTACAAACTACGCCCAGAAAGGATATTTAAAATAAAAAGAGCGTAGTTCGGAAACTACGCTCAGGTAAGTATTGAATTAATTTTAGTATTTAAAATAAAAAGAGCGTAGTTCGGAATCTACGCTCAGGTGGGGTATTTTTAAAAAAAAAGAGCGTAGTTCGGAAACTACGCTCAGTTGGGGATAAAAGGGGCGTAGTTACAAACTACGCCCAGAAAGGATATTTAAAATAAAAAGAGCGTAGTTCGGAAACTACGCTCAGGTGAGGATGCTTCGCTTTGCTCAGCATGGCATAAGTGTTAAATATAAAGCGCAAGGGACAGAAGCGGCATCCTTTTTTTTGCGTTGAGTATGTGCTGTTAAAAAAAAGATACAGCGTATGGCCCAGTGACTTGCGTGCAAGGCATGCGCCCTGAAAATAGCAATTAATTGGAGGCAATAAAATGCTAAAACTTATACCTTGCCTGTATTTTAAAATCGGTTTTATGATTGGCGTCAATTTGATTTAAGCTGCCTTCAGATATTACTGGAATATTGGTGTACCAAGTTTGTGCTACCCTAAACCACATTTCGAAATGACGGGTAAATGAATAATTTAAAGTAAGGTAAGTTCTGGTTCCTTTGTTTGAAAAGGCGGGTATGTAAAATGAGTAGGGCACATCATTTTCGTAAGCATAAATGCGAGAATAAAAATCATCGGCATTAAAAATTCCGTAGCGAAAATTGAATGATAATTTGCCCATGCTTGGGTTGTAATTGATATCTTGATAAATCATAAAGCCTTTGCTGGTTGCCGCTCCTAATTTATATGCTGTAACATCAATTCTGCTTCTTAAACGAATAGCACTGTTTAATTTATAAATTAAATTAAAGCGGTAATTGGTTTGAAATGTTTCTACAGTTTCTTGAATAGCTTCTTCTGAAAGTGAATTGTTTTTTGCTTTTAATCTCTTTCTAATCCTGGCATACATCTCGGTTTTTTTAGAAGGATTATAATTTACTTGCGCTAAAAAATCATGGCCATAAGTTGGTGCATTAACTTGGTATTTTAAGTAAGGAAAAACAAAACGATCATAATATCCTGCTAAAGAAAAATACCTGTTTGGCTTAAAGACCATGCCCGTTAAAATGCCTCTTTCATTGCTGTTTCTGGTATTTTCACCAAGGCCATTGCTATTTAAATTTTGATAAGTTAAACCGTAATTTCTGTAAAGAACTGAAACAAAAAATCTGGGGTCAAGCGTAATAATAGCGCCATGCACCTGAGCTATTCCGCCATTGTTACTTCTTGAAATTTCGCCATAAATATTCATATTTCGCCAAACCCAATTATAATCTGTTCCTATGTTAATGAGGCTTTTGCCTGTAAAATCATATTGATTGTAAATCGCTAAATTCCTATCTAAGTTAATTCCAAAAATAGTTTGCACTGCAGTAACTCCCATTGAAAAACTTCTGCTTTTAAAACTCACATTTCCACCTCTTGTGTATTGGGTTAAAAAGTTTTTGCCAGCCACTTCAGTTGGTGTTCTGTGCAATCCTGAAAGTTGCAAAGATGAAATACTTTCTATTGTATTATCTAAAGTGTCAATATTATTTACAGTTGCATCTATTTTGTTTTCTGAATAAAAGCCAGTAAAATGAAAATTTTTAATTTGAATGGTTGTTGCTACACCGCGTAAAAACAAGTTTTCGTTGATTGAATTACTTGCACTTAGGCCTCTAGCACTGCGTTTAACCAACATTGGGTCAGCTGTTTTGCCGTAGCCTAAGCCCATCCAAAAAGTTAAGCCTTGACCAAACTGCGCCTGATAATCGCCAATAGCGAGGGCTTTTATGAACTTGTAATTTTTAAGAAAAAGATGTGCGGAATAAAAGTCGTACCCATTTTTTTGGGCGCCTTTTAAAAATTGCTCACCTGGATCTTTATCGGCTGTAATGCCAATGCTTAAATAGTTTCCGTAGGTATATCTAAATCTACTAAAAGAACCATACTTAGTACCTAAGTATTTTGCGTTAGGATTAATAGCCAATAAGGAGTCCGAAACAGCATTAAATCCTTTTTGGTTTTCGCCTGTAAAGCTAACTCTGCTAACTAGATAGGCGCTACCGTTATTTAGCATGTTTTTTAAAGTAAGATTTGGATCTTCAAGGTTATTTGAAACATATACAAAAGGTTTAATTCTATTGATGTCTTCGAGCGTAAAATTTTCTACCGCTTGCAATTCATAAATGGCCACAAGTTTTCCTGTAACTTCAATATGTTTTAATAAACTTATAATTTGTACTTCGGTTAAAATACCAAGCATTTTTAAATCCTCTGCTTTAACCGTATTTAGGTTGATAGGATGATTTTGAAAGTATTGAAGATCTTCAATTAAATTTGAATAATCAATATCGGGATTGTCAGCATTTTCGGAAATTTGCTCAACGCGCTGTTCTATAAAATTATCTTTTTTTATATCGCTTTTATCCTCTTGCGCTATGGCAAAATTGCAGGTATATGCAAATAGTGCTATGGTTAAAAAATAAGCTTTATTATATTTCACAAACAAGAAATTCAAAGCTTATCCAATTGTTATTTTATGGTTATCTACAGTAATTACATCATCCTTTCTGAGTTTTGCTCTAAAGCGTGATTCTTTTTGATTATTCAGGTAAACAATACCATCGGTAACCATCTGCTTTGCAGCTGCGCCGTGCTCGGCAATGCCAACTACTTTTAGCAGTTTAATGAGTTCAATATACTCGCCTTTAATTTCAAATTTAGTTTCTTGCAAAATGCTTTGTTTTTGTAGGTAAATCTAAACAAATTTTATAAATCAGAAAAAATGAAATAATAAGGCCTAAGTTGAGATTGCAAAAGCTTGAAAAAAATACCTGAAAATTTCTCTAAATTAATTGAATATTAAAATGAGTCCCACAATTAATATAATGGCACCGATGCCTGTTAATCCGAATAAAGAAAAATTAATATCGCTTCCTAGATAATGTAAAACAATACAACTAATAAAACCAAGGCCTAAAATTACAATACCTATCAAAACCAACATACTACCAGTTTGGGTTCTTTTTTTGTTCCTGATTTTTTTTAAAAGCACCAGCGTTTCAATAAGTTGCGCTTCATCTAAATCCATTTTTTTAAGATTTAAAAGTATGGCTTCATTGGCGTGTCCTGCGTCAATCCAAGTTTTTATTTGTTCTGTATAATGAGCAATGCTTTTATTTGTATCCATGGTGTGATTTTTTTTAAAACTCCGATAGCATTAATGCTTATTTTTTTAGTTATACCATTTGTATTTATTAAGTAGCCCAAAGCTATTTAATAGCTTTACAATGCATAATGCCCACATGAAAAATATAGTTCAATGAAATTGGACTATTTATTTTGTATAATTGGTGTTAATTATCAATGTTTACCATAAACCCGAATAAATCATTGCTCTAACATAAATAAAAATATTTAATTTGCAACTACTTTGTACCTATGTCAACAGCGCTAATTTTTGCAGCAAGTTATTTAATTATACGCATACTCATAAAAAATGCGCATTACATGGTGTATATTCTTCTTGCAAAAGAGCAAAGAAATTATTTGCATAAATATTACGCAAGTAAATTTAATTTTTACACGCAGTTATCAGCCAAAAAAAAACTCAAATTTTTATATAGAGTATCGGTTATAAAAAAAACTAATCGTATAAAAGTAGCTGATCAAATTAAGCATGTAATTGAAGATATTGAATTAATGATAAGTGCAGCATTTGCGCAAATTACCTTTGGTTTTACCAATTATGAGCTCCGGAGGTTTTCTAAAATTATTCTTTATCCAGATAGTTTTTATTCTAAACTGGCAGGCGAGCATGTAAATGGACTCACAGTTGGGAATGGTTACATTTATCTTTCGTGGAACCACTTTTTAAGAGGTTATCGTGATAGTAGTGATAAAGTAAATTTAGCATTGCATGAATTGGCTCATGCACTTTATATTGATAAATTTCATAAGGAAGGTAGCATGGTTTGGTATGCTTGGGAAGAAGAAGCCTTACTGGTATTTAATCAAATAAGCACCCGCAACGAAATAGATTTTTTTAGACCTTATGCCAAAACCAATATGGCAGAATTTTGGGCAGTAACTGTGGAGTGTTTTTTTGAAGATCCAGCTAATTTTAAAAGCCAATTTCCAGCATTATATCAAGCTACCGCCAAATTGCTAAAACAGGACTTACTTGAAAAAAAATGTTTTTTTAAACGCTTATCCTTTATCATACCAGTAATAATTTTATTCCTTTAATTTACCTAAAATCTTTAAATTGAAACGTGTCGGTAAAACGCAGCAATAGTAGTCATTGCCGAGCATGGACTGTAAAACTAATACATGTAGCAGCATGTTTATCAAATGCGAACAATGAGCTGCGATGGCATCTT
>CAMBZU010000118.1 GCA_945872355.1 Chitinophaga pinensis
GTGATAAACTCACAGGTTTCTTTAATTTTTTGAATGGAGCAAAGTCAACAGCTAGCCATGCAAGCTCCGTTGTGGTTGGGTCTTGATAATGCTCCTTCACAACTTTGGCAATACCAACAATTTCTAAACCTTCATTACTATGATAAAAGAAGGCTAAATCACCTTTCTTCATTGCTCTCAAATTATTTCTTGCTGAATAATTACGCACACCATCCCAAACTGCTTTTTTGTCAATAATAAATTGATCCCAACTGTATTTAAAAGGTTCAGATTTTATAAGCCAATAATTCATTTCAATTAATTTTAAGGTCAAAAATAGTGTTTTATAATTATTTTGCTTCGCTATTTTAAAATACATTTATATGCTATCCTAACAATATAGCTATTGATGAAGCTGCTGTAATAACGTATTTATTATTGTCTTGTTCATTTTAAGATAGAAAATACTTTACTTTGAAAAATAAAATAAAAAAATGAATAGAGTTATAGTGCTTATGCTGTTTTTTGTGATGAATGCCAAAGCGCAAGATGTAAAAAGTAAATACCTGCAAAATCAAACGGTAACTTATAAAGAATGTATTAATTTTTATAAGCAGCTTGAACTCAAATACCCTAATTCAAAATTGGTTGAATACGGTAAAACAGATGTTGGCATTCCTTTGCATTTATTTATGATAAGCAATGATAAAGATTTTGATATTACATCTATCAAAGCTAAAAACAAAACCATTCTTTTAATTAACAATGGAATACATGCCGGTGAGCCCTGTGGTGTTGATGCTTGTTTAAGTTTGAGCGAAGATTTATTGAGTAAAAATCAATTGTCGAGTTTGTTAAATCATGTTGTAGTTTGTATTGTGCCATTTTACAATATTGATGGTGCCTTAAATCGCAGCTGTTGTTCAAGAGCAAATCAAAATGGACCGCAAGAATATGGTTTTAGGGCCAATGCAAGGAACCTCGATTTAAATAGAGATTTTATTAAATGCGATGCTCAAAACACTAAATCATTCATTCAAATGATGCAACATATTCAACCTCATGTTTTAATTGATACGCACATAAGTGATGGTGCAGATTATAGTTATAACATGACATTAATTACAACGCAACCTAACAAGCTTAATCCAATTTTGAGCAATTACCTTTTAACCCAAATGCTCCCGGCACTGCAAGACGAAATGAAAGTCAAAGAAAATGAAATGTGCCCCTATGTTGAAACTTTTAAAAATACACCAGATAGTGGAATAGTTGGATTTTTAGAAACTCCCCGTTTTGCTACAGGTTACGCTGCATTGCATAATACGATTGGTTTTGTAAGCGAGGCGCATATGTTAAAACCCTATCATTTACAAGTAAAAGCAACTTATGATTTGTTGTTGAGCTTAATATCAACTATGAATAATCAATCTTTTAAAATTATTGAAGCCAAGAAAATGGCAGATGAAGAAGTTACTTTGAAACAAAAAACCTTTACACTAAATTGGAAAATTGATACTGCAAAGTTTGATTTAATTGATTTTAAAGGTTTTGAAGCGAGCTATAAAAAGAGCAATATTACTGGGCTAAACAGATTATATTACGATAGAACAAAACCGTATAACAAAAAGATTAAGTATTATAATTATTACATACCAAATGACATTGTTGAAAAACCAAAAGCTTACCTCATTCCTCAGGCTTGGAATAACATCATTGAATTGTTAAAGCTTAACAATGTTAAGATGCAAGCCCTGCAAAATGATTCCATAATCAAGGTGAATGTTTATTATGTTGATGACTACAAAACTTCTTCAAAACCTTATGAAGGGCACTATTTGCATAGTGATGTAAAACTAAGGAGCAAAACCGATAGTGTATATTTTTACAAAGGAGATAATATTATTTATTGCAATCAAATCACCAATCGCTTTATTATTGAAACGCTTGAGCCAGAGGCTACAGACGCTTATTTTAATTGGAATTATTTTGATAGTGCGCTGCAGCAAAAAGAATGGTTCAGCGATTATGTATATGAAGAAACCGCAGAAAAAGTTTTGATCGCTGCACCAGCATTGCGCAAAGAATTAGACGAATTTGTTAAACTTAATAACCTGCAAAATAACCATTGGGAGCAATTGGCTTGGATTTTTAAACATGCGCCACAATATGAAAAAACGGCATTTCGTTATCCTGTTTTTAAGATTGAATAATTACAGCTTAGTATAATTTCAACACCAATTATAGTTTTGGTTTCTTACATTTGTTTCATCTAAAATTAATAATTTCTAAACACACACAATTATTTTATGAAAATATATACGTTTAAATTTTTCAAAAAATCAGTATTAACAATGTTTTTTACTGCTTTTACTGTTTTAGCGCAAGCGCAAGTAGTAAATTATGCTAGTTTACCTTATTACCAGGGTTTTGAAAGTGGTGTTTTAGATAGTAACTGGTATGCCACATCATCAATAGCCACAGGGAGAATAATCATTTGGCCTTCGGATACTTTAATTTGGGGTGGAGATACAGCTCAGGCTTATGCTGGTGATAAATTTTTAGGTATGGATATGCCTACTGGTGGTACTTTAAACCTAAATGAAGCTTGGCTTGGTTTAAATACGCAAGGTGCATCTTCGCTCTTTCTGTCTTTTTGGTGGAGCGAATGGAACGATGAAACTTCGCCAGAAGATGGCGTTTATATTTCGAGTGATGCTGGTGTAACTTTTACCAAAGTTTTAGATCTCATGGGAGGATCAAATACAGATCTTAATTGGGTGTATTACAATCTCAATTTAGATAGTATAAATCTTGTTCACGGACTAAGTTATTCCCCAAATTATGTTGTGAAATTTCAGCAATATGATGATTATTATTTGGGCGGTGGTAACGATGGTTTTTTGTTTGATGAAATAAATATTGCTGCAGTTGTAACTAGTGCGCATGAGCTTTCAAAAAATGAGTTTAATTTATTTCCTAATCCTACAAATGGTCAATTAAGTATCATTAGAGCTAATGATAAAAGTACTCTGAAAATAAATGTTCTAAATAATGTAGGACAAAATGTATATGCGAAGTCCTTTGCACCATATTTACCTATAAATCTTGATTTAAATTTAGATGCTGGCATTTATTTTGTCGAAATTTTAAGCAACAATAGTAACGTTGTTAAACAAATCGTCATAAAATAAAAAGGAATAAAAATACTTATTCATTAGTATGATCTGCATCAGCCCAATTTATTGACCAATTAAATGGATGCTAAAAATTTTATAACACTTTGGATACTTATTGTTTTTTTTGCTTCATGTAAAAAAGAAAACAGATTTGATTGTGTAAAAAGAACTGGTGAAATACAAACAGAAAAAAGGGTTATAGCAGATTTTTCTGAAATTGAAGTGTTTGATAATATGCAACTCTTTCTTGTGCAAGATACATTGAACTATGCCGAAATTAAGGCAGGAAAGAACTTATTAAAAAATATAGAAATGATGATTGTTGGACAAAAGTTAATCCTTAAAAATAACAACAAATGCAACTTTACAAGAAGCTATAAAAATGGTATTCAAATTCATTTACATTTCAAAAAACTGAACGAACTTTTATACAAAGGAACGGGCCCAATAACTTCAATTAATGCTATTGTAAATGAACAATTTACTTTTAATTCTTGGGATGGAACTGATTCAGTAAAATTAAACTTAGAAGTTCCTGTCGTTTATGCAAACATTCACACTGGTGTAGCCGATTTAATGGTTACAGGTCATTGTAATCAATTGTTTGCCTATGCAATGGGTAGTGGTGCTTTTAGAATGTTAGATTTTAAATGTAAAAATGTGTATGCCAATAATATAAGTTCAAGTGATCAGTATTTTAATGTCGAAAATAAATTAGAAGCATTGGTTCAATATGTTGGAAGTACCTATTACAAAGGCCATCCAACAGAAGTAATTAAAAAAATAAATCAGCAGGGGAAATTAATTCAGATTGAATAAGTCAATCATACTTATACTTTTTTAGCCTTGCAATCAGGGTAAAAAAATAAAGTGAAACAATTTATAAATACGATAGCCAATGGCAACTTTTAATGAAATAATTCAATCAAACAAACCTGTGTTAATCGACTTTTTTGCAGAGTGGTGTGGGCCGTGTAAAATGATGAAACCAATCCTCGAAGAATTAAAATCAATCATTGGTGAGCAGGCAACTATTATTAAAATTGATGTAGATAAAAATCCACAAGTTGCTGCACAATACCAAATAAAAGGTGTTCCAACATTAATGATATTTAAAAATGGAGAAGCCAAATGGCGGCAGTCTGGTGTTGTTCAAGCCAACCAACTAGCGGCTATGCTCAAGCAATATCAGTAAGTAATTATTGTAAATGCTTTTTTAAGCCAAGCCCTAAAGAAAATTTATACCGATTACACTTTCAATTTGGTCCAATTACGGCATTACCTTATTGTACTAATTTCAAGTAGTATCGGCATTAACCATTGCATATTTAGTTTTTAGTTGGCCTAAAAAATAAATGCAATTGGTATTACATACAATACATTAAACATTAACATCTTTTCCTGAGTATAATTTCAACTTTAGGCCGAGTAATTTTTGTAAAAGTTATTATAGAATCGCTATTTTTACGAAGCTTTTTTTGTTTGTTATCGGGTCAAACTTTCTGAAGCGTTTTTATGAAATAAGTATCCAAAATTAAAAAACATAACCGGAAATTATTTTCCAAAAATTAAACTCAAATGAAGAAAATTATTTTAAACAGCTTTGTAATCTTATTATCAGTGTTAAGCGCATGCTCTAATGGGCAAAATGCCAACGGACTTAATGCACTTGCATTTTATGAACAATTAAAACAAACGCCAGGCGCACAATTGATTGATGTTAGAACGCCGGGTGAATACGCAGGTGGGCATCTTCAAAATGCGATCAATTTTAATTGGAATGGTGATGATTTTGGATCACAAATTG
>CAMBZU010000119.1 GCA_945872355.1 Chitinophaga pinensis
TTTTTATCATTGCTTACGACTATTAATTTGAAACAACTCTAGAGACCATTTTAAATTGCTAGGATAAGCAATATAAGCTCTATTTTGGTTTTGGGCGTTAATTAAATTTAATAACTCCTGATTATTGTTTAAAGAAACTGTGCCTTCAATACTTCTCGAATTCGAATCAAATATTGAAAGAGGTAATGGTAACTCAGACGTTAGTAAAAAGAAATTGTCAATTCCGAAAGGGGATACAATTTTAAAAGTTTTTTTTGATTCCAAATACATGTAGTTTTCAAAACTTTTGTTAGCCGAGTAATTTAATAAGGCTCTGTCATTCCCACTATTTAAATGCGGGAATATCAAGGAAACTTGCCCATTAGCATCGATATTAAAAATATACATATACCTCGGATAATTCAACAAAGATTGAATTTCATCCTTACTAACCAAGAAGATTGGGCTTAACAATTCATTTTCATATACAATATCTTTAGATATAACTATTGTTGAATCTTTTTGGTTCTTATGCTTCATGAATGCCAGAGAAACAGGAGGCTTTGAATTTTCAGAAATAAGACTAGACCATTTATAGAGTTGTGCACAATATTCAATAAACTGTTTTAATGAGTCAATACCAGGACCACTAGGATTTACAATGTTAAATAACTTACTGGAAATGGGAAATGTCAAATTTGAATCATTTTTAAATGCACTTATCAATTGGCAATTAATGCCTTTTGCTGTTTCTTCACCAACTATCCAGTATTGTGCCTCCTCATAATTACTAGTAAATCTGTACTTAGTGTTTTTGTTGACCAAAATTGAATCAAGATTCTTACTTATATTTTCTTTAAAAGGTAAATATATTATGACTTTTTTGCCACTGTAATTAATAAGGAATTTATTTGCGTCACGATGATTTATTTCAATAGTTTTTATAACACCTTCTGCTAAAAGTAACCAATTGCCTTTATTATAAATGATTATGTTTTCATCTTTTTCAACCAATCCATTAATAGCAAATTGAATTTTATTGGCAGCTAAAATTTCGGTGAGTAATTTCAACTCATTGGTAATATTGTTTGTGTTATGCTCAGATTTCCAAATTGCTAGTGCGCCTTTTGCCGGAAAGGTATAGCTATGAACATAAAATAGTTCACCAATTTTTAAATTATTAATTGAAAAAGAATTTAGTGGCACTGCAACGCATCTACCAATAGTACTTTCAGTAATGTTAAGCCTAAATGATGAGTCTGATTTGGCAAACAAAATAGTACCAGGGAAAATACCTAACTCAGTTCCAGCTTCTAGTATAATTTCATTTTTCATTAAAGCACTTATTGGAATTGATGTTTGTACCTTTTGTTTACCTTCAAAACTTGATTGGAAAATAGGTAGTTTTGCTGTTGATGGATTAGCAGCTAACGAAGGTTCCTGCACACTTCCAATTAATGAAATCATTATTGAACGAACTCGAGAAAATAGATCAGTAAGGCTTTCACTGTTATTACAATTACTTAAAGCTCTTGTCAATGCCACTGTAAATACTCCTTGAACAACTTTTTCATCACGTAAGTATATTTCTCTGGCGCTTTGATCTCTTTGAGCTGCACTAATTATTATAGCACCATTGTTTTCAAGTAATGAAGGTACGGTCGCATCAAGCGCATCGTAACTGCTATTAATGGATAATGCCCTTACTTTATTTATATTGCTAAAAATGGAGCCACGAGTAATAGAGGTACTATGGCAACAATCAAAAATTAGGATAAGCCGTACACCCTTTTTCTGAAATTGATTAAAAATAACATTAAGCTCCTTACTTCTGATATCATTGCCATCTGCTGCAACAATCGTTTGGTCAAAGCCAGTGCCATCAAATGCTTTGCTGTTTTTTACTCTCGATCCGTGCCCTGCATAATAGAAGAAAAAGACATCACCTTTAGTCAAATTATTTAAGTTGCTTTGTAGCGCATTTATTAAAACATTTTTTGAAGCTGCTGTGTCGTAAATTTTGGAAATGTTAGTATTTTTAAACTCAAAGCGATTAACCAACAATGAGGCTATTGAGTTAACATCATTCACTGCTCCTTCAAGATTAGTCCATTGTCTATTAAAAGTACTTGTATCAATATTTAATCTTTCATATTTGTCTATACCAATTAATAGAGCAGTATTTTTACAAACAGCGGTTGGTGAAATAAGAAAAAGAGAAGTAATAAAAATAAAGCAATGCAGGGAAAAACGCATATGAACTCTAATTGGTACGAATTACATAATCATTGTAAACAGAACCGTTATTTGCAATTTTAATTTTAAATTTACCAGTCCATTTGGGTATAAAACTAACTGCGCACTCGTCAGAATAATCTCTGTCATCATCAACTTTGTTTCCATTTTCATCAAATATAAACAAGTCCAAATCTGTTGAACCATCACCTTTTACATAAACAATAGCTTCTTGATTGCCTTCAAAGTCAATGACATAGGTATCCACAGCTTTTGGAAGTACACGTTCATACTTATATTTAGGCCCTGTTACTGACCCTCTCTGGGTTTTTAATGCTTCCAAATCATCAATAATTATAATGTAAGCCTCATTTCCTCTTGCTAAGCCTCTCGCATCTTGAATTAACTGATCAATGCGAATGGATGAGTAATTAACCGAGCTAGGATTTTTAATCCCCTCCGAAGAATCTTTTAGCGTAGATGTCTTACTTTGTAACAATAGTTGAACATTGGTATTACTTACTATTTTGATTGCTGCAATCATAGCCTCTATAGAATTGTATTTTCGGCCATATTCAGCAATTCTATGTGCCAAGGCTAATTCTTCCACAGCTTTTGCAGATTGATTCATAGATGGTTTAAAAATCACACTGTCTTTGGAAACTTTATTAATATTTTGCGCAGATGACTGGCTGAAAATAAAGCCAACAATTATAAAAGTTATAAGAGAGTTTTTCATTTGTAGAAAGTGTTAAATTTAAACCAAAACTACGACAAATAATAGACCTTTAAAAATAAATGTAAAGATTGCTTAAAGTATACATTACACTTCATTATTGCCAAATACCAATTCAAGATAAATAAAAATCTCTTTGCCGATGGCAAAAGCCAAAGCTATTTCATGTATAAAAAAGATGCCTTTGCCACAGTGTGCTTTAATTCAACTTCTTACTGCTTTATAACATTCTAATAAGATTTAAAATGGTATCATTACTGGTGTAAATCAAATCTGGATCTCCCATATGTACTGATTTAATTTCTATTTTTAATTTGTCCACACAAAATATTTTTATTTTAAACCTTGTCCATAAAGTAAAAAATCAGAATAATTATTAATATTGTTACAATTGTAAACGCGAAGCGATGCTTCGCGCTTTTTAATACTTAGAGCTTTGCTCGTATTCAAGGTGCAGAAATTTTAAATGCGAAATTTTGACTTGCGTTGCTCAATCTCCACTCATGTGCTTCATTTATAAAGCCTTCCTATACAGGGAAATTTGTGTACACATTTTAAATACCAAAATCATTTCATTAAAGGTAGATACACAGACTATATCGGAATTCATGCCTCTTGGTTTGCTCGCTTTATAGTAACATAATTTAAGCTTTTGTAATGTAAAGTAGATCACCAATACGTTATATAAAATAATACAACATGATTTTGAAAACTATTCTTATATTCGCACTAGAATTTGGGTGCGTGCAAATTTATTGTGCTAATGCGCAAGTTAACAGTCAGACATTTCATTAGACAAAAATACTATTCAAGTGAAAATACTTTTTATCCTATTCATAATCTCGACATTTCAGTTAGCTGCTTTCGGACAAACTGACTCATCTAACATTAGACATAAGAAATACAAAACTTTATACTTCTATACCTGGGGACTACCGTCCTTTTTGGACGAAAAAAAATGCGCAATCGACCTTGGTAAACAATATGGCTTTGACGACAAGACAAAAGCCGGTTGTGTGGTAAAATATGGACAAAGTAGACGATGGGCAAGACACAATGAAAGAGTTGAAAGAAAAATGGAGAAAAGACATGGAAAAGACTGGCACAAAAAATTTAACGCCGAACTTGCAAAATGCATAAAATAATTTGCGGACACGTTAGCAATGGTTAAACACTGCATTTTTTATTCACTTTATACCAACAGAACTTAATCATTTATAATGTAAAGTAAAGTGCCAAAACGTTATATAAAACAAGACAACTTGATTTTGAAAACTATTCTTACATTTACACCAAAGTTTAAATGTGAATAGATTGATATTTCGTACAACGAAATATAGCATTCATTGACAAAAACACGAATAAAAATAAATTTTACAGGCGAATCCAGAAAAGCCTATTGAACAGAGTAAGGAAAGAGCAAAATAAAACAAGATGAAAAAAAACAAATTAAAACCATTGGCAATGTTGCTTGCAGGATTGCTATGTGTGGGCTTGGCACAAGCTCAAGAATCTGTAAATTCCACCGGTGGCAATGCCATAGGTAGTGGAGGAACTGTTGCTTACAGTATTGGACAAGTAGTCTACACCACCAGTACAGGCAGTAATGGAAGCGTTGCTCAGGGTGTGCAGCAGCCTTACGAAATTTTAACGGTAGGCATAAATGAAAACGAACCTAAAATTACGCTATCGGTTTTTCCTAACCCGGTTGCCGATAATTTAATCTTGCAGGTAAATGAGCTCGAACAATCAACGTTGAATTTTCAACTTTGCGATGCGCAAGGTAAACAAATCAGCAAGGGACAGATATTGGCAAAGCAAACACAAATTAATACAGCTGGTTTAGCAACTGCAACTTACTTCATACATGTTGTTAATCAAGAAAACAAAAAAGTTCAAACCTTCAAAATCATTAAGAACTAAAATTATGAAGAAAATTTATTCAATCATAGTAGGGCTATT
>CAMBZU010000120.1 GCA_945872355.1 Chitinophaga pinensis
TTATTGCAATGAAATTAGATGTTATTTTGCGTGGCGGTAGAAAAAAAGATTTCTGGGATATTC
The DNA here is from genome assembly GCA_945872355.1 of Chitinophaga pinensis. Taxonomy (GTDB): domain Bacteria; phylum Bacteroidota; class Bacteroidia; order UBA4408; family UBA4408; genus CAIKXD01. The sequence goes on from CAMBZU010000120.1 coordinate 64, forward strand.
ATCAAATAATTGCCAATTACGGGCCAGATGAAATATTTGCCTTGCACAAAAAAAGGTATCCTTTTCAGCATGATAAGGTAGTATTAAGAAAGAAATTTCTTGATTTTGAATTCGCAAATCGAGACTTCGATCCAAACTGTTTAAATGGAAAGCACTGGGAACTTATAAAATTAGATTTAGCAGATTTTATAGCATCAATGATTTAAACTTTCTATGCACTCGCTTGTGTCCCGCGAGTGAGGCTATCTAAAGGCCTCTGGCCTGTGCGGCAAAGGATTCAATAATTTATAGCCTAATGATATTTCGTTTGCGGGAGCAAGGTCTTTGGACTTAGTCTTAAAAACTCTTGGTCGTTTTAGTCTTCTTTTAAAACTTCAGAAATTTGTATGTGTAAATCAGGAATTTTGTTTTTCATTACATCCCAAACAATTGAATAATTAACTCCGAAATAATCATGAATTAATCTGTCTCTCATTCCTGCCATATTTTTCCATTGGATGGTAATATATTTTATTTTGATATCGGCAGGAATTTTCTTTGTAGCTTCTCCAATAATTTCTAAGCTCATCACAACGGCACGTTTTAAAGTTTCATCTTCCACGAAATCTTTTAACAATAAATTTTCACTCACAGAAACTATGTAAGAGCATTCGTCCAGTATATGTCTTAAATATTCTTTGGGTTCTTTATGCATATTGAACACAGTAAAACAGAAGCTGTGCTTCGGTTTGTTTTAATTTAGCAAGTTATACTTGCGTGGAAGTGGTTTGAAAGCTATTTTTGAAAATCGTATGCTGAATTTATTACCTACAAATTAATATTGTAGTTGCTTTTAAAATGATCTCGTATTAACTTTTAACTTCCACTTCATGATGCCGAGCGGAGCGCTAATAATTAAAAAACACGAAGTGCAACTTCGTGTTTACGGTGATTCTATGGTTATAAAGGCATTCGTGGAATGATTTTAAGGGCACGAGTCTGAAGCCTCGCGCCAGCTAATTTTAACTACAATATTGAGAAGCTGAGCAAAGCGCTAACTATTTAAAAACACGAAGTGCAACTTAGCGTTTACCGGGAATGATAGTGAATTAAAATTTACTTTTTTTTAGTAATTTTATTAATACGGGAGGTAAAATATCCTTTGCAATTTTCTTCCATTTTTTGTGCCTTTTATTTTTACTTTTTAGTATCAAATCGCTAATTTCTGTTTTGCTTAAACTTGTACTTTCTAAAATATGTAAAGCCAAGCTAACATAACCCAATTGGTTAATAATTATACCTTTTTTAATATTTTCTATTGCTGAAACTGAGTTTGGTGCATAGCAATAGATCGCATCTCCAGAGGGCGCAAAATGTATTTCCTGATCTTCTCCAAGCAAGTAGGAGGGGTTTTCTCTGTAGGTTAAAAAATCTACTAAAATATAATTGTACTGTCTTAAATAAATATCAATATCAGAAAACAAGGGTTGATGCTCATAAGTAGCAACGGTTGCAACTTCAACTTTAAGCACTTTAATAAGGCCTTGTTGTAGCAATTTTTCAGCACCTTTTAAAATAGCAAGTTCTGCACCTTGTGTGTCTATTTTAATATAATCAATTGGCTTGTTAGCTCTAAAATAATGATCTAAGGTATCTAAAGTTATTTCAATTTCTTCAGCAGTTTCAATGCAATTTTCCCAATATTGATAAGCCTTGTAATTTCCAAAATGTTTTTTGTAATTTTTAAGATCGGGTTTCAACAAACTACTCATTGCAGTATTATTGGATATCATAAAACTTGATTTTCCAATGGATGCAGCCAAGCCTACACAATTTAATTGTAACTTGTTATAAGCATGTTTTGCATAGTTATTTTCAAGCAAAGCAAACTCAATAGGGTTGGGCTCAAAAGCATGAATTTCACTTATAGATTCAACACCATTAATTGTTTCAATTTGGCCTTTTGCCCCAACATCAACAATCACAAAATTATTAATTCCTAATTTGAGCAATGCATTATACAAAGATTGCATTTATGGCATTAATTTATTTGTTTCTTCAATATAGGCCAATATTTCTTCTCTACCTAATTTTAATTCTGATGATGTAACAAAAATTTCGGGTAACTCTTCCCAATCCTTTAAAAGTTCTTTTTTGTAGTGTGCTAAATTTTTTGCTAAAACTACTTTGTTGAGCTTGTCAGTTTTAGTAAATACCATACAAAAAGCCAATTGATTTTGGGCCAGCCATGCCATAAATTCTAAATCAATTTTTTGAGGTTCTAAACGAGAATCTATAAGCACAAAAACGCATAATAAATTGCTGCGTTTTTTTAAATAATCAAGTGTAAATTTACTCCACTTTTCGGCACTGCTTTTTGATGTTTTTGCATAGCCATAGCCCGGTAAATCAACCAAATACCAGGGGTTATTTTTATCATTGATTAAAAAGTGATTAATTAATTGAGTCTTCCCCGGTTTTCCCGATGTTTTTGCCAAGCCTTGATGATTAACCAACATATTTATTAATGATGATTTTCCAACATTGCTTCGGCCAATAAAAGCATATTCTGCTTTATCATCTTTAGGGCACAATTGATAATTGGTATTACTAGCTAAAAATTGTGCGTTTTTTATTTGCATGATTGCTTTTTGTTATTTGATATAGGAGCTAATATGTCTTTCTTTTTTTGCCTCATAAATATCGCCAATGGTTACTAAAATACCTGTTTCTTCAACTGCTCCAAAACTATTGTTTAGTGCAGTACCAAACGTTTTCATTGATGGCGAAAGATTCATGTAAATATTTACTAAAGGTGGAATATTTTCTCCTAAAGCTCTTACATTGGTATTGAGTGTTTTAAATGCTTCTTTATAGTCTAATCCTTCAAACAATTGAACTAGTTTTTCTTCAGAAGTATGAATGGGCATAGGATTAAAAGGAACTAATAATGCCTCTTGATCTGGGAAAAAGCTTTTCAAAAAGTATAAAATCATATCTCGCGCTTCTTGATTAAAATCGAGGTACATCGTTACTTTTCCAAAAAAGTATTCTATGTCTGGATTGTCAACGATAAGACTGCCTAAGCCATCCCAAATATTGTCTAATGCAAATAAACCTTTTCGTGAATCTACACCTGGTTGAAATTTAGGTTGCACAAATGAACGGCCTAATTCAATTGTTTTTGGCATGTAGTCACGTATAAATTTTACGCTAAAATTAAACAAACCTGAAGTTGCCAATTTTGCTTCTTGCTTATCGTGGTCAAGCAAATCTCCGCATCTAATAAATCGATAACCTCCTACAATTTCTTGTTCTGCCTCGTTCCAAACAATCAATTGTTTATAGCAAATAGGGTCTGTATCAAAATGGTCTATATCGCATGCTTTACCAGTACCGCCGCTAGCCGCCCTAAAAGTTACTTCACGCAAACGCCCAATCTCTAACATTAAATTTGGGGAATCGTGATGCGTGATGATGTAAATTTTATTATTGCCGTTGTTTGTATTTCTAATAAAACGTTCAGCAGTTAATTCTTGCTTTAATAAAGTTCTATCAATGGGATCTATTATTTTCTGCATTTGGCTAAGTTAAGCTAATTAATTTATTTTTTGTGATGAGGGCAATTTGTAAACTAATTCTTTAATGTAGTTAGCCCATTGCTCATCTGTTTTACTTTTGTCAAAGGTGCTGTATTTAATGGGTTTGCCAAAATAAATGGTAATTTTTTTACCATGTTGCTTATACATTTCGTCCATCAAATAAAACATTTCAATATTGGCTTTAATGCCTAAACGCTTTCTCCATCTCGATAAGTTATAAAAAAAATTACTGTTTATGCCTTCTACATATACAGGAATAATATCACGTTGATATTGTCTTGCTTTTGTAATAAAACTTTTTTTCCATTCCAAATCTTTAATGATGCCTCCTTCTTGTTTGCGTGAAACTAAACCAGCGGGAAACACCAATGTTAGCTGCTCAGATGCAAATTGCGCATTAATCATTTTCACACTTTCTGCACCACTTTTTCCATGCTTGTTTACAGGTATAAAAAGTTCTTTAAGATTTTTAAATGTTAGTAAAATGTCATTCACAATAAAACGCATATCTTTTCTTTTTTTACTTAAAATATGCATCATAGCCAATGCATCTAAGCCGCCTAATGGATGATTGGAAGCAATAACAATACCGCCAGTTTGAGGCACATTTTCTATACCTATTGTTTCAACGGATACCCCAAATTCTTCAATTATTTTTTCAATAAAATCAAATCCATAGTTGTTCCCATGAACTGCTATAAATCCATTAATTTGATCTTGATGCAAAACTTTTTTAATATAAGAAATAATAAAGCCCGGCAAGCTTTTAAGCAATCTCGGATTTTTTTCTGCAATTACCTTTTCAATATCTATAAACTTTTCCTCTTGGGCTTTTTTTGTGCTTGGTTCTTGCGGTTTTTTAGTTGAATCCATAGTTGTTTGTACATTACAAATATAAGAAACAGTTTAAAATTATTGCTTACTAATTGAGTTATGCACTTTTTTTTATAGGTTTGTAAGCTATGATGTCAAATCAAAAAGTTTTATTGTTTAATCCTCGAAGTGCAAATTTTAAGTACCGTTTGCCTAACTCTTTATTGGCAGTTGCTGCTGCAATTGATAAAGAATTTGAATGGGTAATTGTAGATGGAAATAGAGAGGAAAATCCTGAACAAAAAATACTTGACTACTTAAATACTGGAGCGTTTGCCTTTTTTGGTTTAACTGTTATGCCGGGACCACAGCTCAAACAGGCTATTCCAATATCTAAAAAAGCCAAAACACTTTTTCCTGA
>CAMBZU010000121.1 GCA_945872355.1 Chitinophaga pinensis
ACTACTATTGCTGCGTTTTACCGACACGTTTCAATTTAAAGATTTTAGGTAAATTAAAGGAATAAAATTATTACTGGTATGACAAAGGATAAGCTTCAGATATTTAAACCAACTTTTCTTTAAGATACTTTCCAGTGTAAGATTTTTTGTTTTTGATTAAATCTTCGGGTGTTCCTTCAAAAACAACATTTCCACCATCATCGCCACCTTCGGGGCCCATATCAATAATCCAATCGGCACATTTTATTACTTCTAAATTATGTTCAATTACAATTAAAGAATGGCCTTGTTCAACTAGCGCATTAAAAGCGTATAAAAGCTTTTTTATGTCATGAAAATGCAGGCCGGTAGTAGGTTCATCAAAAATAAATAAGGTCTTTTTTTCGGTAGCACCTTTAATTAAAAAAGTAGCTAATTTAATACGCTGTGCCTCTCCCCCACTCAGTGTGCTCGATGATTGTCCTAATTGCACATAACCTAATCCAACCTCACTTAGCGGTTTTAACTTACTGATAATTTTCTTTTCAGTATTGCCTGGGCGCATACCTTCATCAAAAAAACCAATTGCATCATCAATGGTCATCTCAAGCAACTCACTGATGTTTTTATTTTGAAATGTTACTTCAAGCACCTCTTGTTTAAATCTTTTGCCATTGCAATTTTCGCAAACAAGTTCAATATCAGCCATAAACTGCATTTCAATATTTACCACACCTTCGCCTAAACACATATCGCATCTTCCACCTTCAACATTAAAAGAAAAGACAGAAGGTTTATAGCCTCTTGTTTTGGACAATGGCTGATCGGCATATAATGCACGAATTTCATCGTAAGCTTTTACATAGGTTGCAGGGTTACTTCTCGAAGATTTGCCAATTGGATTTTGGTCAATCATTTCAATAGCCTCTACCATTTTAATGCTTCCTTCAATTTTATCGAATATACCTGTTTGCTCATTATAACCTTCAAACATTTTTTTAAGTGAAGGGTATAATATTTTTTTAACGAGCGAGGTTTTTCCACTGCCACTTACACCTGTAATTGCTGTAATTGTGTTGAGGGGGAAAGTTACGTTAACACCTTTAAGATTGTTTTCTCTTGCGCCTTTAATAACAATAGATTCCTTCCATTTCCTTCTGCTGGTTGGCACTTCAATTTTTTCGGTTCCGTTAAGATATTGCGCTGTTAAACTTTTTGTTTCTAATTTTAATTTATCCCAATTTCCCTGAAACACGAGGTGACCACCTTGAGAGCCTGACAAAGGGCCAATATCAATAATTTCATCGGCATGTCGCATAATTTCTTCATCATGTTCAACAACAATTACAGAATTTCCCGCTTTTTTCAAAGCTTTCAACACACCAATTAACCTTTCCGTATCTCGGCTATGCAAACCAATACTAGGCTCATCTAAAATATACATGCTACCAACCAAACTGCTTCCTAATGACCCAGCCAAGTTTATTCTTTGCGATTCGCCACCACTTAATGAGTTACTCATCCTATTCAAGGTAAGGTAACCCAAACCAACATCATACAAATAAGTGAGTCGATTTCTGATTTCAATAAGTAAACGTTTGCTTACCTCTTCATCATGTTTATTTAATTTTACTTTATTAAAAAATTCTAGTGTATCATTAACGCTTAACAGCACAATATCGCAAATTGAATGTTTTGCAATCTTTACGTATTGCGCGTCTTTCCTTAATCTTGAACCTAAACACTCGGGACAAATTGTTTTGCCTCTGTATCTTGATAACATAACGCGATATTGTATTTTGAAAGCTTGCTCCTCAATACTTTTAAAGAAAGCATTAATACCCTCTACTCCTTTGGTGCCTTTCCAAAGCAATTCTTTTTCTTTAGCTGTTAAATCGTAATAGGGCCTGTGAATTGGAAAATCAATGCTATCAGCATTTCTGATAAAATATTCTTTCCATTCTTTCATGGTTTCTCCTTTCCAACAAGCTACTGCTCCTTCATAAATTGAAAGGCTTTTATCAGGAATAACAAGATCAGGATCAATGCCAATGGTGGTGCCAAATCCATCGCAAACTTTACAAGCACCAAGCGGATTATTAAAACTAAAAAAGTGCACATTTGGCTCCTCAAAAGTCATCCCATCTAACTCAAAACGATTGCTAAAATCCTTACTGAATTTAGGTTCAACACCTTTTGCAAGTTTTTCATTTTCGGGCATTTCAATCGCTAAAACACAATCTCCTTCACCTTCATAAAATGCAGTTTGCACGCTATCGGCCCATCTATTTGCAGCATCTTCATCTTCTTTATTAATCACCAACCTATCAATTACTATCGACAATTGAACCGTTTTAGCAGCATTAGGTTTCAATTCACTTTTTGAGGCTAATAAATCATCAATTCTGGTGAGTTTGTTATCATATATAATTCTTGAAAAACCTTGTTGTAAAAGCAAATTAAGCACCTTTTCAATTTCAGCATCATGCGTATAATTTTTAGGTGCTAAAACCATTAGTTTAGCGCCATTGGGCAAGGTGGCAATAAAATCTACAACATCGGTTGTGGTATGTCGTTTTACTTCTTTACCAGAAACAGGAGAGATGGTGCGGCCAATACGTGCAAAAAGTAATTTTAAATAATCATAAATTTCTGTGGTGGTTCCCACTGTTGAGCGCGGATTTCTTGAATTTACTTTTTGTTCAAGAGCAATAGCAGGGCTTATTCCTTTAATATAATCAACCTCGGGTTTATTAATTCTGCCTAAAAATTGGCGGGCATAGGATGATAAACTTTCTACATACCTGCGCTGCCCTTCGGCATACAGCGTGTCGAATGCTAATGATGATTTTCCAGAGCCACTTAAACCAGTAATTACTGATAGTTTGTTGCGCGGAATAGCCACATCAATATTTTTTAAATTATGAATGCGCGCGCCTTTGATAAGAATAAATTCTTTAGGGCTTAATTGGTCGAAATCTTGATTGTTATCCATCATAAAATTAGCGCGCAAAGGTATGGTAATTTTTGGTTCAAAAAGTGAAAGATTGTTTTAAAAATAAGGAGGTAAAGGCGAGCAATGTGTAATTAATAAAACGGATTATTGGTACTATTGTTTTAATTTATAATTTGGGTGCATCCCTCCTATCGTAGGGTCGGGCCGTCCGCTGTATCTTTTTTGGCTGCGCAGGTGCAACGCACAAAAAAGGATGCCGCTGCTGTCCCTTGCACAGCCTTTGCTCCATTTAACCCACCGTAAATGAGAAGCTGCACTGCGTTTTCCCCGGTAGGCACTAAGCCAATGTCATTAAGTTGCGGAATTGGTATTATACCAATGTGATTTATACATTATGCCAATCATTTAAAATCTTACATTGGTAAATGCCGATCGGAAATCATCTGGGCGTAGTTTGTAACTACGCCCTTTTTATTAGCGATGAATCATTTTGTTTTAATAAATTTATTTTCATTATTTCACTTTATTGCCAATGCCATCAAGTTGCTCATCTGGGCGTAGTTTGTAACTACGCCCTTTTTATTAGCGATGAATCATTTTGTTCTAATAAACCCAGATTACGCATTAGAAATGCGTAAACGATAAAGAAATTGTAAAGCAGATTTTTACAAATCTGATAACATTTTCTATATCGGGATTAACCCAACTAAATCAAGTAGTTCGATTTTTTAAATCTCCTATTGATTAATTTGGGTTTAATAGAAAGATTTTTAAAAGCATTCTTCAACAAAGATATTTTGTAAAGTTACTAAATGCTACAGCAAATAAAAGCATGCAAGCGTTATCGGCAAGTGCGGTTCAACATTAAAAAAAATTGGATATTTTAAATTTAATACGTATTTTTGTGTTATTAAATACACGTATCATGACAACAAAACTAACGCTGACTATTGACGATTCTGTAATTTTAGTTGCGAAAAAATACGCAAAAAAAACAGGTAAAAGTTTATCTGACATAGTAGAAAACTATTTAAAAACCTTGACATCGAGAGCACCTAAGGACGAGACAATTTCCCCTCGAATATTAAAATTAATGGGTTCAATTGAGCTACCTGAAAATTTTGAATACAACAGCGCATTGAAGGATAGCTTGTCAAAAAAGTACAAATTATGAAGCATATATTTTTAGACACTAATGTACTCATAGACTTTTTGGCAGACAGAAAACCATTCTCTCTGGAGGCAGCTAGACTTTTCAATTATTCTCTTAATAAAAAAGTGACAATTTATGTTTCAACAGTTTCCTATAATAACATTTACTACATACTAAGACAATCAACAGGACACTCCAATACTATAAAAATATTGAACGAGTTGCAAGAATGGACAGAAATGGTTGATGTTACTACAGAGGTAATTTTAAAATCTCTGAAATCAGAATTTAAAGATTTTGAGGACTCGATTCAGTACAACTGTGCAAAGCGTGTAATTAAAATTGAATGCATTGTGACAAGAGACACAAAAGATTTTAAATTAAGCTCTATACCAACAATGACTCCAAAGGAAGCATTGACGATGATTGAAAGCACCAGCCACTAACAGCGGATAAAATATATTGGCTGCATTACACCTCATCTGGGCGTAGTTTGTAACTACGCCCTTTTTATTAGCGATGAATCATTTTGTTTTTATAAACCCAGATTACGCATTAGAAATGCGTAAACGATAAAGAAATTGTAAATCAGATTTTTACAAATCTGATAACATTTTCTAAATCGGGATTAACCCAACTAAATCAAG
>CAMBZU010000122.1 GCA_945872355.1 Chitinophaga pinensis
AACCATGGCACGTCAACTGTACATAACACAGGCTTAGACGATATGGGGCCTTACGTCTCCGTATCCAATTTTTATTATATTTGTAGCCAAGTGCTTCTAATGGAGATTGGACTTCTGGCCCCACATTCGCTAAGCCTGAAAACGTTATGCACAAGGCTTCTTGAAAATTTCAGAAAATATTGACTATTGAAATTATGTTGCAATTAATTTTAGTAACTTTGAAAAATGAAACAAAGAATATATATAGATACATCAGTATTCGGAGGTTATTATGACAGCGAGTTTGCAGAACATACAATTCCGCTATTTGAAAGACTATTGAATAATGAATTTATATTATTGTTTTCAAGTGTAACTCAAGACGAGCTAGAAAATGCGCCATTAAATGTAAAGAATTTGGTGAAAAGCATGAAAACCATGAATACTGAATTTCTCGAAATTACAGAGGAAGCAGTTGAACTCGCGACAGAATACATCACTGAAAAAGTTGTAGGACAAACAAGTTTTGCTGACTGTTTACATATTGCAATTGCGACAATAAATCGTGCAGACTTTTTAGTAAGTTGGAATTTCAAACATATTGTAAACGTTCAAAGAATTAGAGGATATAATTCAATAAATATTAAAAATAGTTATCGACTTTTAGAAATCCGTTCACCTAGAGAATTTGAAAAATATGAAGACAACTAATAAACAATTTGACGCAGTAAATTATATGCGCCAACAAAGAGACAGATTAAGTGAAAAGCTTACGAAAATGACCAAGAAGGAAATTTTGGAATATTTTAGAAAACGTAATTTGGAAAGCACGGTAAAGCCCTGCGCATAACACCATTTTTGCGCTAACTGCTGGTTCAGCGTAAATTTGAAAGTTCAGTTTTTTATTTTAAGTTTGTAATAGGTTTGAAGTTTGTAGCTTCTATTCCGCAGCCAGCGCAAACATGGAAAACGTTAGCAGAAACCCGTTGACGACAAAAATTAAAGTTAAGAGTAGAAATTAAGCATTGCCAACCCCTCGCTCCCAACCGCACATTTTAGCACTTTCCCATTTTTCCAACCGCGACAGGCAACCGCACCAAAAATGTAAAAGAGCTAAAATTTTCCAACCGCACGCCAACCCCAAAGTTTATAGTCTTATATTGCCACCTATTTGCCCTTGGACTGGAATAGTAGAATAGCTGCAAGTTAATGCGGCAACTAATAAAAATAAATAAAGCCTGTGACTAGTTTCACAGGCTTTATGATTATTGTATGTACACAACTTTAATGGCATTTATTAATTGGGCATTAATGAACATTTGAATGGCATATACACCAGGACTTAAGCCTTCGTTGCTTAATGTATAGGTTTGCGATGCATCGGCAAGCACTGTTGCTCTTTTAATTATTTTACCCGTAGCCATTTCTATAACCATTAATTCTGCTTTCGTATTTTCTACTAAAGTATAATTAATAGTGGTTTGGTCAGAAAAAGGATTGGGTGAAGCAGAAAAATAAATATTGTTGACCGCCACATCCTCCACCGCATCATACAATTGGCAATTTTCTACTTCACATCCATATTCATCTACTTTTAGCACCCAAGAGTTTTGCGCACCAATACCACCCAAACTATCATGGGTGCTGCCAGCCATTATAAATCCACCATCACTTGTAGCCTTTAAATCATAAATATAGTTGGGCGCATTGGGGTTGTTGAAATAGGTACGTGCCCAAATACTATCTCCATCTTGGTTAAATTTAAAGAGCCAACCCCAAGGCACATTCGGATTTTGTTGGGTTCTACTTTCACCCGCAACAACTATACTCCCATCATTTAGAGCAAGTGTTTTTGTTCTAAATGAATTAGATAAAGTTGCTCCTCCTAAAATTTTAGAAGTAATTAAAGTACCATCTAGCTCACAAATTAGGAACAATCCATCAGTAAATTGGCTGGTAGGATAATTAGTAAAAGAAGCACCAGCAATGTATATTTTGTTATTTGAAATAATAGCACCATTTGCACCATCAGCCAAAGGACTTAAAAATGATTTTTGCCATTCCAAATTACCATCTACACTTACTTTAACCAAGTAAACATCACTCTGACTGTTATAAGAATTACTGCCGCCTATCAGATAATAGCCTCCATCAGGTGCTTGTAACACGCTTGAAAAAATATCGCCATTAATGCCACCAAACTTTTTATCCCAAATAATATTGCCAAGGGTATCAGTTTTTAGGGCCCAAGCATCGTAGTTTGAAGCAGATGTGTGATTCCATCCAACACTAATAATATTTCCTTGATTATCAAGTAATGAACCTTTAAAAACATCTTGCCATGGACCTCCAAAATTTTTTGTCCATAAAGTATCGCCTTCGAAATTTATACAACCTAAATATCCATCGCAGGGGATGGCAGTGTAAACAGTATCAATAAAGCTGCCACTAATAATTATTTTATTGGTTGAAATAATATGAGCACAATCACTTGCGCCACCATAGGTGATTGTTCTTGGTTTAAAAATATTTTTAACCCATAATTGTGTACCGGTTAAATCAATTTTTCTCACACCTAATCCAGTATTTACACTATCCGTATTTTCTATTTGTTCAAATACTAAATATCCATCATTTATCTGCAAAACTGTTGCAGATTGATTGGTATAATTCTGAAATGGATAATTGTAGTTAAATCTGTTTTGCCCATAGGACACAGCATTGTTGCAGCAAGTTAATGCGGCAACTAATAAAAATAAATAAAGCCTGTGCATCCTTTCACAGGCTTTATGCTTATTGTATGTACACAACTTTAATGGCATTTATTAATTGGGCATTAATGAACATTTGAATGGCATATACACCTTGAATTAAACCCTCATTATTGAGGAGATAACATTGAGAAGCATCACCAATTACGATGGCTCGGCAAATATACAAAACAAACGAAGTAATTAAAAAACAATTCGTGTTCAACCAAGTATTAAATCTAGTTTCAGAAACAGGCACAGCAGGTATAAAAGGTTACATAACAGCAGACAAAACAAACGCACCAATACCAGGTGCTGCGGTAGCAATAGAACAAAATGGCAAATCCGCAACGACAGACCAAGACGTTAAATATCAAATTTTAAAAGTAGCCGCGAATACTTACAACATTAAAATTGGTGCAGAAGGTTACACTTCAAAACTCATCGAATACGTTGTAATTAAGACAAGACAGTTAGTACGCTTAACGCAACCTTAATACCTATTGGCTAACTTACCAACGCAAATTGCAAGCACATTTTATTTTTTCCAGCCGCCCAACGCAACCGCTACAAAAAATAAAAAGAGCTTGCAATGCTGCGCACGGTTTCAGCGCACACTAGTTGACACTTATGAAGGTTTGGTTCCAAGACAAGGCGTGAATCGGGCATCTGGTAACAGCATGCAAGCGATAGCCGCTGTTTCGGTGCTAATTTGGAAGTTCGTATTTCTTTTATAAATTTGTAATAGGTTTGCAGTTCAGTGCTTCGGTTTCGCGGCCATCGCTTGCATGCAAATCGTTATAGCCAATGGTAGGACGACCGTAACAACGAATAAAATATGGGACTAACTGACATAAAAAAGGAACTCAAAAAACTCGACAAGGACAAGCTCATTGACCTGGTAGCAGACTTGTATAAAAAGAACAAATCAGTAAAAGAGTTTTTCGACTTTTACGTAAATCCTGACGAGAGAGAATTGTTCAACAAATACCGAGACAAAGTATTTGAAGCATTTTACCCAAAGCGTGGTTACAACTTCAAACTCAAAGACGGAAAACAAGCAATAAGCGACTTTAAAAAACTTGGACCATCTAAAGACTTACTTGCAAACCTTATGTTGTTTTACGTTGAGACAGGAGTGAAATTCACCAACGACTTTGGCGACATTGACGAAGGTTTTTATTCAAGTATGGAGACAACTTATGTTGCAGCATTGACACTAATGAAAAAAGAAAATCTGCTTGACAAATTTGCAGACCGTGCCAGTAAAGTTGTTAGCGACACAAGTGGAATTGGCTGGGGCTTCCATGACTATTTAGGTGACGTCTATTCTGACTTTTACGCTGACTATTCAGACGATATAGACGAACCAACAGAGCAACAAGAAAAAGGAAAAGTTATTAAACTTGGAGGACAATGACGACAAGAACCACTGGCTATAACAGCACCTACCCAAAAGGCGGGGTTTCGTGTTCCAAAGACAGTTTTGTGGTTAATAAAACATTAGTTTTTCAAATCAAGTTTTGTGGTAAAAGTCCCGCCCTTCGGGTAGCTGCAAAACGTTATTTTCAATTGCACGGGTTCGTTTCTCCAACTCCAATTTGCATCTTAATTTTATGGTTCATTTCATAAAAGAGCACTTTATGTTTTGTAGTGTGAACCATTCTAAAAAATGCAGCTATAACAATTTGACAACAACCAATGTTAAACAACCACTTCAGTTGAAAGCTAAAATGTTTCATTCATTCATTATGACAGTTTATTGCTAAACAACGCAAATCGCCAGTTGTCCAACCATTGTGTGACAACCATAATGGAAGACCATTGCAGGCGAAGGCTTAAATGAAAATTTCGTTCATTAAGACAGTTTAGTGCTAAACAACGCAGATCGTCAGTTGGCAAACCATTGTGTGACAACCATAATGGAAGACCATTGCAGGCGAAGGCTTAAATTA
>CAMBZU010000123.1 GCA_945872355.1 Chitinophaga pinensis
AACTTAGATATTCTTAATGTAATGGGCAGAAGCGATTTGTTTCTTAAATTAGAAATAATAAAAAAAATAATTATTGGCCTTACCTTAATCATCACAAGTCAGTTAGGAATAAATGCAATGATTTTAGGCACCTTGGTATTAACGCTTGGGTTTTTACCGCTTAATATTTATTATGTTAACAAGGTTATTAATTACTCAATTTTTGAGCAAATTACAGATTTTCAAAAACCTTTACTTTTTTCAATTATTGTTTCAGTAGCGCTCTATCCATTAAAGTTTGTTATTAGCCAGCACCTGCTTTTAATACTGGTTACCTCGTTGCTATTTTTTACGTTTTTTATACTATTTCTGTATATTTTTGAAAGAGGTTTATTTAATAAAGGACAGGGATTTATCTTTAAAAATAAAATGCTTTAACTATGAAACTAGCGGTAATGCAACCTTATTTTTTGCCTTATATAGGTTATTTTCAACTGATGAATTTGGTGGATACCTATATATTTTATGATGATGTAAATTATATAAAAAACGGATGGATCAATAGAAATAGAATTATTATAAACAAGCAAGTAAATTACTTAACCTTAACACTAGAAGGTGCAAGTTCAAACAAAAAAATAAATGAAGTTGGTATTGGCAAAACCGATAAACTTTTAAAAACTATTGAATTATCTTATAAAAAGCATCCCTATTTTTTTGAGGTCTTTCCAATTATTTCTGACATATTAAATTATGAGAGTACCAACCTGTCGAAGTTTGTGATCAACGCTAACAAATCACTCGCAGTTTTTTTGGATATTAAAACAAAACTAATGGTAGCATCAGAGTTATTGGAAAATCAACATTTAAATGGACAGGAAAGAATAATAGATATTTGTAAAACAATGGGCGCAAGCGCTTACATCAATCATATTGGAGGAAAAACTTTGTATAGTAATGAAGTTTTTAAAAGTAATGGGATTCAACTTAAGTTTGTAAAAACATTACCATTTTCATATGTTCAAGCTGGGGTTTCTGAGTTTTTTCCATTTCTCTCTACGCTTGATGTTTTAATGAATTGCGGCAAAGAACAAACAAAACAATACTTGGGTAACTATGCATATGAAATCTAAAAAAAAGATCGCAGTTATTGGTGCCAATCAACCTCTTTTATCTTTCTTTAAAAGAGCAGTTGCCTATGAAGCATATGAATATCATGTTTTTTCATGGGAGGAAGGTGCTGTTTGCAGGGCTTATGCACATAAATTTTATCCAATTTCATTCAAGGAAAAAGATAGAATACTTGATATCTGTAAGGAAATTAATATTGATGGCATTACCTCTTTTTCTCTTGAATCTGCGTTGCCTACTGTAAATTATATTGCTCAAAAATTAGGTTTACAGGGCAATTCGCATGAATGTGGTATTTTGATGGATAACAAATACACCATGAGAAATGCCTTGTTAGATAATAATGTAGCTGTGCCCCGTTTTAAATCGGTAAGCAGTGCAGATGAGGTTAGTATAGATTTTAATTGCCCACTAATAATTAAGCCAATAGACAGCGGAGGAAGCAGAGGAGTAACGCTGGTTTATGATAAAAATGAATTGGCTAATGCGATAGCTATTGCTATTAAATTTTCGCAAAAGAATGAGGTTTTGGTTGAAGAGTTTATTGATGGAAAAGAATATAGCGTAGAATATTTAACCGATAAGTCGAAACACTATTTTATTGCTATTACTGAAAAAGAAACTACACAGCCTCCTTATTTTGTTGAGCTTGCGCACCATCAACCAGCTTTATTAGATGTTTTAATATTGAGCAAAGTAAAACAAACTGTTGAAAAAACCTTGTCGGTTTTAAAGGTAGCTGCTAGCCCTTCTCATACTGAAATAAAAATAAATAGTAAAGGTGAAATATTTGTTATTGAAACATGCTCAAGATTGGGTGGTGATTTCATAACCTCTGATCTTGTATATTACTCCACTGGAATTGACATGGTAAAAGCAGCTTTAGATTTATGCACTAACAACTATACATACCAGCCACCTGTATTTAATAAATTTTCAGGGATATTCTTTTTGTCGCTTGAAAATAAGCGCATTTTAAATGTGTTTGATCATCTGCAGCAGCACAGTGAAATAGTGTATGCAGAGAAAAATGAAAATGAATTAAAAAATGTTACTGAGAGCAATGAAAGATCGGGTTGTTTAATATATCAGAGTGAAAAAAAAATGACTTATTAGATGAAAAAATTTGACGAAATAGGGGGCAATTTTTGGGTAACAGGTGGTAATGAATTCGAAAAAGAATGCAATGATGATTTAGTTAAAATTTCTCAGTTTAAGCATGTTGAATATGTTTCTTCGGGTAGAGATGGTATTAGGCTAATAATACAACAGCATCATTTTAATGAAAAGATTGTTTTACTGCCTGTTTTTACTTGCGAATCGATTATAAAACCTTTTATTGATGCAAAGTTTCAGTTGTTTTTTTATGATATAAACCAAGATCTATCTGTTAATTTATCTGATTTTGAACAAAAATTAAGTATTCATAAACCAAGTTTTATTTTCTTACAATCATATTTTGGGTTTAACACAAATAGTAATGTTGAGCAGGTTATTTCTAATTATAAGCTTAATAACGCGTGTTTAATTGCCAATGACCTTACACATTCATGGTTGAGTGATCACAAAGAAGTTGAATCAGATTTTTATGTTATTAGCTTAAGAAAGTGGCTAGAAATAGCCGATGGAGGTTTGGTATTATCTAATCATAAAATTAATAACAAAGGAATTGTAAATGAAGCAAGGGCAATTATACTTGCTAATTTTAATGAGGCCTCGCTTTTAAAATCATCCTTTGTGGAGCATGCAAATGAAGAATTAAAACAAAAATATAGGGCTTTATTTTATCAAAATGAAGATTTGTATGATAGGAGTGAAGGCATTTATAAAATGAATGAATCATCTTTAATAAGATTTAAACATTATAACTGGAGCAAGACCGTTAATAGACGCAGAAATAATTATCAATATATATTAAACAATTTATTGCATAAAGATATAACACCAATTTTTGCACAACTTCCAGCCAATGTGGTGCCCCTTTATTTTCCATTTTACACTAATAGTAGAACTACTTTACAAAAGAAGTTTGCTGAAAACAGCATATACGCGCCTATTATTTGGCCTTTATCGACGGTAGTTGAAAAAACGGCTAATAGTAATTATATTTACGAATCAATACTGTGTTTACCTATTGATCAGCGATATGATTTAAGCGATATGGAAAGAATAACTAAGACGATTAAAAGCCTGTAAAAATGAAAATAAACTACTCTATAAAACTTTTAGGTATAAATGAATTTGAGATATACAGAAATGAAATTTATCGACTGTTTAAGGAAAATACTCAAGGGCATGAGAATAAAATTATTATTTCTGAAGAATATATAAAAACCAAATTTTGCGAGCTTGAAAATTATTTTAAATCTAACAATCTTATTTTTTTAGGATGTGAATTTGAAAATAATATCATTGGTTTTCTATGGGCTTATGAGAGAATATTCATTGAAGAAAAGCGTATCTATGTCAATTCGTTTATTATTGATGATAAATATAGAAGTTTTGGTATTGGAACTTCTTTATTGAAAATATTAGAAGAAATTGCAAAACAAAGAAATATTAAAGTAATAGATGTTAGCACTTCTACTTTCAAAGAAAATACAATAGAATTTTATAAAAAAAATGATTTTATACCCGAAAGAATTCAATTGAGAAAGGAAATAAAATAAAATGACACCTTTAGTTTCAATAGTAGTAATTACATATAAGCAAGCTGCTTTTATAGCGCAAAACCTTGATGGGCTTTTGATGCAAGAAACCAACTTTCCTTTTGAAATTATTGTTGCCGAAGATTGTTCGCCCGACAACACAAAAGAGATCGTACAACAATATGCCGATAAACATCCTACCATAATTAAGTTTATAAGCAGGCCAAAAAATGTTGGTGCAATAATTAATGCCCAAGAGGCAATTTACCAATGCAAAGGAAAATACCTGGCCTTTTGTGAGGGCGATGATTTTTGGAACAATCCAAACAAACTTCAAATTCAAGTTGATTTTTTAGAAAGCCATTTAGATTTTGCATTAGTGCATACCGATGTAAACTTAAATTATGAAGATACAGGAAATACAATTCAAAATCACAATCAATACTATAAAATTAATTTCCCATCTGGCTTGATCTTCGATAATTATTTAATGGATAATTTATTTATTCAAACCTGCACGGTGTTGGTTAGAAAAGAGATTTTTTTAAAGTCGTCCGATTATGATTTCTTTGCTCAAAAAAACTGGTTGCTTCAAGACTTGCCAACTTGGTTAGAAATTGCAGCTAATTATAAAATACAATATTTGCCCAATACAACAGCAACTTATAGGCTGTCTTCTGAATCTGCCAGTAGAACAAATGAGGGCGCTAAACAATTTAAGTTTCAGTTAAGTGTTTATGGTATCAGATTTTA
>CAMBZU010000124.1 GCA_945872355.1 Chitinophaga pinensis
AAATATTTTGTTGAAAAAATATATGTACATAAAAGCACCCCACCTCACTCCCCCCACTAATCCTTGCGGGAAAACTTCTCCGTACCTTAAATAAAAGTTTCGTTTTTTTGAGGTGGAAATATAGTTGAAAGATTGTATTACTACTTTAAAAATCTGTGGCATTTTTTGAAGGTCATAATCAACTCAAAAATTTTAATAAAATGGTAACAATTATTAATTACAAAGAAAAACAACGAGAAGATGGAAGGTCTTTTTATGTTTTGGAAATTCAAGGTGGAATGGACTTAGTAAAAAGCAAAGAAACAGGTATGTATTATGCTACCGCTAAACGTGCATATCTTCCAACTACTTTTGATGAGCAGACTTGTGTAGCGTTACTTGGCACTCAAATCTCAGGGACTATTGAAAAAGTAGAATGTATCCCTTATGAATACATTGTCAAGGAAACCGGAGAAACCATTTACCTTACACATAAATGGGTTTATTTTGCTGATGAAACAGAAGTTTTACAGCAGTTGCAAAACACTAAAGATTCCCTATCTAAGTCTTCGGAATCATACAGAAAGTCTGTTGCATTTGAACATGAATATGTGAACTAATCATTTAGTTCTTTAAGTTTAGGACGAACTTTAAAAGGTTTGACTTAAACTTAAAGAACTATATAATTTTTAACTGTATGAAAGTAGCAGAAATAAAAATTTCGTATGCGAACACAAATCCTACTAAAGTAAAAATTATAAGCAGCAAAGATGTTTATGACCTTATTTTAGACCATTGGGATAGCAATACTATTGAGTTAATGGAGGAAGTTAAAATAATACTTCTGAATAATGCAAATGTGGTATTAGGTGTACATGAACTTTCAAAGGGTGGAATTACTCAATGTACTGTTGACTTGAAAATAATTTTAAGTATTGCATTAAAGTGCTTGGCTTCTTCAATTATTATAGTACACAATCACCCTTCAGGAACATTGTTACCAAGTAATAATGATATTTCAATAACTGATAAAATAAAAAAGGCTTGTGAATTAGTTGAAATAAAATTGTTAGACCATTTGATTATTTCAAGTATTGGCTATAGGAGCATGGTTGACAATGGAGATGTGTGAGGATATCTTCACAGTATTAAAATTCAGCTTTTAAACTTATTGTAAAATATACAATATCTGAATAATATAGCCTTTTCTTTAAATTTGAGATTTCAACTTTAACAGATAATCGGGTGATATTCTTGTTTTCAAATTCAATAATTTCCGAAAGGAATGTGTCAATCCTGCTATATTCCTTTTTTCCTTTTTTTTTAGCAAATCAGTTCATTTGGAAATGATAAAACTTAAAATCAATCTTAAACAATTTAAATTTAAAAATTATGCAATTAGTAAAAAGCGAAAGAAAAAGTGCCAAAATTAAAATGGCTTTACAAGGATGTTCTGGTAGTGGTAAAACTTACAGTAGTTTAATGCTCGCCTTTGGCATTACGAATAACTGGAGTAAAATAGCGGTAATAGATTCTGAGTCGGGTTCAGCAAGTCTGTATTCACATTTAGGAGCTTACAATGTATTAAATTTGGAAGGAAATTTCTCTCCTGAAAATTACATTGAAGCCATTGAAATATGTGAAAAAGCAGGAATGGAGCTAATCATAATCGATTCAATTTCGCAGGCTTGGGATTATTTATTAGATGTTCATAGTAATATGCCTGGCAATAGTTTTACTGCATGGGGAAAAATAACACCTCGTCAAAATGCATTCATTCAGAGGATATTGCAAAGCAAATGCCATGTAATTGCGACTATGCGTACCAAGCAAGATTATGTTTTGTCAGATAAAAACGGAAAAATGGTTCCTGAAAAAGTAGGTTTAAAAGCTCAACAAAGGGATGGTGTCGAATACGAATTTACAGTTGTGTTGGACATTGATATTAAACACATAGCTGTTGCTTCAAAGGACAGGACAGGTTTGTTTATCAATTTAACCGAATTCAAAATTACACCTGATACAGGTAAAAAAATACTTGAATGGTGTAATAGCGGAATGACAATTGATACCGTTAAAGAACTAATTCAAAATGCCAAAACAATTGAAGAACTGACAGCAATATATCACAAATATCCTGAGTGGTATCCTTTGCTTACAGCTGATTTTTTGAATAAAAAAGCTACAATACAAGCAATTGATAGTAGCAAGCCAAGTATTAATTATCAATCAAATTTCATTAACAATGGAAACAACAATGCAGCTAACACAAGTCAAACCAATAATAATTAGTAAACCTGATTTTATTAGTTTTGAAAGTTCTATAAATGCAGAAGATACTACTTTTGAAGTATTGGAAAGTAAACCTTTTAAAAGTGAAAATAAGTTACATAGAAAGCATTTTATTGAAGCAAATACATTGGCAGTTGATTTAAATCACTTAGAGAAGGATTGTGTTATACCGGTATTTTCAAAAGATAATGAAATCACTGTTTCTCATGCAAGATTTATTGATTCAGTTCAGGAGGCAGCTTATAAATTCTTTAGTGGTGAAACTATTGATTCTCCTGAAGTAAGGGTATCACATGTGGTAAAAGGAAGAATTCCAGAAGCAATCTACAAACCAGTTAACCAACTTCTGGAAACAGACAAAACCATTTATTATGAGCGAATGGCATTTGCATTTGAAATTCCAACAATCTACGAAGACTTTAATGGTAACAGATTAAACCTTACTGTAGGTGGCGTTAGAGCTTACAATCACGAAAATTTGTATAGCAAAAAATCAAGTGAAAAGTTTAAAGTTTTCATAGGTTTTAAAAATTTGGTGTGCTGTAATATGTGTATTTCAACAGATGGCTTTAAGACCGAAATCAAGGCAATGAGTGTGCATGATTTAACTAAGGCAGTATTGGCTTTATTTGAACAATTTTCTCCTGCAAAACAGCTCCACTTAATGTCGGGATTAAAAGATTCCTATCTTACAGAACACCAGTTTGCTCAATTAGTTGGAAAAAGTAAATTATATCAATGTTTACCTCCAGCAAAGAAAAAGTTATTACCCAATCTTGATTTCACTGATACCCATATTAATATGGTTGCTAAGTCGTATTATCAGGATGACAATTTTTCAAAAGAAGAAATGTCTGGTGATATAAATCTTTGGAATGTGTATAATTTATTCACCGGTGCAAATAAAAGTAGCTATATTGACAATTTTTTGGACAGGTCTGTAAATGCTACAGAGTTAATTCAAGGAATCAATAACGCTTTGTACGGAGATACCAAATACAAATGGTTTATTGAATAAAAGTACATTATTTCTATTTCTTATAGAACTCAAAAGAAACAAAGATATTCAATGGTGTTTACCATGCCATTGATATTTTTGAGTTGAGTCGGGGGTTGCTAAAACTGGCAACCCCCTAATTACTTAAAAGATTAAATTATGAGATTAAAAAAAGTTTCAGTAGTGTTTCAGTAGACCAAAAACAAACCCCGATAAGTCGCTTTATTTCAGCTATTTATCGAGGTTTAAAAGTACCCAGAGCCGGGATCGAACCGGCATGGAAGTGAATCCACTGGTGTTTGAGACCAGCGCGTCTACCAATTCCGCCATCTGGGCAATTGCGGGGACAAAAGTAAGATTTTTTTTTATACTGACAAACAATTTGGAAATTTAAATTCAAAATTTAAATTCAAATCAATAATAGCATTCAAATTTAAGCGGGATACAACAATTCCTAAATGCTTATGAATATCTTGATTTAGAAGAAATTACTCCAAATTCTTTTTAATTACGAAATCTTTTCGCTTCCCTCCAAATACTTCATATTTATTGTACGAACATTCAAGTGCCCCGTTAAGCAAACTTATTTTTTTGGATGGTTTAAAACCTATTTTATCAAGACATTCTTCGTGCGAACTGATTACCCAAAAGTTGCTGCCTGCAAATCTGTGTTTCATGGTTGTACCCAAAGAGGAATAAACATCAAAAATATCGGGTGATGTGATGCGTTCTCCATAGGGTGGATTGGTTACAATAAGGCACTTGCCTTCAGGTGCTTCCAAATCTTTAACCCCTTTTATCTGTAACTCGATGTATTTACTCAATCCGGCACTTTTTATGTTTTGTTCAGCGATTTTAATTGCCCGGGCTGAAATATCGGACCCGTAAATTTTAAAATCGAAAGGACGTTCATTAGAATCATCATTGTAAACCATATCGAATAGTTCCTGATCAAAATCATTCCATTTTTCAAAGGCAAACGAAGATCGGTAAAGTCCGGGAGGAATATTTAATGCAATAAGGGCTGCTTCGATAAGGATTGTCCCCGAACCACACATGGGATCTACAAAATTTGATTTGCCATCCCAACCTGCCAACAACAACATGCCTGCAGCCATAGCTTCGTTTACAGGCGCTTCATTTTGCGAAATACGATAACCCCGCTTATGAAGCGA
>CAMBZU010000125.1 GCA_945872355.1 Chitinophaga pinensis
AAGAAGTATGGGGTCTGAGCGCATCGAAGGTTTAAAGGCAGGAGCAGATGATTATCTTTCAAAACCTTTTAATTTAGAAGAACTACTTTTACGGATAGAAATATTATTGAAAAGACGACCGCAGTTAGCTAAAACAGTTATTTTAAATAGTACCAATATCAATGGTAGAATTGTAAATTTTGAAACTTATCAATTTACTGCTATCGACGGGAAAATAGAGTCCTTGAGTAAAAAAGAAACCTTACTTTTAAAGTTGTTGATAGAAAAGAAAAATCAAGTAGTATCAAGAGAGGAAATTTTGGAGCAGGTATGGGGATATGAAACATTTCCAACAGGCAGAACTATTGATAATTTTATTTTAGCTTTCAGAAAATACTTTGAGTCTGATCCCTCAAAGCCTAAACATTTTATTTCAGTGCGCGGTGTGGGCTATAAATTTTCGGATGAATAATGAGTTGAGTACTTTATTTCCTATATTTACTTTTTAATTTCAAATCCATGAAAAAAAAACTACTTCTTTTAATTGCCATAGCAATCAACACACATGCTTGGGCTCAAATTACCATCACTGGATCTGATTTACCAACCACCAGTGGTGTGTATATTAGAGATAATGCAAGTAATGCCAATAGTATTGATTTAAATGTTTCGGGTGCAAATGCTACTTGGGATTATACCACGCTCGCAAGCAGTGGGATGGATACTATTACTTATATGACCGTAGCGTCTACAAATTTTGCCTATCAGCTTTATTTTAACAATCCATTTTCGCCAAATTATGATTCAGATTTAGCAATCAAAGGGGTTGATTTTCCTTCAATTCCATTAGTTCCAATTACCATCACTAATGTAGTTAATTATTTTAAAATTGCTGATAATGATGGTTATTATCAAACTGGTTTTGGGGCCTCAATTAGCAGTATTCCGGCTTCAGTAAAATACGATCCAAGAGATAAATTTTTGCCACTGCCATGCACATTTGGTGTTAATATTTCTAATCCATTTGAATGGAATTTTGATATTCCAACTGTAGGTTCTTACGGACAAAGAAAAACAAGAACTGTTGAAGTAGATGGATGGGGAACATTGAATTTGCCTAATGGAGGAACATACAATACGTTAAGAGTGAAATCAACTATCGAAGGCATTGATTCGGTATATATTAGCCAGTTTGGGTTTGGTATCGCTATTCCATCAACCCAGCTGGAATATAAATGGTATGCACAAGGAGAAGGTGAGCCTTTATTAACTGTTAATGCAAATGGTTCAGCAGCTAATCCTACTATTTCTGCAGCAAATTATAAGCATCATGAAAATACTGCAGGCATTAAAGTTAATCATCTATTGAATTCAAATTTGAATTTATATCCAAATCCATCTCAAGAAATTACACAAATAAAATATTATACACCTCTGCAAGGTGCATTAACAATTTCTTTAATAGCTATTACTGGTAATGTTGTGCTTCATCAGCAAGAACAAAGTATGGCAAATACCAATAACAGTTATCAAATAAATGTAAGTGAATTGCCTGTAGGTTTTTACACTTTGCAAATTAGTCAACAAGGCAGTGTAGCTTCTACAAAGTTAGTGGTAAGATAGTGTATGCTTAAACAAATTATTATTATCCTGCTACTTAGCTGTTCAATGGCTACTTGGGCTCAAAAAAAGGTAAGTGATACTGATTTAGCTTTGCTTAAAACATTTATGTCTGGCGCATTCAGCAGTGAATTGCAAGCGAAAAATGATACAGATTTTTATGATATTCACTTACACATGAAACCGATTTGGGAAACGCGCAAAGATGGTTTTTGGTTGTATGTTGAACAAGCCATTGCCAGCGCGCTTGAAAAACCTTATAGACAAAGAGTGTATCAAGTAACCATGTTAAATGATACAACCATAGTGAGTAAAGTTTTTGAAATGAAAAGTCCCTTGCGCTTTGCTGGCGCTTATAAAAATACTGATTTATTAAAGTCCTTAACTGTAGATTCTTTAGAATTAAGAGAAGGTTGTAGCATATTATTACATAGTAGGAGCAACGGTACTTTTGTAGGGAGTACAAATCAACAAGATTGTTTAAGTTCGTTAAGAGGTGCCACTTATGCTACTTCTGAAGTTGTTATAAGTAAAGAAAAATTAGTTTCTTGGGACAGAGGTTGGGACAGCGATGGTAAGCAAATGTGGGGCGCAATAAAATCGGGTTACCAATTTGTGAAAAAGCATGATTGATTATAACATATATTCATGCTGAGTAAAAATAAAATTTCAGAAATAAGTTCACTTCATCAAAAAAAGTTCAGACAAAGCTCGGGCTATTTTATTGTAGAAGGGGAGAAAATTGTAGATGAACTTTTACTTTCTGCTTGGGAAATAATTGAAATTTATGCTACTGATGAATTGTATCAAAAATATCTTGCGAAAGCGCCACAAATTCAATTAGCAGAAGCACATTTATTTGCAAAAATATCATCCTTAAAAACACCTGCAGGTATTTTGGCAGTGGTTAAACAAAAGACTATGGACCTTGAAAATGTTGAAGTGGAAAACAATTTTACTTTGTGTTTAGATGGTGTTCGAGATCCAGGTAATTTAGGCACCATCATTCGTATTGCCGATTGGTTTGGCATTAAAAATATTATTTGTTCAGTGGATACTGTTGATTTATATAATCCCAAAACAATACAATCAACCATGGGTTCATTTTTAAGAGTTGATGTTATTTATACCTCCTTAGTTCCCTTTTTAATTAAAACAAAATTGCAACAAGTTCCTTTATTTGGCGCAGTGCTTAAGGGCGAAAATGTGTATCATAAAAAAAATGTAACACAGGGTGTCATCCTAATGGGCAGTGAGTCGCACGGTATAAGTAATGATGTGTTGAGTTTAATTGATGAACCAATAACCATACCCTCAAAATTGTTATCTAATGCAAATGATGTTGGAGGTATTGATTCTTTAAATGTTGCTATTGCTACTTCTGTAATTTGCGCAGTTTTTGCTCAGCAGCACTAGGTTTAAGTTATAAAAATAATTAATGTAAATGCTGTTAAAGCGCAATAGTGTTTTAGTAAAGTTATTTTACTTGCTATGGTGCTGATAGATTAAAAAATTATGTTGCAAAAATATTCATTACCCGAGCCTTCGACAGTAATGGTTGTCACACCGTGGTTGTCGTAATGCTAATCAAGCTGCGTTGTTTCAGCATGTGCAATTGATGAAACATATTTGTACTCTAGCAAATTCAAAGTTATCATTCCAAACAAGTTATATTTTTCTATATTTGGTTGATGAAAAAATATTACTACATACTTTGTTTAATACTGTTAGTTGTTGCAGCATGTAACAACCAACAAAACCAAAGCAATCAAAACAACTTTGCGCCAAAGATAGTAAAAGCCAATGGCTATATAGTGCCAAAAGACAGCATGGCTGCACCCAAGGTAATTAAAATAGATAAAAGCAAACTTAAAGTAATAAAAGCAGGCAAACCAAAAATAGTAGCCACCAATACCAACACACACAAAGCAGGTAAACCTAAAATTGTAAAAGCAGGCAAGCCCCGCATTATAAAAATTGGTAGCGACACTTTTTTATTACCCAAAAAAGTAAAAGCCATAGGTAAAGTAGTACCCTGCAAAATGCCCAAACCTGTAAAAGCCGCCTTGCCTGTAACGAAAGACAATGCCACCTGCAATATACAATACTTAGATGTGGACCAAGGCATGAACTCTTCTTATGTTAGATGTATGCTCCGCGATAAAATGGGAAACCTTTGGTTCGGTACATATGGCGGTGGCGTAAGCAAATACGATGGAGCATCCTTTACTCATTTTACAGAAAAGGAAGGGCTGTGCAATAATACAGTTTGGAGTATTATCGAAGATAAAACGGGAAACCTTTGGTTCGGTACAGCTGGCGGTGTATCAAAACTTGCCCTGAGCAAGGTCGAAGGGTATGACCACTATACCTTTACTCATTTTACAGAAAAGGAAGGGCTGAGCAATAATAATGTAAGGAGTATTATCGAAGATAAAACGGGAAACCTTTGGTTCGGTACAGATGGCGGTGTATCAAAACTTGCCCTGAGCAAGGTCGAAGGGTATGACCACTATACCTTTACTCATTTTACAGAAAAGGAAGGGTTGAGCAATAATAATGTTTTTAGTATTATCGAAGATAAAACGGGAAACCTTTGGTTCGGTACAGCTGGCGGTGTATCAAAACTTGCCCTGAGCAAGGTCGAAGGGTATGACCACTATACCTTTACTCATTTTACAGAAA
>CAMBZU010000126.1 GCA_945872355.1 Chitinophaga pinensis
GCCCTCAACTTTCCATGGGTATCAACAGCAAAGGAAGCAAGGGGGTAATTATGAAAGAAATGTTTATACATAGATTAACTTACTAATTTTCACAACGACAAAATTTTTCTGAAAGTACAAATTGAGCATTCTATTTTTCATTTTGCGAATATAAACTTTTTTTTAATTTTTGTACCCTTTATAGCCCAATTGCAAAACTAATACTTTTTAAAACCATCAATATTTAAGTTTAAAATTAAGTTTCGTGTTATCCATTAATCTATAAAAGGACTTTAGCACATGTTATTATTTAAAATAATGCTGACCAACGATTCCTAATGCTTAATTTGGATTGAACCAATAGCATTTTAAGCGTTTTTACTTTTTTTCGGAAAGTCTTGTAATAAAAGTGTAAACAACAACAGATAAAAGATTTTTTTGTTTATAATGAGCGATATTTGCGTTTAAAAAGATAAAAAAATAAGTGCCACATATTATGAATAAGTGTAATATTGACTTATTAAATCAACATTTTATCATCATGGAAAATAAAATTACTTTTCAGTTTATAAGTGAACCCACCGATGTAAACTTTGGGGGTAAAGTGCACGGCGGTGCAGTAATGAAATGGATAGACCAAACAGCATTTGCCTGCGCATCCTCATGGGCCGAAGGATACTGCGTTACAATTTATGCAGGTGGCATTAGATTTTACAAGCCCATATTAATAGGTAATTTAGTGAAAGTGGTAGCTAAAGTAATTTATACCGGCAAAACCAGTATTCATATTGCCGTGGATGTTTACTCAAGAAAAATTTCTGAATTTGAATTTAACAAAACCACACATTGTGTGATTGTGTTTGTATCAGTTGATGAAGCAGGCAAACCGAAACCGGTAAACAGTTGGACACCTATGACCGAGAAAGACAAACATATGGAGCACTATGCAAAAAAGTTAATGCAATTGCGCAAAGATATTGAAGTTGAAATGCAACCATTTTTGAAAGAATACCTTTAGTATTGATTTTTTGTTGCCAGGGATTATCGAATGTAAAAAATCTATATCGTTATTTATGCCGCAGTAAACCCTTTATATATTCATAATTTATATTTCAAACAGGGTATATAAAATCGCAATTAAATACAGGCAATTGATGAAGCCATTATTATAGCATGATAAAAAATGATTGATCGCAAGGTTAATATGCCCCATTACCAGTAGTGATTATTTTAGATTTAATTTGCAAATTTAGTAGCGAACATAAATGATAATAAAATAGCTTTGCGCTAAAATAGTTTATCAACCCATTAATTTAGCATTATGAATTTCAGAAAAACACTTCAATTATCATTATTTTGTTTGGGATTAATTTTAGCAGGCCATTTGCAAGCCCAAACAATAAAAACACCTGCTCCAAGTCCATTACAAACGATTAAACAAAATTTTGGCATAGGTGAAATAGGCATTGAATATAGCAGGCCAAGTGCTAAAGGAAGAGCAATTTACGGTGATGTTGTTGCCTTTGGTAGTATTTGGCGCACAGGCGCAAATAGTGCAACAAAAATAACCATTGGAGAAGATACTAAGATTGAAGGAAATGCATTAGCTGCAGGAACATATGCATTATACACAGTGCCCGGAAAAGAGGCATGGGACATTATGTTTTATAAAGATCTAACTTTAGGTGGCAATGTAGGCGACTACAAAAAAGAAGATGAAGTTTTACGCGTAAGTGTTAAACCTACATCTTTATCTCCAAAAGTAGAAACATTCACCATAAATTTTGCCAATATTACTGCAACAACATGCCAAGTTGAATTATTGTGGGAGCAAACAAGTGTTGCCTTTAAAGTTTCAACCGAAATTGATGCTAAAGTAATGAAGAGCATTGAAACGGCAATGGCACCTGCAGACAAAAAACCATATTACAGTGCTGCCAATTATTACTTTGAGAACAATAAGGATTTGAAACAAGCTTTAGCATGGATAGATATGGCCGTTGAGCAAAATCCAAAAGCATATTGGGTATTGCATTTAAAAGCTAAAATTCAATTGAAATTAAAAGATGCCAAAGGCGCTATTGAAACAGCCGAAAAATCTAAAATACTGGCATTGGAAGATAAGGATGATGCTTATGTAAAAAACAACGACAAGCTTATTGCCGAAGCAAAAGGATTGAAATAATTTAGAAAGTTGAAGCGTGTGTGTAATGGATTAATAACAATACTAATGTATTGAACTTATTCATTTGGCTTTGCATTAAATACGATTAAAAGGCACAATTGTATTGGTTATAACGGTTTGAATGTAAGCAATGGGCGCGATACTGAAGCACAGAACTGCAAACCAATTATAAATTTATAAAAGAAATACGTACTTCCAAATTTGCGCCAAACCAGCGGCTATCGCTAGCATGCTGTTGGCAGATGTAGCCTTAACGTGCAATTTGAATTCGCTTATTCATTAATTCAACATTGAAGTTAACTTTCGCATTTAATGCTCCAAAAACTTTCAATATAGTTTCCATTGTCACGTTCGTTTTGCTATTTTCAAGTTTAGATATTTGTGCTCTTTGCACTCCTATTAATTTCCCTAATTCGTCTTGGGTTAAATTCCTCTCAAGTCGAACCTTACGAATCATTTCTCCCAATATTTCAAGTTGCAATTCTTGCTCATATTGAGTTCTTTTTTCTGTTCCAATTTCGCCAATAAATTCGTCTTTTATTTGGTCGAAACTATACATTTTCAATTCCTTATTTTTTGTTGCCATCTTTATTTTGGTTTTTAATTTCAAAATATTTTAATCTTATTTTTTTAGCCTTTTCAATTTCCTTCTCTGGTGTCTTTTGAGTTTTCTTGATTAGTCCATGTGTAGTTAAAACAAGTGTATGTTCAACATTCGTCTTGTCCCAAAATGCGAAAACTCTGTATTGAGTTTTGTTAAACAAAGTCCTAAACTCCCATATTTCTCCTTTCAATTTTTTAAATAATTCACTGTCATTATTTAATTTAGCTTTGTCAATATTGAAAATGATTTTATCACGACTTTTTTCGTCAAGCTGCAATAAAAATTCTCGCGCTTCTGCCAAAAATATCAATTGAAATTTGCTCATTTAACTGAAAATATTTGTTTCCATACAAAGATACAATTATTTTAAAATTCCAACAAATAAAAATGTCTTTTTAGTCTGAGAATGTTTTTGGGCTATTTTTGCTAAAGATTTGCGGCTAAAAGATGTTGGCGCTTTTGAAGCACAAATTATCTTATGGAAACCACACTTCAAATGTAAATTAAATTTTCATTAGAAGCAGAATGCAGCCGTATTTTAGCCGCTGTTATACGCTGACGGCATAGGCGTTATGGTTTCGTCAAATAAGTTTCTGGTGTCAAAACTTTTATCGTTGCTTTTTTATAGTCTTTTAAATTCCTGGTAATAATTGTTGTCAAATTATGCTCTAAGGCACAAGAATATTGTATAGCATCTTCAAAGTCCTTGAAGTCTGAAGCTATTGCTAAGTCAATTGTTTTGCTGTCAACAGCTAACACTTGAACCAAAGTTTTAAATTTTGCGATTATTTGTCGAGAATGAGTAGTCGAGTATTGTGATAACAAAACATAGTCAATATTTGAAAACGATAGAGACGAAACATATATTTTTATTTTTCCTGTGTCTGCTAGTGAAAATAATAATTCTGCAGACTTGTTAAATGGTTTTCGTCCCGATAGCAAGTCTATACATACATCTGTGTCTACAAATACTTTGTCCATTTAGTTTCTATTTAGAGTATTTGTTTAGTATATGTTTCCTATAGTTAGTCTTATTGTCAAAGTCTTTCGGTAAATCAATTACTCCAGATAAACTTTTAACCAATGGTGTTACTTCTTGTTTTTCATTGGGGTCAACCAACAAACCTAAATATGATTCAATCAATTTTGAAAGACTCGTATTTTTCTTTTTAGCATATGTCTTCGCTTGCTCAATTATATCTCCGTTTAATTTTAAAGTTAGCTTGGTATCCATTTGTCAAAATATTTGTACGTGCAAATATAATAAGTTTATACGTAACTTTAAAATTTAATTTCAAAAGCCGTTTGCTTATAACTATTGGATTGGCGAGGACACCAAACAATGACTGAATTTCAACAGCCGTTTGCGGAAAGCTAATATTGGATTGGCGAGTACGCTATGCAATTAGCGGATATAAAAACTCCAAATTGGTTTACCTGTAACGTTTGGATTGGCGGGGACGCCAACCAATTACCGAATATAAAAACTCCAAATTGGTTTACCTAT
>CAMBZU010000127.1 GCA_945872355.1 Chitinophaga pinensis
TTAATAAATGTTGTTCCTAATCCATACTTTTCATACTCAGCATACGAAAGCAACACTTTAGATAACATTGTTAAAATTACCAATTTACCTCAAAATTGCGTAATTAGTATTTACACAGTGAACGGTACTTTGATTAGAAGATTTCAAAAGGATGATCCTAAGACATCATTAGATTGGGATTTAAAAAACCAAAAAAATGTGCCAATTGCAAGTGGTTTGTATTTGATACATGTTAATGTGCCAGATGTTGGTGAAAAAATAGTTAAGTTCTTTGGTACTTTGCGTCCAATAGATTTAGATCAGTTTTAATAAAATTAAAATAAAAGTATTGTTATGATATCAAACAATCGTTTAAGGTTTAGGGCATTTTCAGCAAGTGTTTTGTTGGCAAGTGTTGTATTTGCTGGTAATTCTGATCGTTCAGGTCAGGCTGGTGGAACTCAACTACTAATAAACCCTTTCGTTAGAAGCTCAGGCTGGGGAAGTGCAAACTCTGCCTCTGTTATGGGTTTAGAGTCACAGTATTTGAATGTTGCTGGGGTTGCTCATACAGAGAAAACTGAAATTCTTGCTGCCCGCACCAATTGGCTAGTTGGCACAGGAATTAGTATAAACTCATTTGGATTTAGCCAAAAACTAGGCAATGCGAGTGCAATAGCATTTGGTGTTATGGCTATGGACTTTGGTGATATCAATGTTACCACGGTAGAACAACCCGAGGGCAACATAGGCACATTTAAGCCACAATTTCTTAACATGAATTTGAGTTATGCAAAAGAGTTTTCTAACAGTATCTTTGGTGGAATAAATGTGAAAGTTATCTCAGAGAACATTGCTAACTTAAAGGCTAGCGGTGTTTGTTTTGATGGTGGTATACAATATGTTACTAGCTTTGGTAAGGATAAAGAACTAAATAGAAAAAATGTACATTTTGGGATTGCCTTAAAAAATGTTGGACCACAGGTAAAATATCAAGGCGATGGTTTATCGGCAAAAGCAAGTTTAACTTCTACAGGTGCTGCGCAAACCTTAGAGTTTAGATCTCAAGCTTATGATTTACCATCATTGGTTAATATTGGTGCTTCCTATGATTATTATTTAAGTAAAGAAAACAATAATCAAAGAATAACAGCTGCCTTGAATTTTACTTCGAACTCTTTTACTCAAGATCAATTTAATATTGGATTTGAATATGGCTTTAAACAAATGTTTATGTTGCGTGCAGGTATGGTTTACGAGAAGGATATTTTTAATGCCGATTTGCGCAAAACTGCTTTAACTGGACCAACTGCTGGTTTCTCTGCTGATCTTCCATTAGGGAAAGAAAGCAAACGAAAGTTTGGAATTGAATACGCTTACCGCACTACTAATCCTTTTGCTGGTATACATTCAATTGGCTTGCGATTAAAGTTGTAATTCTTATATTTGTATTTTTAAATTAAGTAAGAGTCCCGGTTACAAAACTGGGATTCTTTCTTTTTTATACAGTCTCTTAAATCATTTAATATGTCACAAATAGCTTACGTTACAGAAGAAGGACTTCGTAAACTAAAAGAAGAACTCCATCATTTAAAATCAAAGGAAAGACCAAGTATTTCAAATCAAATTGCTGAGGCAAGAGATAAGGGGGATTTGTCTGAAAATGCTGAATACGATGCCGCAAAAGAAGCACAAGGTTTATTAGAGCTCAAGATATCAAAACTTGAGGATACAGTAAGCAATGCAAGAATTATTGATGAGTCGAAACTTGATGCCAGTAAAGTACTTATTTTAAGTAAAGTAAAATTAAAAAATCTTAACAATAAGGCTGAAATAACATACACACTCGTGCCTGAACAAGAATCTGATTTAAAGACTGGTAGAATTTCAGTTGACTCGCCTATTGGTAAAGGATTGCTTGGTAAAAAAGTGGGTGATATTGCCGAAATAAAAGTGCCTTCGGGCATGGTGATGAAATTCGAAGTTTTAGAAGTGAACAGAATTTAATATGGCTAGCATTTTTACAAGAATCATTGAAGGAGAAATTCCGTGCAACAAAATAGCTGAAACGGAAGACTTTTTTGCCTTTCTTGATGTTTTTCCAGTTAGGTACGGACATACATTAATAGTGCCTAAAAAGGAAACAGATTACATTTTTGATATTGATACACAAGAGTATATGCAACTCATGGGCTTTGCAAAAACAATTGCAAATGCTTTAAAAAAGGCATTTCCTTGCAAAAAAGTTGGCATGGCCATTATTGGCTTAGAAGTACCTCATGCGCATATTCATTTAATACCCATGAATACCGTTGCCGACATGAATTTTAGTGCTGAAAAGCTTAAGCCCACTGACATTGAGCTCGCGGAGCACGCTAAGCGCATAATTGCGTTTTTGTAAGATCAATAGTTTAAAATATGAGGCAGTTTATTTTATTATATATACTGCTATTTATTGTAAACTTTAGAAATGATGCTTTGGCACAAAAGCCAAGCAATAATGAAGCAATTTCACTCATCATTACACAAAAAAAGGCAAGCGACCCAATAGACGCTCTTCCTTTTACCATAGCCCCTGGCTCAAACCTTAAATTTTATAGTGGCCACTATACCTCTCTGCACAATGAGGAGTGCATCGTTGTTGGATCTTTGTTGCAAGGCCGCGAAATTATTCAAGTTGTATTATTGCTTTATAAAAACAAGGAAGGTTTTTGGATAAATGGTTGCTGGTATTATGATAACATTTATAGACTTAAGGTAAAAGATTTTAATAAGGACTCGATACTGGAATTAATTCTTGAAACAAAAATAAGCGCTGGAAATAGGAGCTTTGGAAATTATAAAATTATTTCATTGCTCAATCAAAACAACACAATTTGGTATGAAAACAATTCATTTTCAGGTATTGAAGAAGGCACCGCTAAATTTGCTACAAAAGGTAAAGAAATTACTAAGGACATTAAGGTAAGCTTTATAGACACTGTTATAACTGCGCCATCTTTAATTCAAGTTAGAACAATCTCTGGAAAATTCAACAGTTATAGTGACTCATTAGGTGTAAAACTTGATTATGAAACCCATTATGAATCGTTTAAGTTTTTCCAGCAAAAGTATATTCCACTGATAGAATAATCTCGAATTAAAGATAAGGAAAACACTTGAGATGAATTGTTGATTTTATAAGGGTAATACAGCATCGCCAATTTTTCAATCTATTGGGATCAGAAGCTTCTTATCTTTTATACTTAGTGGTCAATGGCTTAAATACGATATAAAAAAGTATGTAAAGCTCAAAAAAAAAACGATTTTAAATTTTCCAATGCAGTATTTGAAATAATATTGATTAGTGTGGAATAAAATCTGTTTACTATCTTCGTAAAATAAAGACATTACAAAGCTTATATTAATTAACAACAATGTCTTTTTTTTAAATAATAAAATGGCTAAAACAATAAAAGGCAGCACAAAAAATTATCCTATTGGGATATTCGATTCAGGCATTGGCGGCTTAACGGTGGCAAATGCTATTCATAAAATACTCCCCAATGAGCAATTGATATATTTTGGAGATACAGCCCATTTTCCCTATGGAGAAAAGTCAGCCGATTCAATAAAGTATTATGCCTTAAGAATTAGCGATTTTTTGCTTAAACAAAATTGCAAAATGATTGTAATTGCATGCAATACGGCTTCCTCTGTTGCATATCAAATAGTAAAACAGCAAGTGGGCGAAAAAGCCATGGTAATTAGTGTAATTGATCCAGTTGTAAGCAGGGTGGCCGCTTTATATAAACATGGAAAAATTGGTGTGATTGCGACAAAAGGAACAATTAAAAGCGATGTTTATGCTAAGAAACTAAAGGAATTGAATCAAACTTTACAAGTAGCGTCATTGGCAACGCCATTGTTAGCGCCTATGATAGAAGAAGGCTTTTTTAATAACAAGATCAGTCGCACGGTAATTAATAGCTATTTAGAGAAACCTAAATTAAAAAAAATTGATGCCTTAATATTGGCCTGCACCCACTATCCATTAATAAGACCTGAAATAGAAGAGTATTATAAACAAAAAGTAAAGATTATTGATAGTGCAGAAATTGTTGCTGAAAATGTGTTTAATTGCTTAGCGGAAAAAGGATTGTTAAACACTGGCAACTCGCTCAAAAGTAAGTTTTATGTGAGCGATTATACGGAGTCATTTGCCAGTAGTACTAAAATATTTTACAAAAATA
>CAMBZU010000128.1 GCA_945872355.1 Chitinophaga pinensis
AATTGTGTCTCTGCTGCGCAATTGATCAAAGTCAATACCAATAGCAAAATTGCTATCTGTAAATAATGAATTGGAATAGATTAAAACATTTCCATTCACCGTATCAATATCAGCTACCTTAATAGAATCTCTGAAAAAAATACTACCCGGACAGGCGGCGCTTGAACTTACCGTATTTTTTCCGGTATTGTTTATGTGATAGTAGTTAATTCCAAGATAGGACGAATCATTTAAAGATGAATATTTTTTATAGCCAAAATTGATGATGACTCCAAAAATATTACAATAGTTTCCTGCATGAAATTCTTGCACCTTCGCAAGATCTAAATATGCATTGTTTCCCGAAACAAAACCACCTCCTGGCGATGCATAGGTTTTATAAGAGAGGCTATCAAAATATTGTTTATTGAGGGTGTCATTTTCAGTTAAAAAGGATGAATTTTTAGTAAAAGCAAAACAATTGGCGCTTGATATAATTACAAAAAAAACAAAAAAGAATTTAGTCATTATTTTATTTATTGGGAAGTGCAAAAATAGCAAAACCCACCAATTGGTGGGTTTTGCTATAAATAATTTAATTTAAATATTACTTTGTAACAAACATTTTCTTAGTAACACTTTTACCGTTGCTGGTTAAAGTGTAGTTATAAGCGCCTGCTGCAAAATCATTTGCATTTAAATTGATGTAGTGAATACCTGCACTTAAATTTTGACTCTCAATTACTTTAACAACTCTACCTGCAATATCAGTAACTGTAAAGTTTACGTTTGAATTTGCATTCAAAGTATATTGAATTGTAGTTTGAGCGTTGAAAGGATTTGGTTGGTTTTGAGAAACTGCAATATTTGAAATTGAAGCATCATTGATACCAGCGTTATTAGCTTCAGTTAATACAAATTCATCTAAATACAACACATCCATGTCTTGTGACTTGTGTTGGAATGCAAAATAAACTTGTGTTCCAGGTGTTACTCCCCATACTGAAGCAGTTCTTTGAACCCAAGTAGTATCAGTAGCGTATGTTGGAGAAGGATATGCATCAGGTCTAGAGAAAATAACCGTTCCAATAGCACTTCCATTTTCGAAATCGATAGAAGTTGGTTCAGTTCCACTAATTGAGTTTACAACCCAAACTTTGTAACCATCACGGTAAGAAGGATTGGTTCTGTCATACCATGAAAG
Source organism: Chitinophaga pinensis (assembly GCA_945872355.1). Classification (GTDB taxonomy): domain Bacteria; phylum Bacteroidota; class Bacteroidia; order UBA4408; family UBA4408; genus CAIKXD01. The sequence continues at coordinate 1,184 of CAMBZU010000128.1, forward strand.
GTTTGCTCCTGAAGCAGGAATAGTAACAGGACCAAACATAGCCCAATTGTTTGAAAGACCTGCTGGTAGAAACCATGAGGTAGCACCTAAAAAGAAAGCAGTATCTCCAGCAGTTGCATCTTCCCATGGATGGTAAAAGTTATTTCCTGTTGGTTCACCAGCTGCATTTGTATCAACATTGCTACTTTGATATAAAGCATAGTCTATTGGCGCGCCAGCATTGTTGGTAGTTAATCCATCAACATCTTCAGTCCATAAACCAAAGGCCGCTTGATCATCAGTATTAATTAATGCTGCTCCAGGAAGCGGGAAGTACATCACTGTATCTCCAACTGCTCTGTCAGAACCAAATGCACTAACTGCAACGTTCTTTTGTGATTTTGAAATTGGAGCAATTTTTCCTGTTTGTTTACTTTGACCGAAAGCCAAAGAACCGCAAAGGATTACTGCTAATGCTGTAAAGTAATTTTTCTTCATTTTTATTTGTTTAATTGGTTATTGAATTTTATTAAGGCTGCAAATTAAGTAAAAAGTTTAATATTAAGGGAATAATTTTTTTAGTTAAGCTTCAAGAACTTGATTTTCATAGCTTTCAATAGGCGGGCACGCACAAATTAAATTCCTATCACCATAGGCATTATCAACCCTAGCCACACTTGGCCAAAACTTAGCTTCCATAATCCAGTTCAAGGGATATACTGCTTTTTCGCGCGTATATGCATGTTTCCAATGGGCGTTAATTACAGACCTAGCTGTATGTGGCGCATTTTTAAGTACATTATCATCTTTATCGGCAAGGCCGGTGATTACTTCATCTATTTCTTTTCTTATTGAAATCATTGCTTCACAAAACTTATCTAATTCAGCTTTAGATTCGCTTTCTGTAGGTTCTACCATAATAGTATCGGCTACAGGAAAAGAAACTGTTGGTGCATGAAAACCATAATCCATTAATCTTTTTGCAATATCACCCACTTCAATATGTGCAGTACGTTTAAATTCTCTGCAATCTAAAATCATTTCATGCGCACATCTGCCATTGCTTCCACTATAAAGTGTTGGGAAAGTATCTTTCAATTTTTCTTTAATATAGTTGGCATTTAAAATAGCAATTTTTGTTGCTTCTGTAACACCAGCTGCTCCAAGCATTTTAATGTAGCCATAAGATATTAATAAAATAAGTGCACTTCCCCAAGGAGCAGCTGAAACAGCATGTATAGCTTGTTCTCCACCAGTTTTTACTAAAGCGTGGCCAGGTAAGAAAGGCACTAACTGAGCTGCAACGCCAATTGGGCCCATTCCAGGACCACCACCACCATGAGGAATAGCAAATGTTTTATGTAAATTTAAGTGGCAAACATCGGCTCCAATATTACCTGGGCTTGTTAAACCAACTTGTGCGTTCATATTGGCTCCATCCATGTAAACTTGACCACCATTTTGATGAATAATATCAGTTATTTCACGTATACTTTCTTCATATACACCATGTGTAGATGGATAAGTAACCATTAAACAAGATAATTCATTTTTGTGCTTTTCTGCTTTTTCTTTTAAATCTGTAACATCAATATTTCCTTTTTCATCACACTTTACAACTACTATGTTCATTCCACACATAGCTGCAGAAGCAGGGTTGGTGCCATGAGCAGATGATGGGATTAAGGATACATTACGATGATGATCGCCTCTTGATTGGTGATATGCTCTAATAACCATAAGCCCTGCATATTCACCTTGTGCGCCTGAGTTTGGTTGAAAACTCATAGCTGCAAAACCGGTAATTTCACACAGGTCTTTTTCTAATTGATTAATCATTTCCCGATAGCCCAAAGTTTGATCACTTGGTGCAAATGGGTGCATATTGGCAAATTCAGGCCATGTAATTGGATATAATTCAGATGCAGCATTTAGTTTCATAGTGCATGAACCCAATGAAATCATAGAATGAGTTAGCGATAAATCTTTGTTCTCTAAACGTTTTATATAGCGCATCATTTCACTTTCTGAGTGATACATGCTAAAAATAGGATGTGTTAAGATAGGCGTCTTTCTTGCTAATTCAGAAGCAGCAATGATATTACTATAGTTGTTTAATTCAACTCCATTATTAAAACTTTTTTGAGAGAAACTTGCAAATAATGACAATAAATGTTTGAGATCTTCTTCGCTTATTGTTTGATCAAAAGCAATACTTAATGTATCAGTAGCAATATAGTTTAAATTAATAGCAGCACTAACAGCAATTTGCTTTAAACTATCAATATTTAATCCTTGAGGTATTTTAATGCAAATAGTATCGAAATACAGAGGGTTCATATTGTTAAAACCCATTTTAGCTAATTCCTCAGCAGCGGCAACAGCAGTTAGATGCACTTGTTCTGCAATCCCTTTAATTCCTTGTGGACCGTGATATACGGCGTACATACTTGCCATAATAGCAAGTAATGCTTGAGCTGTACAAATATTGGAGGTAGCTTTATCTCTTCTAATGTGTTGCTCACGGGTTTGCAAAGCCATGCGCAAAGCTGGATTTCCAGCAGCATCGATAGAAACACCAATGATACGCCCTGGAATAACTCTTTTAAACTCTTCGCGACAAGCAAAAAATGCAGCATGAGGCCCGCCAAAACCCATTGGTACACCAAAGCGTTGAGAATTACCAACTACCACATCTGCTCCCCAAAAACCGGGAGGTGTAAGCAAAGCTAAACTGAGTAAGTCAGTTGCAACAATAACGCCTATTTCTAGTTTTTTTACTTCGTCAACAAATGATTTGTAGTTATTTACAGCTCCATCTTTTGCAGGATATTGAAGCAAACACCCAAAAAAAGCATCATCTAATTTAGCGGTTTTAAAATCACCAATCACAAGATCAATAC
>CAMBZU010000129.1 GCA_945872355.1 Chitinophaga pinensis
ATTTAGACACTTCTGCAAAAAGAGTATTAAAAGAATTAACCAATTTAGAAAATATTTTTCTGGAGCAGTTTTATGCATTTGGAAACCCTAATCGACTTGTAAATTCTACAAATAAAAATGGTTCAGCATCATTAAACAGTGAGCCTCAAGCGCGCGTTATTACAATTGCATATTACTCATTAGTAAAACTAGATGATTTTAAACCTACAGCTTCTTCGTTTGCAAGAAATGCCGATTGGTATTCATTAAAACAATTGCCAGCCTTGGGTTTTGACCATAATGAAATTGTAACAGCTGCGCTGAAAGCCCTTAAAAAGAAAATTCAAACACATCCAATTGGATTCGAATTATTGCCTCTAAAATTTACCTTGAGCCAACTTCAAAAATTGTATGAAACTGTTATAGGAAACACCCTAGATAAAAGAAATTTCAGACGTCAATTTATTAAAAAAGGTATTTTAAAGCCTTTAATGGAAAAACAAAAGCATGTGCCCCATAAGCGTGCGCAACTTTTTGAATTTGACAAACATAAATACGAGTTAATGAATAAGGCAGATTACCAATGGGTTGATTAACGGCCCAAATGTGCAATTTTATTTATACAGTAAATATAGAGCAATGAAGTATTAACCTATCCCCTATCTATAAAAACTTACAGCTAAATAAGGCAATATCATCATCGTACGAAACATCTTGTTTAAATTTATCTAGTGCTAAAATAATATTTGTGTTTAGCTTTTTCATTTCAACACCTTGCTTTTTTAGCATCACTTCCTTCAGTTTTTCAACACCAAAATCGTCTCCAACTTCATTGTTTTGCTCCACTAATCCATCAGTGTAACATACTAAAACGGTGCCTGAAGAAACATGAACTACACCTTCTCTCACCCTTGGTATTTCTGGCAGCATACCAACACCAATACTTCCTGTGGTTAATTGCAACATGGTATTATCGCAGAGCATTATGGGTGGGTTATGACCCGCATTGATATAGGTTAACATGCGTGTTAAAATGTTGTACTTTGCTAAAAAAATAGTTATGAATTTTTCGCCTTTTGCATTATCAAAAACCAAAGTATTAAGGTCGTGAACAATTTCTGTAAGCGATGAATTATGCTTGAATAAAGCCCTTAAATTAGCTTGGAAATTTGCCATTAAAAGTGCTGCACTAACGCCTTTCCCTGAAACATCGGCCACACAAAAGGCAACCTCATTTTCGTTTAATTTTATAAAGTCATAATAATCACCACCCACTTGATGATGAGGCTGATAGTAGGCATGAATATTCAGTTTGTCATCATCTGGTAACTTATCAGGAAACAGCATGGCTTGCATTTCACTTGCTAATTCAAGCTCCTTGCGCGATGCTACCTGTATAAGATTTTCACGTGCCAAACGCTTATTTTCAATGGCTACAATTATAATATTCGTTAAGGTTTGAACAAAGGGCAAATGCTTGATGGTAGGGCTTATTTCAATTTTATGTTCATCTAAATCGCCAATAAGCAAGTAAGCCAATGGTTGACTTTTATGATATACAGGTATAATTATATCAAATGTCTCAATGGATGAAGAGTCAGAAGCCACTAAATTAACCTCGGTAATCTCCTTAAACTTAAATAAGTCAATTTCAATTTTTATATCTTTAAAATCAGTATCAATACCGTGTTTAAGCACGCAATTCCAATTATTATTGTATGTAAATAGGGCAATTTTACCAATATTAAGTGCCTCAATGAGCACATTTTCGTATAATTTAAAAAGCTGGTCAGTAGGTAAATTGCTGTTGATAGCCTTGGTAATTTCAAGCAATGAATTTAGCTTAATATTAGCTATGCGCTTTCTATAACTTTCATTTTCTGCCTTTTTTTCAGCAATAAGCTGCGATCTACCCATTTTAATTGTTTTATCTTTTAATTGATTTTAAAATGATGCTGCCAACAAAACATTACAAGTATACTTTTTTTTATGATAAGTAACAATATTGAAACAACACCGAATGAGCAATAACTAGCTAATACAGCTTTTACAGTGAAGTCTATTTTTTTTGATTTGCTTTAAGTTCTTCAATAATTTCTGGAAGTTTTCTAATCAATGCAACTTCTTTCCACTTTTCACGCGCCTCCTCAACAGGCACTCCAAAATATACAATACCACCAGGCAATGATTTTGAAACGCCCGATTTACCCAATATTACAGCACCTTTTCCTATAGTTAAATCTTTTTGAACACCTACTTGCCCCCATAAAATTACATCATCTTCAATAATTACAACGCCAGCAACGCCAACCTGCGCGGCAAACAAACAGTTTTTTCCAATCACAGTATCGTGTCCAATATGGATGTGATTATCGAGTTTAGTGCCCTCTCCTATTACCGTATCACCACTCACTCCCTTGTCTATAGAACATAAGGCGCCAATTTCAACACGGTTATGAATCACTACCCTTCCAGATGAAATCATTTTATCGTAGCCTTCAGGTTTCTTTTTAAAATAAAAAGCATCGCTACCAATAACAGTTCCGGCATGTATTACAACATCATCTCCAATAATTGTATTATCATAAATTGTTACATTGGGATGAATTAAACAGTTTTTACCCACCACAACATTTTCTCCTAAAAACACGCCAGGTTGTATAACAGATCCTTCTCCTACTTTTGCTGTTGTGCTTATTTTTTGAAATGCAGGAACAAACTTTACAAAGTGCTTAACTAAATTATTGTAAATATCAAAAGGAAAATCATTAAAAAGCAATGTTTTACCCTCGGGGCAAGGCACACGCTTGTTAATTATTATTGTTGTGGCTTTCGAATTTAAAGCTTTATCGTAGTATTTGGGATGATCAACAAAGGTAATATCACCTGGTTCAACCATGTGTATTTCATTAATTCCAGTAATTTCAAATGAGGGATTGCCTTCAAAATCAGTTCCCGCAAGCGCTGCAATCTCAGACAGGGTGTACTTCCTAGGTAGTTTCATAATAACAAAAATAAAAAAAGGCTAAGAAAAATCTTAGCCTCTCAAAGGTACAAAATGTATTTTAAATAATTACTTTACTCTTTCAACATAAGCCGAAGTTCTTGTATCGACTTTAATTTTATCGCCTTGGTTACAAAAAAGAGGAACATTTACAATAGCTCCTGTTTCAATAGTTGCTTGTTTCAATGTATTAGTAGCTGTATCGCCTCTTAAACCTGGCTCTGTATATGTAATTTCAACCTCAACAAATGTTGGTGCTTCGGCAGAAATCGCATTTTCATTCTCAAAAGCCACCTTCACCTCCATGCCCTCTTTCATAAATTTTAGTCCGTTTCCAAATAAATCCGATGGAATATATAATTGTTCAAATGACTCATTATCCATACAAACAATGTGCTCACCTTCGCTATAAATAAATTGCAATGTTTTGTATTCTACACGCGCTAAAATTACTTCTTCTCCACTTCTAAAACGGTTTTCAACTGATTTTCCCGTTTTTAAATTCTTCATTTTAGCTTGATAAAAAGCTCTTAAGTTACCTGGTGTACGATGCTGATATTCTGTAATTACACATAACTCATTGTTAAATCTAATAATTGAACCAACATTGATATCTGACGATGTAGCCATTTTCTTTTTGTTTTAATAAATTGAAGCGCGAAAGTATATTATTTTTACAAAACGAACAAATTCATGAAAGTTATCTTGCCTTTTAAATCTCGAACGATTGAGGCAAACGATAGATTAGGATACTAAAGTTTTGTTAAAACAAAAAAGCAACTTTGTAAGTGGCTTGATTTTGAGAATAAGTAATAAGGCTTGGCCGCAATTGGACTAAATTGAAAGTGTAATCGGTATTACTTATTTCACATCGGTATTATTTATAAGTTGACACGTGTCGGAAGTATCGCGCCAGGGAGAATAGTGCTCCAATCGATTATTTACTTCTGCCCTACTAAAATGGTTTTGTTGTCTGACAATTGTTTTTTAATATATACTTTCAATTCTTCAAAAGTCATATTTTCAGTTTCAGAACTTATTTTGTCCCGAATTTCTCTCATCATTTTCACAGCGTCA
>CAMBZU010000130.1 GCA_945872355.1 Chitinophaga pinensis
CACAAAATTTCGATTCGCTGCAATTCAAAAATTTTGAATTGCAGCGAATCGAAATTTTGTGCCTTTGAATTATGGTTGATAAGATCTGAAAAATAGCGCTGAGCTAATTTAAAGCCTTCATATTTCATCAAATATTGCAGTTTTAAGGAGTCGGAATTAGATACTGTGTCTTTACTATTATTTAAATAATAATTGGTATAAATGTGAGCGTCATACACATGCCTCATGAGGTAATCATAATGCCTTATTTGGGTGCCAATTGGACTAAAACGATTGTTTTCAAATTGGTGTAGCATTTCTTTTTGAGGATTCTGAAAGCTGGTCCAAATACCATTTGTGTTTTTGTATTTCACCAATAATTTTTGTCTGCTTAAAGGCGGATCAGGCGCAAAAATTTTATTGTTTTGATTAAAGAATGGAAACATATACTTAAATACTACAAACTTTATTTTAGTATTTGTGGTAATTTTATCGAAGTTGTAAATAAATACAAAACTGAGGTGAATAGAGAATAAAAATGCGACTATTGCAAAAATTATTTTTTTATAATTCTCCATGTTTTAGGGGTTAAACTAAAGGTAGCATTAACAAGCGCAAAATTGACAAGCTACTTAAGAAGTTCATTTCAAAAACATTAGACTTAATTCAATTAATACGCTTTCATCCTTTTACTTACCAAGCAAAAAGCGGCAATCCTTCCATCATTTCATTTACTTGCTTTTTGGTGGCCAAAATTGCCGATTCATTATTTTTATTCATCAGCACTTGATCCATTAAATCTACAATTTTTTCCATATCGTTTTCTTTTAATCCTCTGGTCGTAAGTGCAGCTGTTCCAACACGTATGCCTGAAGTTACAAATGGAGATTTATCATCAAATGGCACCATGTTTTTATTCACAGTAATATCTGCTTTAATAAGCAAAGCATCGGCTTCTTTTCCACTTAAGTTTTTATTTCTTAAATCAATAAGCATACAGTGGTTATCGGTTCCACCAGAAACAATATGATAGCCTTTACTTACTAATGCCTGCGCCATTGTAGCTGCATTTTTTATCACTTGCTTTCCATAAATGGTAAAATCATCGCTTAAAGCTTCGCCAAAGGCCACCGCTTTTGCAGCGATTACATGCTCTAATGGTCCGCCTTGTGTACCCGGAAAAACAGCACCATCTAATACTGCGCTCATCATTTTTAATTCTCCTTTTGGGGTTTTATATCCCATAGTATTTTCAAAATCGTTGCCCATCAAAATTAAACCACCTCTTGGACCTCTAAGGGTTTTATGTGTGGTAGTTGTAACGATATGGCAATGAGGAATTGGATTGTTTAATAAACCTTTAGCTATTAATCCTGATGGATGAGAAATATCGGCCATTAATAAGGCACCAACGCTATTTGCAATTTCGCGAAAGCGCGCATAATCCAAGTCACGTGAATAAGCTGAAGCGCCGCAAATAATTAATTTTGGCTTTTCTTTTTGTGCTATTTGCGCAATTGTATCATAGTTTATTTGACCAGTTTCTTTTTCAACACCATAAAATGTGGGGCGATAAAGTTTACCCGAAAAGTTAACACTAGAGCCATGTGTAAGATGACCACCATGCGATAAATCGAATCCTAAAATAGTATCACCAGGGTTTATAACTCCAAGCATAACAGCTGCATTGGCTTGCGCACCGCTATGAGGTTGTACATTTGCCCAAGCAGCGCCAAACAATTGTTTAACCCTGTCAATAGCTATTTGTTCCACTTGATCTACAATTTCGCAACCGCCGTAATATCTTTTGGCTGGCAAGCCTTCAGCGTATTTATTTGTAAGTACCGAACCCATTGCCCCCATTACTTGGTTGCTCACAAAGTTTTCGGATGCGATTAATTCTAAGCCATGCAATTGTCTTTGCTTTTCTAAATCAATTAAATCAAAAATAGTTTTATCGTTCATAAGGGTAATTTAATTTTTAAAATCTATGACCTTTTTGTTTCCAATACTTTATCAATCCAAAACCAAATAGCATGCCTCCTAAGTGTGCAAAATGAGCCACATTATCGGCACTGCTGTTGTATATACCTGTAAATAGTTCAATTAAACCATACAATATTACAAAGTACTTAGCTTTAATTGGAATAGCGAAATACAAATAAATAATTTGCTCAGGAAATAGCATACCGAAGGCTAATAAAAGTCCGAATACAGCGCCAGAAGCACCTACAACAGGAGGAAGACTATTGTAAAAAGTAGTTTTATACGCATCTATGTCGGTTATAGCACCAAGTGCATGATAGCTTTCTATTTTATTAATCATAGGCAAAACTTCTGTAAAGTAAAGCACTAAATAATGCACCAATGCAGCTCCAAGTCCGGTGATTATATAATAAATTAAAAAACGTTTTCCTCCCCAATAATTCTCAATGCTTGTTCCAAACATCCATAATGCAAACATGTTCATTATAATATGTGTAACACTGCCGTGCATAAACATATAAGTAATTATTTGATATGGCTTAAATGATTCAGATAGCGGATAATGTAAACCTAAAACCTGCGTTAAATCAGTATTAAAACGATTGCCAACTACAATGGTAACAAGGAAAAATATACCATTAATAATTAAAAGATTTTTCACTACTTCTGGAAGTAGGTTTAAGCGGCTAGGTCTGTAATTGTTATAGCTCATATTAGCGACAAAGAAAAGAAAATTAAAGGCAGGTTTAGCTTAAAAAAGATTAATTTTAAATAAATTTTAAACTGTTTTATAACTCTACTATGTATAGCTCGTTTTAATGGTTTTAATTGCTAGTATATTTATTGCGCCTGAGAAAAAAAATTGCTTCCAATAAATAAGTTTTATTTTGAATTCTAAATTAGAAAATCCTGAAACCTTAATTTGTTGAATGTGGTAAAAGGTTATAAAAAAAAGCGATGGTCTAAAACTACTTCATCTTTAAAAATTCATTACAATGAAAAAGACTGAAGTAGTGCTCTCAAACGCATTGATTGGTATGTCAATCATGCTTCAACCAAGCCCTAATTTTGCTAAAGACCTTTCCCTACATGAAGCGTTGCAAAAAGGATTAATTCATATTAATATAAATGCTTCAGGTGGCCATGCCGAAAATTGCATTGCGCTAAAAGTTCATAATATTAGTAATTCGGCACTCGATCTTAAGTTGGAACCAGGCGTAATTCTCGACAATCTTGATGAACAACAGCAAGATATTATTGTAGTAAAAACCCTGAAAATGAAACTTAAGTCAAATCAAATATTAGATACTGCTGCTTATGGTTTTTGTTGCCAGAGCAGCAATAGCAGTCCACAAAAAGGTCAAAAATTTAAATTAGGAAAAAAAGCCGATACTTTAATGGTTAAACTTTGCAAGTATATCGATACGCATAAAATTGAACCTTCAAAAGCGCAAAGTGCGGTTTGGACTGTTAGTAATAATCACAAATTAGCTACTATTGGGTCACCAAAAGATACTTCAATTGCCGCCTTAGTTAAAATTTGCAATGAACGTAGAAACGAGCCATTACCTTGGTTTTATGTAGGATACAGTAATATGCCTGGTATTGTTTTTAGTAATATTCCTTGTACTCTAGTACTTAATTTTGAGTACACAAAAAAATCAGATAAACAGCTAACAATTGCTATATATGATAGGGCAGGGCATAAGATAAAAACATTGTTGGCCAATAGCTATGGCGATGCTGGAAAAAAAACATTTCATTTTAATTTTGATGTCGTAAACTGGGAGGCAGGAAAATATTCATTAAAAGTTAAGGAATGGGAGCAAGAACCTTTTGTAAAAACTTTCGAAATTTAAATATATTAAACCCAGATTACGCATTAGAAATGCGTAAACGATAAAGAAATTGTAAATCAGATTTTTACAAATCTGATAACATTTTCTATATCGGGATTAACCCAACTAAATCAAGTAGTTCGATTTTTTAAATCTCCTATTGATTAATTTGG
>CAMBZU010000131.1 GCA_945872355.1 Chitinophaga pinensis
CGCTAACAGCACCTACAAGAAATTGGCGAGTTGTTACTTTTTATGAAAGTTATATCTTATATTTAAGATGCAGTTTTCAAATGGAAATTGGTAGTAAAACCGCCAAGTTCTTTTAGCTGCAAACTTTTAATAGCAAGGCTGTAAAGACAATATAGCTTAACAACAAACATGGCAAGAAAAAGTGCGATCTTTAAATGAAACAAATGAAATTAAATAAATGAAATCAAGCGTAATAGATATCCCCAGAAAAAAAAGCGAGGCTGATTTATTTGGCATTCAAAAATACCAAAATGCCTTGGTTGAGTTTGTTAATCATTCACATACACCCCTAACCATTGCCTTGCAGGGTGAGTGGGGCAGTGGTAAAACATCACTCATGAATTTGCTTGATGATGAGTTGTGCGATAAAGGTACATTTTACAGAGTTTGGATTAATTCATGGCAATACTCGCTCATGCGAACTCCCGAAGAAGCTATTTTAAAAATAGTGGAAGGCATGATTGAGCAGATTTTAAAAACGCTATCGGATAACGATGGAAAAAATAAAACCGTAGAAAATGTAAAATCAATATTTAAAAAAATATCTTTTGCTGGTGGTAAATTTTTAGCAAAACAAATTGCTGATAAAGCTGGTTTAAATCCTGATGGGGTAGATGCTTTTTTTGATGGCGAAGGCTCTGAAGGTGCCGAAATTAGCCGAATGAAAAAGGAAATAGAAAAATTGATTGCCGAAATTATTGAAACGAGCAAAGATAAAAACAAGCTGGGCTTTATTTTTTTTATTGATGATTTAGATAGAATAGATCCGCCAGTTGCTGTACAAATTTTAGAATTACTTAAAAATATTTTTGATTTAGATAAATGTATTTTCGTGCTTGCCATTGATTATGATGTAGTAATAAAAGGACTTGAGCCAAAATTTGGAAAACTAACGCCTCAAAACGAAAGAGAGTTTAGGTCATTTTTTGATAAAATTATCCAGATGCCTTTTTCAATGCCTGTTGCAAGTTATACTATTGATGTATACTTAATAGATGCTTTAAAAAATATTGGTTTTATTACGGAGGAAGAATCTACGCAAGATAAAAATAAAGAAACGCTAACTGAACTTGCCAGTTTATCGGTTGGTCAAAACCCTCGAGCATTAAAGCGATTAACAAATACACTGTCGCTCATTACCATCATTAATAAATATGGAGATGAGCAACAAAATGAAATTGAAAACGAAAAATTAATAGGCTTTGCAATGGTGTGCTTGCAAATTGCATATCCGTATGTTTATAATAAATTAATTGAAGATTCAAACTTTGTTAATTGGAATGATGAAACGGCTTTAAAATTAGATTTAGAAATGTTAACACCCGAACAACAAGCACGCTTAAATTCTACGTCAGAATTTGATGAGCCTTGGGAGAAAGTTTTATTTAGGATGTGTCAAAAAGAAACTTACTCAAAAAATAGAGTTTTTCAAATTTCAAGATTGCTTAATAAAGTAAAGGAGCTTATTCCTAAAGAGCGTGATTTAGGTGAAGTTATTGCAGCTATTTTAGAGCAATCTGCTATAACCAATTTAGCAGCCAATGATAAACCTAAAGTGCTTGGAATATCGAGAAAGGACAATATAAATTTATGTATATCATTCTCTGAGCAGCTAATTAATAAATTAAAAGAAAAATTAATTGTTTCAGAAGTACCTCCAATAAAATCTACCTCCAATATAACAATTTGTAAAATAGATATTCCAATTGAGAATGCTAAGTTCGGTGGTTTAAAATACAGATTAGATATTTGTCAAGCTACATGGACAGGTGTTTATATTTGTTTAAGAGCGTGGGATGGAACAACCATAAAAAACCATGGAAAAAATGCTATTCTTCAAAATGTCCGCAATACTATATGTAAAAGCGGTTATGAAAAAGGCAATGGGATTTGGGATGTATTATCAAAAACGATCTTAGTTGGAAGCACTCCATTAAATTTTTCAAAATTAGATGATGCGATTATGGCAACACTAGCGGATAATAAAAAATTGGAAGCCATAGTAAATACTGTTGCTGATGAATGTAAGACACTAGTTGAACTGATTAAAAATACTTTCGAAACGGATAAATAATTTTTATTGAATAAAAATCGAGGATGTTGAAAGGATAAAAGTTACTGTATTCAAACACATTGAGCTAATAGCAATCATTAACGAGTTAAAAAAAAGCCTCCACAATTATTGCGTTTGAAACAACTTGGCTAGTTTTCAAGTTTCCTCGCAAAAATTGGGCTCAAAGCTGTTGTTTTATTTTCATTCTTAATGGCACCATGGCAAGTGTTGAGGTGTTTTTTTATATTATTTTATCAATTGCAATCAGTGGTTTTTTAGTAAAATAACGTAGTTCTTAAAATACGAACTAAACAAATCATCCTTGTTAAAAAGGGCGGAATAAAACTAAATAAAAAAAATTAAATATGAACAACTATCTCAAGTACATTCAGGAAGTATTAGGTCAATTAAATAACAAGGGCTATTGTGAAGATGCAAAACTTTTGAATGAAAAAATTGGCAATAATTATTTTGATACATCATCGCCTCATTTTTTTACCGGAAATCTTAATGCTGAATTAGTAATGGTTCAGTTGAACGCTAAAAGAGAAAAATCGGAATTTAATAAACCAAAGGTAGTAAATTATGAAAAGTATATCGAGGACTGCACGAACTATGGCAGGCACACCTATGGTGGTGTTGGCAAAAGTTGGAAATCGGCTTTTGACCAAAAGATGATACGGTTTTTGAAACCTCTTGAGATACTCCCTTTCACAGGTGAAATAATGAATGATTTAGAAATAGTATCTGATAAAAAACTTCAATTAGAATTGGTGCCATTCGGCTCGCCTGATTTCAATTACAAAGAAATAGGAATAGCTAACCTAAAACCTTTTATTGAAAGAATTTTAGAGTTGATCTTATCAGCAGATAGGCAATGTGTGATATTTTGCGGAAGGGTGTTTTCTATGCTATTGAATGATTATTTTATTGATGAAAAGAAACACCGTTTTAAGCTTAAAAAAGTAAATGGAGACTTAACACGGGATTATTTTGAACTGATAGAAGTAACAATACAATTAAAAGATAAAAAAATCAAGGCAGTAATTGCTCCACAATATGCTAAACATGGCTATCCTATTAACGAATACGGTAATAAACTAAAAGAACTAATTATTGGAAAGTAATACCAATAAGTTATTAAAAAGTGCCTACTAAATATGTATCTTCACAGCTATTAAAAGTATTTATCAAATCTAATTAACCAATTACGGTATGTACAATATTTTCAGGCTGGCTGTATCGAACGATAAAATATAATCTTTGTGCCTAAATGATTGTAGTTTTAATATATATAATACTTATCCTGGTAATTACTTATCTGAATAGGTCGGAGGTCCTGAAGGGTGTATTTAAATCAACAAAAAAGACAACATGGTTAGTTCCATCTATATCCCTATTGACGTATTATACATCAATAGAACAAGGTCAGATGATTACTGGAATATTAGCAAACCAAGGTCTTTGGGGTTTGTGGCTTTTCTGGTCGGCTTTACTTGGAGTTGCTTTTACGCCCATAATATTTGCACCTTTATGGTCAAAGCTTGACTTTGTTACAGATAACCAGTTTCTTTTGTTCCGATATTCAGGGTTAAGTTCAAAAATACTGCATATTTTTAGAGCTTTTTATGTAGGCGGTATAGTTGTAGCTTTCCTATTAAGCTTTCATATTCTTGCCTTTTCAAGAGTGGTAGAAATTTATTTTCATCTTAATAGATTCTGCTCAATCTTATTAACTGGTGGGGTTTTACTACTATTTTCGATAAAAAATGTTTTTCAAATAAAATTAAAAATAGATGTATTGC
>CAMBZU010000132.1 GCA_945872355.1 Chitinophaga pinensis
ACAGTGAAGTAGTTTTTGAAATTTTTCAAGAACTCTCAAAAACATTTAATCAAACCTTATTAATAGTTACCCACGATAATGAATTTGCCCAAAGAACCAATAGAATAATTGAGATGGAGGATGGGAAAATTATTAGGATGTAATACCAATATAAAAAAATATAGTTCAATAAAATTGGCCTATTTATTTTTGTATAATGGGTGTAAGGATTGCAATTGGGTTTATACCTGAATGCATGATTGGGTCAAGATAAAACAGTTTCAATTTGAATAAGCTCATTCGAATTTAACCCAGATTACGCATTAGAAATGCCTAAACGATAAAGAAATTGTAAATCAGATTTTTACAAATCTGATAACATTTTCTATATCGGGATTAACCCAACTAAATCAAGTAGTTCGATTTTTTAAATCTCCTATTGATTAATTTGGGTTTAAGAACTACAAATAAAAGCAAGCCTGTGAGAGTTCTGATCAATACACTTCTTGATATTTTTTAACTAAATCTGCTGGTTCATTTAGCACATCACTTAAAGCTACAATCATGGTATTTTCCTGTTCAACCAAATTAAGCGCAAACAGCAAAGGTTCGGCTTCATCGGGAATTCTTTGCCATTTAATACTCGCATTTTCTTGTTGCATTCCTTCAACCAACCAAGCAACTATTTCATCAGCGGTATGTCCTCTTAAAAATTTTACTTGATGAATTAATACAACATCAAACATGCCCGCTGAGAGCTTGCCTAATTGCTTAATATCTTCTATTTTTCTATCTCCAGTGCCAACAATAATTCCAATTTTAACATTGGAATCAACATTTTTCAAAAAAGCAGCAATGCCAGCAAACCCTTCAGGGTTATGCGCAAAATCAACTAAAAGTTGGCACTTTTTAAATTTATAAATATTCATGCGACCAGGTGTTTGCGCTTCACTCGGATAAAAACAACTGACTGCCTTGGCAATAACATGAGCATCTATGCCAAATAACAAACAAGTTAAAATAGCAGCCAATGCATTTTGGGTCATAAAAGCTAATCTTCCATTAAATGTAATTGGAATATCATTTACATCGATGATGAAAGTTTTCTCACTTCCATTTTGAAAATAAACTTTTCCATCTGTCACAAAAAGTATTTTCTGATTTCCATTGTTGTGGCCTAGCATCTTTTCATTGGCGCTGAACCAAGCAACATTGCATTTTGCAGTTTCAGCCATTTGCAAGGTATAAGGATTATCTGCATTTAAAATAGCAAAGCCTTCCTTTTTTGTGGCGTTTACAATAACTTGTTTTACTTGGGCTAAGGCTTCCATTGTTTCAATATCAGCAATGCCTAAATGATCATTCTGCACATTTGTTACAATTCCAAAATCACATTGCTTAAAGCCCAAACCTGCTCTAACAATGCCGCCTCTGGCACTTTCTAATACAGCCACTTCAACATTTTTATTTCTTAAAACCATTTGCGCACTCGCTGGTCCGGTGGTATCACCTTTGTCAATCATCAGCCCATCAACATAAATACCATCGCTTGTTGTAAATCCCACTTTATATTTTGCCATATGTAATATATGCGCAATAAGCCTTGTGGTGGTAGTTTTTCCATTACTTCCTGTGATGGCAATAATTGGAACAGTTGCTTGTTCTTTAGTATTAAAAATTGTTGGAAGTTTTGATAGCGTGCTTTTATAATCACTTATTGAAACATCAAAACCTTTTACACCATAGCCAATATGCATGGGTAATTCATCATCGGGCAAACAAAAAGGAATTTGTTTAGTTTCACAAGCGGCAATTAAATTTTGCAAATCAATATCAAGTGCATTTTTACTACTAATTAACTGTTCAATAAACTGATTTAATGCTTGCTTAATATCCTTGCCTTCTAAAATTAAGTTGATTAAAACTCCAGCGTACTCAATCACTTCAACACCAATACTTTCTGTTTGATATTGATAAACAACATTGTAAACAGTTGGTATAATTGTAGGCTTATATGCTATATAATGAACATTAAAAGTTGCTTGCTTTTGCAAATAAATTGCCAATTGAGCTGTGGCCCAAGTTAACTGCTGCGTTACATTTAGCGCTGCATTATATTGAAGAAAGGGGCAATTGGCTTTGGCCAAATCAAATAATATTTGGACTTCGCCATCGCTCAAATTTTGTTGTTGCGTAAAATCTAATTTTACCTGAATTAATAAAGGTATAGCGTTTGACCAAAGGTTAGGCCCTCTAAGAGGCTGTACGGATAAAATTTGCATGCTTGCAATTTAGACATTTATATGATTTATACAAAATATTAGAAATGAGTTGAGGTGATAAATAATTGCTTTGCTTTAAATTGAGGTTTTATTGAGGGAGAGCTAGTGCTTTACAAATTATAATTCAACCCTTCGGGAATTGCTTGCATTAGTTTTAATAAGCTCACTTATGCTCAAAAAATAATACCGATGTGAGAAAAGTATTGGCCCAAAACTATTTCAGCTAGCTACTCAAACTCAAAAAAAATCCCTGCAACATATAAACTGTTACAGGGATAAAACATAAAGGTTATTGTTTATTCAATCACTATTTTCTTTTGCGAAAGCACACCATTGTTTGTTAGTTCTACAAAGTAAATACCGGGCGCCAGCGCTGCTACATCAATAGCATTTGAAACTGCACCTGCTTTAACCAAGTGCCCCATTGTTGTGTAAATGGCAAACTGAGCTTGCCAATTTTGATTACTGCCATTAAAAGTAAAATTTAAAACATCAGCAGTTGGATTTGGAAAAACATTAAAGTTGTCATTTTCATGAGTTAAGTTTGATAAACTTGTAATGCCTTGTGGATAATTTACTACCATATAACCGCTATCACCAACAGCAAAAACAATGGAATCATTGTATGAAGCTAAATCATTGATGCTATGATCTACAATATCGTAATTCCAAATTTGTAGCGGATTGTTGTTGCTGAAGATGATTCCGTCAATCATCGTATTTGAATAACCACCTGCATACATTCTTCCGCTTGCTGTTAAATGCGTCCCAAAAATATCAGGATAAGCGAAGGTAGCCGAATTACCATCGAAATTCCAGCTCTGTCCTCCATCGGTAGTGATATAAAGGCCGAACCCATTGCCATTGGCTTTGTAACCGGCATAAGCCAATGTATCATTTAGAATTAATACAGATGTTAACTCAAATAAAGGAGCGGGTGTTGCAATAGAATCCCAATTTAAACCACCATTTGATGTTTTATAAATATAGCCGCTTTTACTGGCAGCTAATCCGTAATTTGAATTGTAAAATTGAATATCAACAATCATATTGGCAGGTGTAAATGAAGGCCCTTGTATTACACTTGGTGCCCAGGTTCCTGTAAGCCATGGGCTAGCTGAAACGTAGCTGATCAACTCACCTAGAAAGCAGCCTGAGCCACCAATAAAACCATTATTTTCGTCAAAGAAAAATAGCCCTTGATTATAACAATGATTGCCCGGTAAATTTATTAAACTCCAACTTAATCCACCATCTGTAGTACCATAGCTTCCACTGTATGGACCAACAGTAATAAAGCCTACATTATTATTTAAAAATTGCATATTTAAAATATGATCACCAGCCGATAGAAAATTAATTCCACTATAGTTAATTTGATTCCAAGTAGCACCGCCATCAG
>CAMBZU010000133.1 GCA_945872355.1 Chitinophaga pinensis
TTGAGCGTTAATTTGAATATTGCTCAAAGCAGTCCCATTTACGTCGGTAAGCACTGCATAACAATAAACCGAAGTATAACGCATGGTAGGTTCAATGCCTCTTACTCTGTAAGCAATGGTTTCGTGTATGTTAAATGAATTATTACCCAATGCACTAATATTCATTTTATCTGTACCCGAGATGAGTATGTTTTTGGCTGCTGATGCAGGAAAATCAATTTTATAGATGGCACTTTTTTTCGAAGGGGTAAAGCTTAATGTAATATTATCGTCTATTAAATAAGTAGAATATATCCACGGACGAACTGTCTCCAAATCGTGGTCGATAGTCATTTTGCTTTTCCAACTTGCATTATTAATTGCACCCACCGACACTTTCATTTGCATAACTCCCTTATCGCGGTGACCTTCCACATGCAAAGGCCACGAACTAACCTGATCTGCAATATAATCGGGTTTAAGCGGAATCATCCGTAGCATTTGATTGGGCATGCTAAATGTTGGATATGTAGGCACTAATAATTGCGATACATTTCCAATAATAGGATCTACGTACTTGGTATAATCCGTTTTTTTTGCCAATAAAGTTTGTGCTATAAAAAAGCTGCTTAAGGCTAACAGAATTGTTGATAATCTTTTCATTAATTTATTCTTGATATGATGAATTCCTAATTTACGTGGTCAAAGATAGAGTTGCACTAATTAAAAAGCACTTAATTTATAATTAATAAAATCCTTTAATCGAAAATAAAAGAAATAATTTTGTGAAAAAGTTAGTTTTTCGAGCTTCATAAGGACTTTAAAGAAAAATAATACTATTCCAATAATACTTGATGATACTTTATCTATTAAGTATTCAATTTTTTGATTTTAAATATTAATTAAATTCATTGCCAAAAGTACCTGCAATCAATTAATGAATGATTAACGAAAGATTAATTTAGCATATTTTGCAAAAATATTTCAAAATAAAAATGCAATTAATTCTTTTTGATTCGTGCTTCTTTGTAATCCCAACCTTTCATTTTACATACAGCTACAGCATGCGAATCCCAAGTTGGCTCTTCGGGGTTATGGCCGCCAGGGAAACAATCGATGGCTAAGTACTTTAACGAATCAGGTCCTTCGCAAAAAGTTTGGTGATAACAATTTCGTGGAACATGTACAAAGTCTTTTGGATTCACTATAAAGCTCTCTTTTTTTCCACCACGTTCCAAATCCAAGCGACCTTTTCCCGACAGGATATAAAATATTTTCTCGGTATCGTCGTGCACATGTCGGTGTGTAAATTTGTTGGGTGCCACTTGCACAATAAATGCTTCGCAAGTTTCAGTATTTGCACGGTCCATTACCAACAAATTGTCGTGCGTTGGGAAATAATACCCTTCGGTTACACTATCGGCAATACTGTAAACCACTTTGGTTGTGAGCGGACTAACCGACGAAACCAATACATTTTTTATTACAGGAGGCTTTACAAAGAAATTATAAGCTGCCGCAGTGAGTAAAATGCCTAATACAAAGGAAGTTGCTGGTAAAAAAAGTTTTTTCATTTATCTTTAATATTTGCCCTTAATCCCAACCTCACCCCAACCCTCTCCAAAAGGAGAGGGAGGAAGAAGGGGGAACAGAGAGAGGTTAAACATGTCTTGTCCTGAAATAGGTTTGTGTTAAAAATTAGTACAAAGTCAATTTATAAAGTTGTTTTATCTAATTCATTGGTATACGGAGTTTTTGTTTTTATCATCCAGTTTTTGAGGGTTTGTTTAAGCTCATTTGCTACATCTGTATACTTTGCTTTATCAGGATTAGAGCCAATAAGATTGTTCATTTCCAATGGGTCTGAATTTAAATTATAAAGTGCATTGGTGTTTTTTTGCTTCTTTTCTCCCATTTGTAAATACACTATCATTTTCCAATCGTCTTTGCGTATCATAAACGGACCGCCATTACTAATTGCACCCCATGTTGAAACAGCATAATCTATTGCATCTTTTTTGCCATTTATCAAGTCTCGTAAGCTACGACCATCATTTACGGGAATCTTCATGCCCGTATAATCCATAATTGTAGCAAAAATATCGTGGTGCGAAACTGCTGTATCCACTTTTTTGCCAGCTGGAATTACTTTTGGAAAACGAATTAATAAAGGAATGTGAACAGAACCTTCGTACATTTTATTTTTACTCACCAAACCATGATCGCCAAGCATTTCGCCATGATCGCTCACAAAAACAACAATTGTATTTTCGGCAATACCTTTACTATCTATTTCATCGAGCAATTTACCTACCCAATCATCAACCTGAGTTACCATAGCATAATACACCCATTTAAGCTGCTTGGCCATATCAGGGTTTTTAAACCGAGTATCTACAACCTGACTACTTTGAGTGTATGGTGCATTTTTTAACTCATCATTTATACTTAATGGCAGTTCCATTTTTTCAACATCGTACATGTCGGCATATTCTTTAGGTGCAATAAATGGAGGATGAGGAGGCCCAAACGAACATGTTAAAGAGAAAGCTTGATTTGCTGGAGTTGCTTTGAGCGCAGTCAGTGCTTCGTGTCCTTCAAAAGCAGTTAATGAAGCATCGGCTTGTGAGTGAAAAATTCCTATGTTATTTGCTTGCGAATCACCATTGCTTTTTGACGGTTTACCGTTTGCTTCAAACTGCTGAATAGTTCCATACCTACCATCAACTTGCAGAGCAACATACGGCCTAAGGCTCATAAAATCAATCAATTCATTTGCATTTGGCTTGCGTACAGAACCAAAATTTTCAGTTAAATATGCCCTGAATGCATCCGCATTTGACTGTACATTTTTGGCATGCTTGTCTTTATTGGTTGTTTTTACCTCGTTCTTGTATTTAGTAGCAAACTGATAAGGAGCATGCCATTTACCATAATACTCAGTATGATAGCCATTTTCGGCTAAAACTTGGTCGAAAGTAGGATGTTTTGGCACACTATCACTTTCAACGTCATTATTATTCAAAACTTTATTATTGAATATCGTGCGACCTGTAAGTATGGCAGTACGTGCAGGCACCGAAACCGGACAAGCCGAATAAGCATTCGTAAACTGTACACCTTCACGGGCTATTCTGTCCATATTGGGAGTTTTAATTCCCAAATTTCCAGCACAACGCATGGCATCCCATCGTTGTTGGTCGGTCATAATAAATAGGACATTTGGACGCTTGGTTTTCTGCTGAGCATAAACGGTTTGGGACAAGCCCAACACGAATAAAGCAAAAGTGTAGGAAGTATTTGTGATTCTCATTTCAATTAGATCTAAATGTTTCAAGTTAGATTGATGACCTAACATGATACAAAAATATCTAATCGAGATTAATTAAAACTTAATAAAAGATTAATTTCAAGGCATTAATAGCGGAATACTAGAAAAAGTTTCATTGTTTTGTAAAACTTTCAAAAGAACACTCAAATTCTTCGTTTAGCAGCATTTTATATTCTTTACAGAACGAATTGAACACGTCTATAGCAATTTTTATTCTACCCAATTTAATGAGCGATTTACATTTTAGTTTAATGGCGTCTTCATTCAGCGTA